>JASHRC010000247.1 GCA_030037525.1 Candidatus Acidiferrales bacterium | reverse complement strand
TTCCGTCACAGCACCCACTTGCATAACCTGATTGACCGTTGATGTTTCTGTGACGTTGACCGTAACCGAGGGAACCTCGGCCGATTTGAAACCCGTGGCACCGAATTTTAGGCTGTAGACTCCCGGCACCAGAAGGCTGAACTTATAGACGCCGTCTGGACCGGTCTTCTCGTCGCGCGATTGGTTGGTACCCGTGTTCGTGGCCGTCACGGTAGCGTTCGCGACTGCTCCGCCCGACGGATCCGTCACGGTGCCCGTAATCGCACCAGTACCTGCTGTTTGCGCATTCGCCATCGAGACGCATAGGAACAGCATCGCCAAGCACGCCAAAGCCGCAACTGTGAGGACCTGTCGAACGAACCGTAAATTCATCGCCCCTTCCCCCTTTTGAAACCTATCAGTCAGCAACCGAGCTACAGTTCCCGAACCTAGAAGGAAATATGAAATTTTCCCTCGAGCAACACATAGGGTTTGGAAGTCCATACGAATACGCGCGTTCTTATCTGACAGTATGTGCACTCGCCCCTTCGCATCGTTATGGGCCAGACCCCACCCAGAGGCGGGATACACAAGCACCCCAGAACAGATCGAGAACTAATACCAATTCAGCAGCACTTGTCTATTTCTTATTTTGATTGCTTCTTTTACCGATTCGGAATATAAAACTGACAATTCCTCAGGGTGGGAGTTTGCCATGGAGTTCCGGCAGCTCAGGTATTTCGTCGCAGTCGCAGAACGGCTCAGTTTTTCAAAGGCGGCAAACGAGCTGCACCTAACCGTCCCTCCGCTCAGCCGCCAGATCCGCCAGCTAGAGGACGAGTTCGGCGTGCCGCTCTTGGTGCGCGATCGCCGGCACGTAGCCCTAACCGACGCGGGCCGCGCTCTTCTGCGCGAGGCCAGGGCGCTGATCGCTCAAACCGAGCGCGTCTCTGATTGCGTGCGCCTGGCGAAATCGGGCGAAGCCGGCCTGGTGAGAATGGGCATTGCGCCGGGACTTGGTGAGCGCGTGAGCCGCGTGCTGGTGGAGCATTCAAAAAAATACCCCGCGGTCGATCTGCAATACGATGAGATTTTCTCGGACCTGCAAATCGAGCCTTTGCTAGAAGGAGATATCGACATCGGATTCGGGAGATCGATCGTCGATGGCGCTCGCCTGGATTCGGAAATTCTCTTCGAGGAAAAATTTGTCGTTCATCTTAGCAGGACGAGCCTGCTGGCCCGTCGCCGAACGCTGCGCATACGTGACCTCGCTCGGGAAACATTGCTGCTGCCGAATCGCCAGTTCTGCGCGGCCTTATACGACAAAACTCTGGAGCTCTATGCCGAGGCCGGCATCCCTCCCCAAGTACTCCACGTGCCGCTCAATCCGGTGGCGAACGGCGACAGCCAGATCGTTCACGTGGCCTCCCACAAGGGAATTTTCATACTCCCGGATGAGTCGTCCGGGCGTCCGCATTCGGGCGGCGAGGTGGTCGCCGTGCCACTCGATGAGCCGAACGCCAAAATCGACGTCTGCATGATTTGGCGCAAGAACGAGAAATCCTGTGCGGTGCTTGCGTTCCTGGAATCGGTCCGTCGAGTCTTACGCTCGCCGGCGGCCGACGCTGTCCTTGTGCCTCACGTCAGTCTCGCTGCATCTCCATCTGCAAAATCCCGTCGCGAACTACGCTGACCTTCTTCTGGTACTTACGGCTCGAAGCGATTACAGTTACCACTCCGCGTTTCCTGAGATGTCACCGGTACTGCCGGATGCGATTAAGTCCCCCATTTCTTAAAAGTTGCGCTTGACAACTCTCCACGCGCGGAGTAAATGTTCGCCCAGCACCGCGCCGGGGGGCGCACTTTCCCGTAGGAAACCAAAAAACTGGGTGGGAGGCCGTTATGACCAAGGGTCGTGCGGGATCGAGGTGGGCTTCTATTCTCGCGCTGGTTGGATTGTTTCTTTTCTTCTTTGTTAGTCTAGCAACTCACGTGTCTGGGCAAGCGGTTACAGCAAATATTTCCGGAACGGTGACGGACCCGACCGGCGCCATCATCGCCGGTGCCCAGGTGGTAGTCAAGAATACGGCCACAGGCGTCGGCCTGACTCTCACTTCGAACGATCAGGGCCGGTACAACGCACCGGATCTGGTCGTCGGTCCATACGAGGTACGGGCCTCGAAAGAGGGCTTTCAGACAGTCGTGCAGAGCAACATCAATCTGACTGTCGGCAGCCAGCTCGTTGTTAATTTGAGCTTGCCCGTTGGCCAGGCGCAGCAGACGGTCACGGTTGAAACTTCTATCGCCCAGGTGGAGACGCAATCGACCGCCGTTTCGACGCTGGTAAGCCCGCAGCAGATGGTCGACCTGCCTCTTAACGGCCGAAATTACGAGCAACTGCTGAACCTTGCCCCAGGCGTGACGCCGATCCCGGGCGGCGCTGGCGCGTTGTATGGAAACGCTCCCAGCTTTTCTATCGCTGGAGCTCGAACGGAAGGCGAGCAATTTCTGCTAGACGACACGAACATGCAGGATTTCTGGAATCACCAGGCTGGCTCGGCCGCCCTGGGAACTTCGCTCGGAATTGAAGCAATCCAGGAGTTCACGCTCCTCACGAATACCTATAGCGCGCAATTTGGCGGCAATGGCGCCGTAATGAACGCGGTTTCGAAATCGGGTACGAACGATTTCCACGGTTCGGCGTACGAATTCTTGCGGAATTCCGCACTGGACTCCCGCAGTTACTATGATTTCAACGGGCTCGGTCAGCCGGACAAGCCCCAATTCCGCCGCAATCAATTTGGCGGTAGTCTGGGCGGACCCGTAAAGAAGAATAAGCTGTTCTTCTTTGGGAATTATGAGGGTTTCCGCCAATCACTGGGTCAATCAATCCCGGACGTGGGAATCCCAGAGCCTTATGTTGCATCTGGCGAATTGCCGTGCAGCATTCAGAGTCCCGCGAATGCCTCATGCCCTGCCAGCCCGTCCGGGGCTCCGGGCACCGCCACCAACCCCATTCTCCCGATCCCCGAGGCGATTGGTTCCGGAGCAATTGGGCAAACGGCGGCAGCCGCGGCTGCAATAACTGGAATCATGGGCCTTTACAACAAGCTGACTCCACCAGCGGGCGCTCCGGACCTGGGCGGCTTTTACTTCACGACGGTAAGCGGACCTCAGATCTCAAACGAAAATTACGTCCTCGGGCGAATCGACTATGCGCTTTCGTCCAGCGATAACATTTTCGGGCGGTATGTCTTCGACGGCGCGTACAATCACAATCCTTTCGCCGGGTTCGGCTCGTTCCTGCCTTATTGGCCGGAGGTGGACCACACGAAGAATCAATACTTCACGGTTGAGGAAAAGCACATATTTTCCTCCAATGTGGTCAATTCGGCCCGATTCATCTTCGTTCGGACGTACGAGTCTTCGTTCTCAAGCGCGCTCGGAGGGGCCTCGGATCCCCTGGATTTCTTTCCTGGCCGCAACGAAGATGCCTACGTGATCCCGTGCGGTCCGTGCACAGGCGTGGGCAGTGACCAATTCGTTTCGGACCGCCTCGCCCAGAACACGTTCGGAGTAGGCGACGACGTCGCGTGGAACCATGGAGCCCACACAATTACCGTCGGTGCGGACCTCCTCCGCGTCCAAACCAATATCTACGCGCCGTTCATGTACGGAGGCTTCTTCGTATTCACTAGTTTGCAGTCGTTTATCGAGGGCACTCCGCTGCTCGGGTACGCAGTCCAGAGTAGCCCTTACACTGACATTCCTAACCGTTACTTCCGAGAGATCGACGTCAACCCGTATATCAACGACAGTTGGAAGGTCAGTTCGCGCCTGACACTGAACCTCGGTGTTCGCTATGAGTACGGAACCAATCCGTCCGGTTGGCCACTTTACACCTTACTGGATCCACCGTATGGCAATGGGGGGTTCGCTCCCGTCAATCACGTTTTTCAAACGAGCCCGAATAGAAAGAATATCGATCCCCGAATCGGTTTGGCGTGGGCTCCTTTCGGAGGGCAGAATACGTCGATCCGTGCGGGCTTTGGAATTTTCCACAACCCCGTCGCTCCTCGGACTTACGCATCCGCCTATTACTTCGATCCACCGTTTGTCTATCATTTCTTGCTACCCGAACCATTCCCGAATCCGTTCCTCGGAGCTCCTCCTGCGTTGCCGCCGCAAGAGGAGCCCACGTTGTGCGCAGCGAACAACCTTACCAACAACACTAATTTCTGCACCGGTCTCGGCGACGGTGTGCCATTCCCGACCGACGAGGCGCCGTATCAGGAGCAATGGAATCTGAATGTGCAGAGAAATCTTGGAAGAGGGACGATCTTGACTGTGGGATATGTGGGCTCCCGCGGCGTCCATCTATTTAGCCAACGTAACCTGAACCCGTCGATTACAAACACCTCGGTGAGGATCGAAAATCCCACAACGGGCACGCCCTGCTTTTCGACGGTCTTTCCAGGCTGCGTGGCTTACGGCACCGGAACGCCGTGCGTTCCCACGGTCGCAAATCTTTCGAGTTGTTATTTCGGTGCTTTCGATCCGATCTTAGGCGCCGTGGAGCCGGTATTACCTCGCGTAAACGACAACTACACTTCTCTCAACGAAAATGTCACGAAAGGAAACTCCAATTACAACTCCCTCCAGGTGAGCTTGGTTCGCCAGGCAGCCCGGGGAGTCACCATGCAACTCTCCTACACCTACTCCCATTGCCTTGACGATGGCTCGGGCTCTTACGGCCTTGAGCTGGGTGCTCTTGGGCAGCTCGATCCGTACGATCCGCGGTACGAATACGGGAATTGCACCTTCGATCTCCGCCACAACTTCGTTGCCAACGTGATCTACACGCTGCCGTTCCGCGGTAACCGGCTTGTTGAGGGCTGGCAACTCAGCGGCATCTTTACTGCGCAGAGTGGCGGCCCACTCAGCATCAGCGATGGTTTCGATCAGGCGGGGTTGTCCAATAATGCGCAGTCAACCCGCCCCGATGTAATTCCCGGTTGCGACCCTTATGTGGAGAAGAGAGTGCCCTTCCTCGGGTCTCCGATCGACGAACCGCAGTGGCTCAATAGCTCCTGCTTCACGCTTGAACCTGTCGGCACGCTTGGCGACGCAAGAAGGAACTCGCTTTTTGGTCCGCGTTTCATCAACTTGGATTTTGCCCTGCTCAAGAACACCAAAATCACCGAGCGGTTCTCGGCGCAATTCCGGGCGGAGTTCTTCAACATCGCGAACCGAACCGATTTCGGGCTTACGAACACGGACCTGTATACCGCTGCCGGTCCGACCGATGCGGGAGTGCCCAGTCCGACGTACGGCTTCATTAGCAGCACAATCCCCAATAGCCAGCGGGAGATTCAGTTTGCGCTGAAACTGTTGTTCTAACGCTCACTACACAGGAAAAGTTTGCCGGCCCCGCCGCCGTCCAAATGGTCAGAGGGTCCGGGCAGCTCGCGAAAAGCCTGCCATCTTTGGACACAACGCTGGACATGGTCGCAAAATCCGTGCGGCGAGAAGCGTGAGCGGCATTCTGGGCGAATCCCAGCCTGTTTACGGCCGTCTGTCCGCAAACAATGCCTCCAGCTGCCCCAGTTCCTCTCTGTCGGCGGGGCTCAGAAGCGAAGTGGAATGATCAATCCCTTTTCACGGATTGATTGCGGGCACCGTCCCCAACAGTCAGCGAGAGATTCGGTTCGCGCTGAAACTGATCTTCTGATTTCGAGTTGGACGAAACAGAGCGCGGCTCGAAGAAAAGCGCCGCCGGCTCTATAAGCATCGGCGGCGCTTTTCTTGCAATCTGCCTTGTGGGGATCGGCTACTGTTTGTCGAACACGCTGGTGGAATCGAAGTTGCCCATGCCGGTTTCGACGTGAGCCATTTCAGTGAGGGTATTTCCATCCGGGCTGAGCGAGTAGCTATCTTTGATTTTTACATCGCTGCCCTGAAAGCTCGTCGTCGAATTCACCACCAGGGTTGACCCTTCCCAATGCGCAGTGCTTTTCACTTCGGAACCGCCCATTCCGGTTGACGTTGTTTCCTTGCCATCGGTGCTCAGGTTTGTGGTGATGTTAAAGTCGCCCATCATGCCGCCCTTCTGGTCTTCCACGATCTTGATGCTGGGCTCGCTATCTTCGATCGTGTCGGTTTGACTTGCGGGCGGAGACATTTGGCCGAAGTCGCTCTTCGGAATGTTCAGCTTCCAAGTACCACTGAGGTTCGAGGCGCCGCCGGCGTGGATCATCGCCGCTGTCCCCGGCGTCGCTGCCATCGGAGCCGCGCCAGCTGTGGGCGCCGCGGCCGCGCTCGAGTCGGCCGCGTCGTAAACCAAAGTGCGGTCGCCATTCATGGTGGCGGAGGTGATGTGCGACGCCATCGTCATCGTCTTGCCATCATCGGAAGGGGTAAAGGTCAGCTTGTCAGTAAGCACGTCACCGTTGAAGTTGGCCGTCTCGAGGAAGACAACAGACTTTCCTTCCCACGAGCACTGCATCTTAGAAAGCTTAATCGCGCCGAGCTGAACACGCGGATCGTCGGGAGTGAGGTCCACTTCCTTGCCGTCGATCGTGCAGGAGCGCAGCCCGTTTTGACTGCCGCGCGCGGTGACGCTGGTGAACTGCTGTTTGAATTCGCTACCGCTAACAGTAATCGTGTCGGTTTCGCTGGTCGGCGGCGGGAATTGTCCGAAGTTGCTTTTGGCCACATCCAGTTTCCAGGTTCCGTTCAGTTTCGAATCCTGCGCCCGACTCGGCAGGGCGAGCAAGGCGAGGCTAAACAACAACGCGAGAAATTTTCGATGCATGGAATCCTCCTGGACGCCTATACGGCGGCCCAGAGCAGTTTGTTTCACCCAAAGTGGCGGCATTATACACCGGCTTTTCCGAGTTGCCTTCGCAATCACGCTGGCGGAGCAGAGGCGAGCGTCTTCGCCTTATCCGAGATGTTCGCGAAGAATGCCGAGCATTCGGCGCAGGGGTTCGGCGGCGCCCCAGAGGAGCTGGTCGCCGACTGTGAAGGCACCGAGATATTCCGGGCCGATATTCAATTCATGCAGGCGTCCGATGGGGACGTTGAGCGTTCCCGAAACGGCCGTGGGGGTAAGACAACGCACGGAAGATTCTTTGGTGTTGGGAATGACGCGGATCCATTCGTGGGCGCCAGCCAGGAGCTGCTCGATATCGGCAATTGGCACGTCCTTTTTCAGCTTGATCGTGAGCGCCTGGCTGTGACAGCGCATCGTGCCGATGCGGACGCAGATGCCGTCGATGGGTACGGGGGGATCGAGGCCGAGGATTTTGTTTCCTTCGGCCATGCCTTTCCATTCTTCTCTGGTCTGGCCGCCGGGCATCTCTTTGTCGATCCAGGGAATGAGGCTGCCGGCGAGGGGCACGCCGAACTCCGTGACGGGCAATGAGGTTGAACGCTGCGCGTTGATGACCATGCGATCGACTTCGAGCGCGTTTTCAGAGGGCGATTTGCGCGTTGGATCGCTGAGCCATTCCATCTGCTTGACGAGTTCGAGCATTTTGGCCGCACCGGCACCTGAAGCGGCCTGATAGGTCATCGTGGTGACCCACTCGACCAAGTCCGTTTTGAACAGGCCAACCATGGCCATCAGCATCAGGCTGACGGTGCAGTTGCCCCCCGCGAAGGTGCGGATGCCGCGGGCAAGGCCTTGGCGGATCACGTCCGCATTCACAGGATCGAGAATGATCACCGCATCGTCGCTCATGCGGAGTGTGGAGGCAGCGTCGATCCAGTAACCACCCCAGCTGCTTTTGCGCAGCAGGGGGTAAATCTCGGTGGTGTATTCTCCGCCCTGGCAACTGATGAGTACTTCGCAGGAGGAGAGGTCCTTCAGGTTCCGGGCGTCGCGAAGCGGGGCGCCACCCGCTTCCTGGGGAGCGGCGCCGCCGGCATTGGACGTCGAGAAGAAGACCGGCTCGATGCCGCTGAAGTCAGACTCCTCCCGCATGCGTTCGAGAAGAACACTTCCGACCATTCCCCGCCAGCCGATCAACCCTACGCGCAAGCTTTTGCCCCCAATGGTTCTACTTCCTTTCGCGCTGCCCGATTGCCATCCTCATGTCCTGAGGGTCCCAGAAGGATGAGGCGATTTCTGCTGGACACCGTGATCGGTAGAAGTCCAAGTAGTTTTGCCGTGCTTAGCCTGATCTCTGGCGAGTGGCGGAACAGCCTGCACCGCAAATGACCAGTTTCCAGGCAAAGACCTCTCAGCAGGAGACGCAAGAACGATATCAGGATCGCCTAGCACGAAGCAAAGTGTAAACGGCCGTTTGCGCAAGTAATGATCGATCGGTGCGAGATCGAGATTAAGGAGTGATACGGAAATACTGGCGCCACGCGGGAGCATCGCCGAGGTAGACATCGACACGGTAAGCGCCCGGCACGAATGTGTTCAGTGGGACGGTCCAGTAGGTGCGTGTGAAGTTATCCGGCTGGAGATTCACCTTCAAGGCAGAGGATTGAGCGAGTTCTTTGTTGTCAAGGTCAAAGAAGTGCACGCTCGCGACGCCTTTGTACTTTCTCTTCGGATTCCAATTGATGAAGACGAACATTTGACGGTCGCTCAGCGAGAACTGATTTCGCCAATCGCGGGGCATGCCGGGCCCGCCGTCTCTTTTGTCGATTCCCGACGACAGCGTTGCGAAAGCGACTTCGTCATTCGTTTCGAGCGGTCGCAAAAACAATCCCTTGGCTCGCAGGTCCGCTAACGCGGAGGGCGCTTGCCCGGTGGACGGCGGCTTCACGCTCAGGATGGGCACGGCGAGATCGGCCATGGCGGCGCGTGGGGCGGGCAGGGAATCCGTGCCGCCTTGCGAGGGAGGTTCGGAATTCTGCAGGCCCGGCAGAAGTTCGCCCCCCAACATCCCGACGACGTCACCGAATTCGTTGAGCAACGGCGAGCCAAGCGAGCTGGGCTCGGACGCGAAGGAAACCGTCAGGCGCTCGCCGATTCGGGGTTGGGTCACATCGCCCAAAATGCCGCCCTCGATAATCGTACGACCTCCCGCGGAAATTCCAAGAGAGTAGCAGCGGTCTCCCACGTTCCAGGATTTTTGTGGGACAGGTTTCAGGGCCGGGACGTCGGCTGCATTCACTCGAACAATCGCCCAATCCTGCCAACGATCCCAAGCGAGGATCTGATTGGTTGTTTCGGACCGGCCGTCCGGAAACAGAACACGCAATCCGCTTGCACCGTCGATATTCTCGAAGGTGGTAAGCAGCATGCGGGGTTCGACGAAGAATCCTGAGCCACGGCTGATCGGTCTCCCCTTTTCATCCAGTTTCTCTACAAACACCGTTGCGGCCTGAGCCTGCTTATACACCTCGGCGGTAGTTGGTGGAACGCGTGGAGCGGGCTGAGCCGCCGGCAGCGGGGCATCGGCAGGTACGATTTCGAACGAGTAGGTACCCGCCGTCTCGCCGTCTATTCGTGCCTCGATGCCCCAGATTCCGGTCGGCGCAGTTTCATCGATCAGCAGGGTGAAGTACGCGGCGAATGGGGAGTTCTGCGCCGTGAAATCGAAACGTCCGACCGATACCACGTTGTTGCCAGGGTCCTTCCACATGCCCTGAAAATGATGGAGCCCGACTGGCCCTGTCCACTCGAACTCGACCATGATCTTGTGGTCGTCGCCAAGACGAAAGGTAGAGCGGGGATCCTCAAAATACATCTGGCCATTGCGTTCGAGACTCTTGGTGCCGGAAGCAGCGCGCAGCATGTGGTAGGTCGGCGTCGCGGCGGAAGCGACGGCGCCACCGGATGTTTGAGGCGGGCTCGTTTGAGCGTAGATCGGCGGTCGGCTGGCACAAACCGATAGCAGCGCGACCCAGAGCGCGAAGCAAGGAATGCAAGTTCGATTTATCACTTGTGGCGGCATTCTACTGCGCGAGCCGCTGCCTCTCAAGCCAATACGCCAATTGGTTAACGCGATAGGCCGAGGGCGCGGCACCTGTTCGAAGTTCACTCAGGAGGAAAAAAACCGCAAGGCGGGTGTAGGAGACCAAAGAAATTCATCGCCCCCAAGGCGGTTCCGTGCCGCGGCAGGAACACCGCCGTGGTGGCCCGCCCTCGACGCGCCGAACAATGGGCCATCCAACAAGCCGAAGAGCACTAGGCGGCGGTGCGGCGTAGGTCGCAGAGCATGTCGGAATGGATGTTCAGGCCGATGTTGGTCATGTTGTAGAAATGCTCGGTAGCGACCAGCCAGACGATTTCGCAGATGGCGCGTTCTGAATAATGGCGGCGCATTCGGGCAAACGTTTCCGGGCTGACTTTCTTTTCTTTGGTCAGTTCGGTCACATAATCGAGCGCCGCGCGCTCTCGGTCGGTGAAAAGAGGGCTCGTGCGGTAATGTTCGAGTGCGTCGAATTTGGCCTAGTCCATGGATTCTTTGATGGTGAAAGCGCGGCCGATGTCCATGCAGAAGAGGCAAACATTAGTCCGCGCGACCTGTTCGCGGACCAGAAAAGCGGTCTCGCGAGGCAATTCGAGCTTTTTGTCCAGACGGCTGATCTTCGAGGAGAAGAGTGTAAATGCAACCGGCAGACGGGCGTAGGCCACCTTCAGCGGCGTCAGTACCTTGCCAAATTGGCGGCGCGTCAAGCGATACAGTAGCTTCATTGTCGGGTTCTGGGGTTCTTCAATCGGCGGCAGGTAGGGTCCATCACGTTTTCCATAGGACCCTCCTATAGATCAGGGAGTCGAAAATCTAGAGCCCATTCACTATAAATTTATTTGATTCCCAACTGCCCGGGCGGACGCGGGAATGTGGAAGGGAAGAACTGACCAGCGTTAAACCTCAACGACGCGGGATACGGCCGAGGAGGTGGCGAGCTGCTTGCTGGCTTGGGCGGCGCCGGCGGACAAGGCGCGCAGCTTAGCCCAGGCGATCGAGGAGGAAGCTGCCACCTTCGGCATTTGACCCCGCGGCTTTTGGGTTGCGTTCTTTGATTGACTGGATGATTGAGCGCACCCTATAGTGACTCATTTTTGCTTAGCTTTGTTGGGGCGCGATTTTGCGCCGGGGAAGCGGCATGCTGGAGCGCGTGTTTCATCTTTCGGAAAACAAGACCACCCTGCGGCGGGAGCTGCTGGCCGGGCTCACCACGTTCATGACCATGGCCTACGTGGTGGTGGTGAACCCGCAGATTCTTTCGCAGGCGGGCATGCCGGTCGATGGGGTGCTCTTTGCGACCTGTGTTTCATCGGCCATCGCAACGCTGGTGATGGGCATGTGGGCGAACTACCCGATTGCGCTTGCGCCAGGCATGTCGCTCAACGCCTATTTCACCTACTCGATCGTGATCGGGCGCCATGTGCCGTGGCAGACGGCCCTGGGCGTCGTGCTGCTTTCCGGCGTGCTATTTCTGATTCTTACTCTCACCAATGTGCGCGAGCAGATCGTCAACGGGATTCCCGATTGCCTAAAGCACGGCACCGCCGCCGGCATCGGGCTTTTCATCGCCTTCATCGGATTTCGCAACGCCAACATTATCGTGGGCAATTCGTCCACGTTTGTCGGGCTGGGGAAACTTTCCGATCGGCAAGTGATTCTGGCGCTGCTGGGCCTTTTGCTGATTGCCATTCTCGTTGCCAAACGGGTGGGGAGCGCGATTTTGGTAGGCATCGTGGCGATTACGATTGCGGGCATACCGCTGGGCGTAAGCCACTGGCCCGAGCACTTGTTTTCGCTGCCGCATGCCTCGGGAACTTTCCTGAAGCTCGATCTGCGCTCCGCGGCGAAACTGGGGCTCGGCGAACTGGTGTTCGTATTTTTCTTCGTCGATCTTTTCGACAACGTCGGGACGCTGGTCGGCGTGTGCGAAGAGGGCGGCTTTCTCGAGGATGGCAAATTGCCGCGAGCCAGCCGTGCGTTGCTGTCCGACGCCTTGGGCACGATCGTCGGGGCGCTGACGGGAACCTCGACGGTCACGAGCTATGTGGAAAGCGCCGCCGGTGTGGCGGCGGGCGCGCGCACCGGCCTGGGCAACCTGCTGATCGCGGCGCTGTTTCTGGCGGCGATGTTTTGCGCGCCGATTGTGGCGGCGATTCCCTCCTACGCCACTTCGCCCGCGCTGATCTTGGTAGGCGCGCTCATGTGCGGGGCGGTTGCACGCGTGAAGTGGGATGATTTTACCGATGCGGTTCCGGCGTTTCTGACGCTCATCGCCACACCGCTGACGTTCAGCATCGCTACGGGTCTGAGCATGGGGTTGCTTTCCTTCACCTTCCTGAAACTATTCGCAGGAAGGCGAAGGGAAATTAGCGCCCTGATTTGGGTGCTCAGCGTCTTGTTTCTCCTCCGCTATATCTTCCTCGGTGCGGAATAGCCCCAATTGGCACTTGGCAGCCGAGGTTGCTGCCGGCTTCCCGCCACGCTGGAGGTGATCCTGAACCATTCTGATGCGCCTGGGGAGGTGCGCAGTTTCGAAAAAGGAAAATTCCAGGTCGGAGCAGGGAAGAAATCATCTTGCCTCTTTGCGTTTCATCTTCGTGACTGGGTGGCTCGGCGGCTTCGGTTTGTGTTACGCTTTCCGTAGACGAGAGCATCGGCAGCTGCTCTTTGGTTTGGGGAACGGCCCGGCATCTCGTCCATCTCCTCTGCTATCTAAGGAAGAGGACAGGAAGCAGTAAATCTATGTCTACCACAGTAGCTCCTCCTCGTGAGCGCAAGCGGGAGACGCTTGAGCGCGCGGTGGTCCGCTTTTGCGGCGATTCCGGTGACGGAATGCAGATCACCGGAAGCCAGTTCACCAATACGGTGGCGCTGTACGGCAATGATCTGGCCACCCTCCCCGACTTCCCGGCGGAGATTCGCGCCCCGGCGGGCACTCTTCCCGGCGTCAGCGGCTTTCAGGTTCATTTTTCTTCGAGCGACGTCTACACGCCCGGCGACAGCGTCGATGCGCTGGTAGCCATGAATCCCGCGGCGCTGAAGATGAACCTTTCCGACCTCAAGCCGAACGGCATTCTGATCGTCAACCTCGACAATTTTCAGGAGACCGATCTGCGCAAAGCGCAGATGAGCACCAATCCGCTCGAGGACCATTCGCTCGACGGCTATCGCGTGTTTCCGGTGGAGCTGACCAAACTGACGCGCGCCGCGCTGAAGGACCTTGGTCTGGACGCCAAGAGCATGGACCGCTGCAAGAATTTCTTCGCGCTCGGGATGTGCTACTGGCTCTACAACCGCTCGATGGAAACCTCCCTGCGCTGGATCGAGGACAAATTCAAGGCCAAGCCGCAGCTGGTCGAGGCCAACCGCACGGCGATGCGGGCCGGTTACAGTTACTGCGAGGCCACTGAGGCGTTTCAGATCACCTACGAGATTCCGCCGGCCAAGCTTTCTCCCGGCGTGTACCGCAATGTCAGCGGAAACAGTGCGCTGGCCATGGGCTTCGTCGCGGCCTCTCAAAAATCGGGCTTGCCGCTGTTTCTCGGTTCCTATCCGATCACTCCGGCCTCTGACATTCTGCACGAGCTTTCCGGCTACAAGAATTTCGGGGTCATCACCTTTCAGGCCGAAGACGAAATCGCGGCGATCACTTCGGCAATCGGGGCGGCGTACGGCGGCTCGCTCGGCGTCACCAGCACGTCTGGTCCGGGAATGGCGCTGAAAACCGAAGCACTTGGCTTGGCGGTTGCGGTCGAGTTGCCGCTGGTCATCTGCGACATTCAGCGCGGCGGTCCATCGACCGGCCTGCCCACCAAGACCGAGCAAGCCGATTTGCTCCAGGCGCTTTTCGGCCGAAATTCAGAGGCGCCGATTCCAGTGCTGGCGCCCGCCACGCCGGGTGACTGCTTCTGGATGGCGCTGGAAGCGAGCCGCATCGCCATCAAGTACATGGTACCGGTGATCGTTCTCTCCGATGGCTACCTGGCGAACGGGGCCGAGCCTTGGAAGATCCCGAAGGTTTCCGAGTTGCCGGAAATTCCGGTGAAGTTTGAAACCGATCCGGAAGGCTTCCGGCCTTACCGGCGAAATCCCCGGACGCTCGCCCGTCCCTGGGCGATTCCCGGAACGCCGGGATTGGAACATCGCATCGGCGGACTCGAAAAGCAGGACGTGACCGGAAATGTCAACTACGAGCCGCTGAATCACGAGCGCATGGTGCATCTGCGCGCCGAAAAGGTCGCGGCGATCGTCGAAGACGTTCCCGACGTCGTCGCCGCCGGCGACCCCTCGGGCGATCTGCTCATCGTGGCCTGGGGCTCGACGTTCGGGCCTGTCACCGCCGCGCTCCGAGCCCAGCGCGCCAAGGGACGCCGCATCGGTCACGTTCACCTGCGTCACCTGAATCCGCTGCCGAAGAATTTGGGCGATGTGTTGATGCGCTACGACCGCGTTCTGGTGCCTGAAATGAACATGGGCCAGCTCGTGATGGTGCTGCGGGCGAAGTATCTAGTGGACGCCGTCGGCTACAACAAAATTCAGGGCAAGCCCTTCAAGCAATCCGAAATCGAGCAGAAAATCGAGGAGCTCCTGGACTAATGCGCACGGTCGTTTCGAACCCGGATTTGGAGAAATCCCGATGAGCACGCTAACCCTGCCGCTGCCTTACACCAAGAAGGATTTTCAAACCGACCAGGAGATTCGCTGGTGTCCCGGCTGCGGCGACTACGCCATCCTGTCAGCCGTGCAGTCGGTTTTCCCGGAGCTCGGCATTCCGAAGGAAAAGTTCGTCGTCATTTCCGGCATCGGCTGCTCGAGCCGCTTTCCGTATTATATGAACACATTCGGTTTTCACTCCATTCACGGCCGCGCGCCGGCGGTGGCGACCGGCCTTAAAATCACTCGCCCGGATCTGGAGGTTTGGGTGGCGACCGGTGACGGCGACTCGCTTTCGATCGGCGGCAATCACACCATTCACATGCTGCGCCGCAACGTCGGGCTGAAAGTTCTGATGTTCAACAATCGCATCTACGGACTGACGAAAGGGCAGTACTCCCCCACTTCGGAAATCGGCAAGAAAACGAAATCGACTCCCTACGGGACCGCCGACCGCCCCTTTAATCCGATCGCACTCGCGCTGGGCGCGAATGCGACATTCGTGGCCCGCTCGGTCGACGTGTTCCAGCAGCATTTGAAAGAGACGCTGCGGAAGGCGGCGGCGCACAAGGGCTCTGCCTACGTCGAGATTCTTCAGAACTGCAACATCTTCAACGATCGCGCGTGGGAATCGCTGACCGAAAAAGATGCGCGCAGCGAACATGTTGTGCAGCTCGAGCAGGGCAAGCCGCTCGTGTTCGGACGGAACCGAGACAAGGGAATCCGCCTGAACGGGCTCAATCTCGAAGTGGTCTCCGTTGGCAACGGCAAGACCGAACGGGATCTCCTGGTCCACGACGAGCATAATCGGCAGCCCGCATACTCGTTTTTGCTTGCGCATATGGAAGAGCAGCCGGGTTTTCCGACTCCCATCGGCGTCTTCCGGTCCTGGCCGGACGTCCCGCGCTACGAGGAAAACATTGCCGCGCAGATTCGCGACGTCCGGGCCAAGCGCGGACCAGGCGACCTCGCCAAGCTGCTGTGCGAGGGCGACACCTGGGAAGTTCGCCCCTGAAATCGCGAAGCATTCGATCCCGCCCGACTCCGCTTTGCCTGGTACTCCCCGTGCGCCCGGGCTTCACTTTTTTTTGGTGCGCTCAGCGAGCCGAGGAAACAGGGGCTCGGGGCTGCCGGCTCTCGGCGACGGAGGTGTGGTCTCCCTCGGGCGGCGGCATCAGGGCGAAGGCTCGATCGCGGGCGGCAGCGAATGCCGGCCAGTTGCGCTTGGAGATCGGATCGGCGGTGGGAAGTCCCAGCTTCTCGAAGTTCAAAAATCGTCCGCCTAGCTCGATGCGGAAGTCGAGATGCGGCCCGGTCGAAAGCCCCGTCATGCCGACCAGCCCGATCGGCTGGCCCTGCTCGACCCGCTGGCCGTTGCGGACCAAAACGCGCGAGAGATGCATGTAATAGGTGGTGTAGGCGTTCGCGTGCCGGACCTTGACGAGATTACCGTCGCCGCCCTTTAGCCCTGCAAAAATGACCCGGCCATCGCCAATCGTTTGCACGGGAGCGCCCATCGGGGCGCCGTAGTCGATTCCGAGGTGCGGCCGGTATTCCTTGAGAATCGGATGGAAGCGGTGATAGCTGAAATGCGAAGTGATCGGTGCGGCGAACTTCAGCGGTGAAGCGAGGAAGGCCTTCTTCATTTGCTTGCCTTCCGGTGTGAAGTACGCCTGGTTGCCAGACGCGTCCCGGAACAGGACGGCGCGATAGGAGCGTGTGCCGCGGTTGTATTCGGCGGCGAGAATGCGGCCGTACGAGACGGTTTCCCCATTCGCCAGTATTTTCTTTTCGACCACGACGCGGAACGTATCGCCGGGGCGCGGATCGGTCGAGAAGTCGAGATCGAATGCGAAGATACCGGCCAGGCGCATCGCCAGCTGGGGGTTTTCGCCGGCATCGGTGACGGCCTCAAACAGAGAGCCTTCGATTCGGCCCCCGACGCCCACCGTTTCCATATGGGAAGCAATGGCCTCGATCTCGGAATGGAAACTGCCTCCCTGGGGCGCGATCGACAGGACATGCTCGGGATCGATGGTGTAGCGGACTTCGCGCAGATCGCCCCAGAGCGAGCGTCCGATCGCCAGTTGATTGCCGGCACGAAGACGACGCAAGTCGAAGACAGACTGTGCAGAAGCTTCCAGGCGCACTGCGGTCGGCCGATCCACGCCCATGTCCTCCAGAGAGGCGGCAAAAGCCAGCCCTTTGGGAAGGGTGTACGCGCTGAAACGAACGATCTGCTGCTCAAGGCGCAAGGCCTCCCCCTGCGCCGCCGAGCGGTTGCGAGCCAAAACTCTTTCGGCGGAAAACCGCACCTGGTAAGAGGCGGCGGCGAAGCCCGCGGCCAGCAGAAGAAAGCCCGCCCAGAAGATTTGTCGCGCCCTGCTCATCGAGGACCCTTCGTTCCACTCGAAATGATTCGGCAGGATAGCCCAAGGCGCGCGCGATAGAAAAGCGAAAATGTGAAGGGCGATTCGCAAGTAGTGACGGGCGTCCCAATCCCCCCCGGCGCAAGCGACAAGCGATCGGCGGCGCGAAAATACAGAAAGGCTTTGGGCGTGCTTTGGCTCGAGTGGCTTTCGTCGATTGACGGGTCACACCTGGACGCCTAGACTTCACTTGCAGCACCAACGTGTGTGACGATGCCGGCAGCGAAGACCCTCTGGCGCTCGATCGGATGTCTTTTCCTTCTGACGGTTCTATTTCCCGCCGCCGCCCGATCGAACAAGAAGAGAGTAGCAAGCGAAGCGGATCTGCCGCGTTTCAGTTACCCGCTCGAAGGTTCGGCTTCGGCGCTCTTAGGGGCCGACGACGCGACCTTTAACGCCTTCGCTCGGAAGGTTCGCGTCGATCTGGACAACATCTTCAACAATTACGAGATTGACGACAAGGCGACTCTGCGTACGCTCACCGAGGTCAAGTTCGACCTCGAGGACCTTGCCAGCGACAACTCTGCTGCGCTGGGAACCCTCGAGCAGCTCCGTTCGCTCCAGGAGAAGCCCGAGGCCAAGTTGACCACCGGCCTTGGTGCTCGCGCCCAGCTGGAGGCCTTCCTGGAAACGAAATCCACGCACGGTGCAGCATTCGATCAAGCGTTCACGAAACGCTATCGCCAGGGGGTAGATTCGCTGCCCTGGAATCTCGCAGAGGACTGGGCGCGGCGCTCCTACGTCGACGCACGCATCCACTCGAAATCCGTCGCACTCGCCAGCGTGATGACCGACATTGATCCCGCCGTCGAAAAGTCCGGTGCGCTCAATAATGCCGAGGCTTGGACTGTCGTCGAAACGCGTGACGAGATCGAATTCGGTGTTCCACTCGGACCCTTGCGCGCTCCGATTCTCAAGGAGTACATCGCGGCCCATCCTGACACCAAGCCTGACATCTGGGCCTCGCGCGAGGTCACCCTCCGGCAGGATCAAGATTTGACGCCGGTTGTGGTCGGGATTTGGGATTCGGGTGTGGATCTTTCGGTTTATCCCGGACAGGTTTTCGATGATCCGCGACCGACGGCCAGCGGCAGCCACGGGCTGGCCTATGACGATCGCGGCGCGCCGATGGCCTCCTACCTCTTTCCGCTGTCCCCGGAGGAACGGGAAACGTATCCCGAGTTTCGCGCCCTCGTCAACGGACGGCTGGACATCGAAAACACCAAGGATTCTCCCGACGCGCAGGAACTCGAGAAGGTTTATCGCACCGAAACTCCCGAGCAGCTGCACCGGCTTTTCCAAATCGAGGAAACTCTCGGCTTTTATGCCCACGGAACGCACTGCGCCGGTATCGCCGTGCGCGGCAATCCGTTTGCGCGGCTGGTCGTCGCCGCCTTCGACGACCAACTGAGCGAACTGACGTTTCCTCCCACAGTCGAGTGGGCGCATAAGTTGGCGGCCGATTTCGAGCAGATCTCCGATTATTTCCGCACGCGCCATGTTCGCGTGGTGAACATGAGTTGGGGAGACGATCCGGAAGAGTTTGAGACGTGGCTGTCGCGGACTGGAGGCGGCGCCGATCCCGCTGAGCGCAAGAAACGTGCCGACGAGCTTTATGCCGTCTGGCGCAAGGCCATCGAGAGTGCCATCCGGAACGCGCCGGACACTCTGTTCGTCACCGCTGCCGGCAACAGCAACAGCGACGCGGCGTTTCTGGGCGACGTGCCGGCCTCGCTCGACCTCCCCAACCTGATTGCGGTTGGCGCCGTCGATCAGGCAGGCGAGGAGACCTCATTTACCAGCTACGGCCCGACGGTGGTGGTCGATGCCGGCGGATACGAGGTTGAAAGCTACATTCCCGGGGGTGCCAGGCTGAGGCTGTCCGGGACCTCGATGGCTTCGCCGAACGTGGTGAATCTGGCCGCGAAGCTGTTTGCCATCTCGCCGTCACTTACCCCGGAACGCGCGATTGAGCTCATCCGGAAGGGTGCAACCACCAGCGCCGACGGCCGCCTCCATTTGATTGACGAGAAGCGCTCGGTCGCCTTGTTAGAACAGCAAATCAGTCGCTAGGCCGATCCCGCTATTTGGACGTCGGAGGGGCGAGCGGCTGGGCGACAGCGGTGTGGCCGGTGGGTTGTGCCCGGGAGGAATTGTCGGGGCGGGCGAATTCGTAAATGCCCCAAGAATCGGAGGCGATCAGGATGCGACTCGGTTCGACGAGAATCGCCGAGGCTTTTGCCGTCGTGTCGCCAGTAATCGTAACGTAGTAAGTGTCCAGACGATTGCCGTTGCGACCCAGGTGCACCAGCATGTCGCCGATGGCGGCCCAGGCCTCCTCGGTTTGGGGATCGACGGCCATTGCCGTAATCACGGGCTTGGCGAGTTTGCGCTTGGACGGATCGTCAAGCGCGACGCGCACCGTAACGGTGGAGCGATAGGTGTTAAAGCCGGGATGAAAGTGGCCAAAACCCTCGCCGTCGGGTCTTCCGCCGGGGAAGTCTGGGTGGGTGTGATCGGCGCCGAAATCTCCGAAGGCTCTGGGAAATCCTCCCATGCGAAACGGATCGCCAAACCCCATACCCATCATGCCGGGCATCGCGAACCCGGGACCAAGCATTCCCAGCCCGGAAGTCCCAAACAGTGATGTGTCCGAGGCGGTTTGCCCGTTGTAGTTAAGAATCTCTCCGTCGTAGTCTGAGGAATCTGAAATATCATCTCCGGCAATCGCCGCTGTCGAGGAATCGGATGTGGCCGAGCTGTTGGTACCGCTTCCGGTCGTTCCCGGTCCTGTGCCAGTGCGGCCGCGGCGCTCTCCCCTGCTGCTGACGGAAGCCTTCACCGAGTGGAGGTCGGTCCAGGCGCTGACAGTGTCAGCGCCGGTGATGCCGGAAATGCTGTAGCCGAGCTCGACGTCGCGCCCGTTTCGTCCGCCGAGGGCACCAAAATCAGTGGCGGGCATGACGGAGTCGTAGGCGGAGTAACCCCAGCGATCAAACCGTTGGACGGCGGGATCGGCGAGAGAGGTGAAAGCAAAATAGATATTTCCGGCACGATCGCCGGTGATGCGCCCGCGATCGACCGGGGGCACCGGCGGGGTAGGACGGCCCGCTACAGGAGAAGGTGTCGAGGTCGGAGCAGCGCTCAGATCACCCGGGTCGCCGAAGGTGCGGATCGTTGCGCCCGTTTGGTCCATGATCTGGACCAGCCGCTTCGATTGGAGTTTGGTAACGGCGAACTGGCCGTCGGAAAGCGCGACGACGGAGGTCGGAGCGGTGACCGGAACGTTCGCGATCGGAGCTCCGTCGGGAGCGAAAACCTTGACGGCGTTCGCGCCGCGGTCGGCCACGTAGAGGCGACCTTCAGAATCCAGATCCATGCCGACCGCGTAGCGGATCACGGCGCCGGCGGAATTGGCGTTGGGAATCTGTCCCTTGGGGCGCTGGGCGGCATCAAAAACCAAGATCCTGTCGGCCGGCTCCGCGAGAATATAGTAGTTTCCGGCGGCATCCCGTTTGAGGGCGACCACGCCGGGACCGATTGTGGGGAACAGACGCTTTTCCGAGTGGATTTCGTACTGCATGCCCTGTCCTAGGGCAGGCAAGAGCGCGGCAACAAGCAGCGCGAGGAGTTCGGCAGCGGCAAGACCAATCCGGAGCATAGGCCAACCCCACACTACCACGGTTTGACGATACTTGCCCCCAGGGGCGGCAAAAGTTCCCTAATAGGGGATTTTGTTGGGTTGGCGTTCCCAGGCGCGGAAGGTTTCCAGCGCTTCGTCGCGCATGAGCTGGATCATCGGGATTCTGCGCGAGGTGTGGGGTTGGGCGATTTCGCAATAGATGAGGGAGTCGTCGAAGCCGGCGCGCGAGGCGTCCGAAGCGCTACCGCCAAAATAGACGCGATCCGGCCGTGCCCAGTAGATGGCCCCGAGGCACATCGGGCAGGGCTCACAGGAGGTGTAGAGCTCCGAGCCGCGGAGCTCGAAAGCGCCGAGTTTTGCACAAGCAGCGCGGATGGCCAGGACCTCGGCGTGGGCGGTGGGATCATTGGTGGCGGTGACCCGGTTGGCAGCCTCGGCGATAATTTGGCCCTCTTTGACCACGACGGCCCCGAAGGGGCCGCCGCGGCCTGAGCGGACATTTTCAATAGCGAGCTCGATGGCGCGAGCCATGAAAGGGCTGGACATTGCTTGAGTATAAGCTCGAATATCGGTAGTCGTGTCCCCAACGGCAAACGAATTTCCCATACTGCGCTTCGCACAAGGGGCGGATCGCCGCGGGATCAGATGCGGATCTGGTTGTGTTCGAGCCGGAGGCGGAATTCGTGGTAACGAGCGAGCGGCTCTACCAGCGACATCAGCTGTCGCCCTATGGGGGCAAGCGTTTGCGGGGCGTCGTGAAGGCAACCTATATGCGAGGCAAACTCGCCTTCGATTGCGACCAATTTCCGCGTGAGCCCCAGGGAAGAGAACATCGGCCTGGATCGGTCCGCGCTTGAGACCACTGTCCCAAAGGGAAGGCCTCGATTCTCGGAATCCAGCGTGTAAATAGGAGCAATTTTCGGTCACAATGGGAGGCGTGTCCGGGTCCCAGACTGAACACATCGTAGGATCCTCTGCGCCGCGCAAGGAAGGCCGCGACAAGGTCAGCGGCTGCGCGCGGTACATCGACGACCTCAGTTTCCCCCACATGCTCTACGGCGCAACGGTGCGCAGCCAGATCCCGCGCGGAAAAATCAAAAAAATAGATTTTGGGCCGGGGGTCGCTTGGAACGAGTTCGTCATCGTATCGGCAAAAGACATTCCCGGGCGGAACTGGGTCGCGCTGATTGAAAACGATCAGCCGTGTCTTGCCGCCGATGTCGTCAATCATCCCGAGGAGGCCATTCTGCTGCTGGCGCACCCTCGCCGTCATGCTTTGCCCAAAGCCGTGGCGGCGGTCGAGATTGAATACGAGGCTCTGCCGGCGGTGTTCACGATGGACTCTAGCGAGCGCCAAGAGCAGATCATCTGGGGTACGGACAATGTTTTCAAGTCGTATCGAATTGAAAAGGGCGATGTGGACAGCGTGTGGGCCAAGGCGGATTACATCGTCGAAGGCGAATATTCGACCGGCGCGCAGGAGCAGCTCTACATCGAGACCAATGGCGTGATCGCCGCGTTCGATGCCGAAAAGGGAATTACCGTGTGGGGTTCGCTGCAGTGTCCCTATTACGTGCATAAGGCGCTCGTCGAATTGTGCGGGTTGCCGGAAGACAAAGTGCGCGTGGTGCAGACCGAAACGGGCGGCGCCTTCGGCGGCAAGGAAGACTATCCGTCGATGATCGCGGCCCACGCATCGCTGCTGGCGATGAAAGCCGGGCGGCCGGTAAAGATTATTTATGATCGCGCCGAGGACATGGCGGCGACAACCAAGCGGCACCCGTCGCGCACGCGGCATCGCACAGCCCTAAGCAAGGATGGAAAAATTCTGGGTGGCGAAATCGACTTGGTCATCGATGGCGGCGCCTATATGACGCTTTCGCCGGTGGTGCTGTCGCGCGCGACGATCCATGCCGGCGGTCCCTACTACTGGCCAAACGTGCGGGTGAGGGCCAAGGCGGTGGCGACGAACACTCCCCCTCACGGGGCGTTTCGCGGCTTCGGCGCGCCCCAGGCGCTCTTTGCGATCGAGCGGCACATGGAGAGGCTCGCGCGCGCTGTGGGACTTTCGCCCGCGGAAATTCGGCGGCGCAATTTCCTCCAGCCGGGCCAGACCACGATTACCGAGCAGGTGATCAACGAGCCGATCGATCTAGGGAAATTGCTCGATCGCGCGCTCGGCTTGGCGGACTACGAGCAGAAGAAGAGGCGCTTTGCGAAGGAAAATCCCCTCGGCTCGGAGAAGAAAGGGATGGGAATCGCGGCGTTTCTGCATGGAGCGGGATTCACCGGATCGGGCGAGCGGCATCTCGCCTCGGTGGTGGGAGTCGAGGGATCGGCCGATGGCGGCGTCAAGGTGCTGGTTTCGAGCACCGAATTCGGGCAGGGAACCAACACCGTCCTGTGCCAGATTGCGGCCGAGGCGCTGGGCCTGCCGTATGAAGATGTAACCATGGCGCGGCCCGACACCGGCGAGGTACCCAACAGCGGGCCGACCGTGGCGTCGCGCACGGCCATGGTGGTGGGCAAATTGGTGGCGTCGGCGGCGCTGGGCCTAAAGCAGACGCTGGTTGCTGCTGGACTGCTCAAGGGCAACGGCACGGCGGCGGAATTTCGCGCTGCGTGCCGCGCTTATGTGGCCGCGCACCAACGGCTGCGATCGCTTGCGCGGTACGAGTCACCCGAGGGAATCTACTGGGACGATCAAAAGTACCGCGGCGAGGCCTATGCGGCCTTCACCTGGGCCATCTATGTAGCGGAAGTCACGGTGAACTTGACGAGTTACAGCACACGAGTGGATGACTTCGTCGCTCTGCAGGAGGTGGGACGCGTGATGAATCCGGTGCTGGCACGGGGACAGATTCTGGGCGGGGTGGCGCAGGGAATTGGATTCGCATTGTACGAGAAAGTAGAATGGCGGGAAGGCCGCATGGCGAACAGCCAGATGACCAATTACACCATTCCCACTTCGGCGGACCTGCCTGCCGTTCGCGTGTTTTTCGAAGAGTTGGGCAATCGTTATGGCGCCTTTGGCGCAAAGGGAATCGGCGAGCTGCCGATGGATGGGCCGGCGCCGGCGGTGGTGAATGCCGTGGAAGACGCACTGGGAATTCCCTTTGACAGCGTGCCCTTGCTGCCCGAGAGCATCTTCGAGGGCGTCGAACGAGCGGCGGCTTGGCGAGCAACCACGGCGCGCACGCCGGCCGGAGTGCGATGAAGACCGAAATTTCGTTCGTCGTGAACGGGGAGCGGCGCAGCGTCCGCGCCTACCCGATGGAGCGCTTGCTCGATGTACTGCGGCAGCAGCTTTCGCTGACGGGCACCAAGGAAGGCTGCGGCGAAGGCGAGTGCGGGGCCTGTTCGGTGCTGATTGATGGCGAGCTGGCGACGAGCTGCCTTGTGCCGGTGGCGCAGGCGGAAGGCACGAGCGTCGTCACCATCGAGGGAGTCGCGGCGAATCTCCGGTTTGGGGCGCTGCGTGAGGCATTTCTCAACTGCGGCGGGGCTCAGTGCGGCATCTGCACGCCGGGGATGATGGTGGCAGCGGTCGCTCTGCTCGCTAGAAAGCCTAACCCGACGGCCGACGACATTCGCGAAGGGCTTTCGGGCAATCTCTGCCGTTGCACGGGCTATCTACAAATTCTGGAGGCCGTGGCGGAGGCGGCGCGGCGCACTGCGGCAAGATGAGGGCAGATCCCACCGAGTATGAGTTTGTCGCGCCCGCAAGTTTTGTCGATGCCGTCCAGCTGCTGGCGGAGCAGCCGGCGGCCTGGCTGCCGATCGCGGGCGGCACCGATGTGATGGTCCAGTTTGCAGCCGGAACGCTTGGGGCGCGCAAGCTGCTGAGCATTTGGAATCTTCCTGAGCTGCGGCACATCGAAGTCCTACCCGAGGAAGTTCGGATCGGCGCCGGTTCAACTTACACCGACCTGCGCAGGCACGAGACGGTCGGGCGGGAATTTCCGTTGCTGACGTTGGCCGCCAGCTGGACGGGCGGAATCGCGAACCAGAATCGCGGGACACTCGGCGGGAACATCGTGAACGCGTCGCCGGCGGCGGACTCGCTGCCCGCGCTGCTGGCCTATGAAGCCGAGCTGATTCTGGTTTCAGCGCGCCGAGAAAGGCGCGTGCCCTACCTGGATTTCCACACTGGCTACAAAAAGATCGCCCTGGAGCCGGATGAGCTGGTTCGGGCGATTTGTCTTAAGCGGCGATTTGCGGGCTACGTTTCCTATGGGCGCAAGGTGGGTGCGCGCAACGCGCAGGCGATTGCGAAGGTCTCAATCGCCGGTCTCGGGCGAGTCGAGAAGGGCCAGGTTGCCGATGTGCGCATCGCCCTGGGAAGCGTGGCGCCCACTCCCATTCGCCTGCGCCAAACCGAGCGGGTGCTCGAGGGCAGGGCGCTTGACAGAGACGCGATTGGCCAGGCGCGAGGGGCGGCGGTGGCCGAAACGCATCCGATTGACGATATCCGCTCGACGGCGCGATACCGCGCGGCGGTCGTCGGCAACCTCGTCGGGGAATTTCTCGAAACGCTGGGCGGCGCGACGGGTCATGAATGAGACGCTGACGCGTTGGAATCGGCTGTCGTCGGCGGAAGTAGAAAGCGAAATCTTGCGCTGCTGCGGCGCGCGGGCGTGGGCGCGGCAGATGGCGGAGCGGCGGCCCATTCCAGACAAGACGACGCTGCTGGGCGCGTCCGATGAGATTTGGCGCAGCCTTGACCAGCGAGATTGGATCGAAGCGTTCGAGATCCATTGCCTGCTCGTGGACCTCTCGCACACTGGCCAGGACAATCCCAACGAGATTTTTGTTCCAACCGATGAGCCGCACGGATATATCGACGCGCGCGTGTCGAGGCGGGCGTAAAGGAGGCGCGAGGGCTAGGTGCCGCCGAGTGAGGAAAGCCGGGTTCGGGCCAAAACAGTCATCGACCGTTGCCGCAAGCTGGCCGGTTTCAGCGAGAGGCCGGATTCGACGAGCCGGACGTTTCTTTCCCCTCCCATGCGCGATTGCCACCAGGAGATTGGGGAATGGCTGGAGCCGCTGGGCGTCGAAGTAAGAATCGATGCGGCCGGGAATCTGCGCGGGTTCTATCCGGGCTCAGATCGGGCGGCGCCCCGGCTGCTCGTCGGATCGCACCTCGACACGGTGCCCGACGCGGGAGCGTTTGACGGGGCGCTCGGGGTGGTTTTGGGCGTAGCCTTGCTGGAATCGCTCGAAGGCGTACGGCTTCCGTTTGGGATTGAGATCATCGGATTTTCCGAGGAGGAGGGAGTACGGTTTGGCACGCCGTTCATCGGCAGCCGAGCGCTCGTTGGTCGGCTCGATGAAGACTTGCTGCGGCACGAGGATGCACACGGGACGAGCGTGCGCGCAGCGATCGAGGGTTTCGGGCTTAAGCCTGCGGAAATTCCGGCCGCGCGTTTGAAGGGCGACGTGCTCGGCTACGTCGAGTTTCATATAGAGCAGGGGCCGGTCCTCGAGGAGCTCGGGCTGGCTTTGGGTGCGGTCGAAGCCGTTGCCGGGCAGAGCAAACTGGAATTCGCCTTTCTGGGGCGTGCCAATCACGCCGGCACCACGCCCATGCATTTGCGCCGCGATTCGCTGGCGGGCGCGGCGGAATGGATCTCGGTGGTCGAGCGCGAAGGAAAAAGCGTCCCCGGGCTGGTAGCGACGGTCGGAACCGTGGAGCCAAAACCCGGGGTAGCAAACGTGATCGCGGGCGAAACACGGCTGACGCTGGATGTGCGGCACCGGGTGGACGACGTGCGAACGCGCGCGGTCGATGCGCTGGTGCGTCTGGCCCAAGAGATTGCCACGCGGCGGGGACTCACGGTGACCGAGCGCACCCTGCTCAGCCAGCCGTCGGTGCCGATGGACCGAGGCATGGTCGAGCAGATCGAAGAAGCGATTCGCAGAACGGGCTTGAAGCCACACCGAATGGTGAGCGGCGCGGGGCATGACGCGATGATCCTGGCGGAAAAAGTTCCCTCCGCGATGATTTTTCTGCGAACGCCAGGCGGGCTCAGCCACAACCCAGAAGAAACGGTGCGGATGGAGGATGTGGCCAGGGCGCTCGAGGCCGGTTCGCATTTACTTTCGCTGCTCGCCCGATCACCGGCTCTGGAAAGGAGAGTGAAGCGTGCATAACCTCGGCCAGACTCGCAGCGCCCGTCGTGCCGATCATCTGCTGGCGACGCCGGACACCTTTGTGCGCGCGCCTCTGCCGGGAACGAGATCGAAGGCAACATCGATTTTGCTGCCCTCCAGCGAAAGCGGAACTCTTTCTGTCTTTCTGGTTTGTTTGGCCTCTTTTTCCGTCGCGATCGTGGCAGTGACTTCGTGGGTGTAGGTCGCGGTGGGCGGAGATTGTTCTTGAGCAGTACCCCGGCTGGAGGCTAGACGAGACTTGAGATCGTAGGCGTGGGAAGAGTAGGTGCGTGAAAAGATCGTCGCGCCCAGAATGTCACGCGATTCCACGTAACCGGGGCTTGCGTAATTTCCGCCACTCTGGCCGTGGTCGCGCAGATCGACCAGAAGCGCGTTGTAGCCGTCGCGCACCAGGAAAGCGGCGCGGGGAAGCATGTCGGAACGATTGCCGTCGATGCCGTGCGCGAGGATTACCGTGCCGCGGGGCGTTCCGAGTGCGGGGATGTACCAAGCCACCAGAGGGGTCTGGTCCCGCGCGGGAAAGAAAACTGTTTCGGCGTGCAAGCCAAATTCGCCGGGCTGCGCCCGGAGTGTGCGCCAATAAGGATCGTTGCCGACAACGGGTATGGTGGCCAGATAGCCGACCACGAGCCAGAGAAGGATCAACGAAAGCGCTATCCATCCGATGCGGCGAATGAGGAACTTCGCTTTGGATCTGGTCCGGTTTCCGACCGTAGCAGCCGCGCGCTCTGTCGACATGTACGCACCACTAAGAGGACTGCTCGCGCGGCCCGCTCAGAAGCTCGGATGATAGACCGGGTACGGCGGACGCTGGTACTCGGGCAACGGGTGTTCTTTTAGCGATTCCATGACCACCTCGACCGCCTTTTCCAGCTGCGGGTCGTGCCCCTCGCGCACGAGTTTGGGGTCCATATCGACTTCGAAATCAGGGTCAACGCCATGATTTTCGACTTCCCACTGACCGTGCGTGCCATAGATTGCGTAGCGTGGGGCGGTGACGCCGCCCCCATCGATGAGTTCCGGATACCCGCCGATGCCGACCAAGCCACCCCAGGTGCGCATGCCGACGAGCGGACCGATTCCCGCCTTGCGGAAGTACCAAGGCATGGCGTCGCCACCGGATCCGGCAAATTCATTGATGATCATGGTCTTAGGGCCGTAGATCGCCTCCTGCGGCTCGGAATAGATTTCGCCTTCGCGGGTCTCTACCAGGCTCAGGATCGGGCGGCGAAGGTAATCGATGATGTAGTCGGCCAGCTGGCCACCGCCGTTGAAGCGTTCGTCGATGACGGCGCCTTGTTTACCGACCTGCGCGAAATAGTAACGATTGAAATTGCTGTAGCCGGCGCCGGCGGTGTTCGGCAACCAGACGTATGCGAGCTTGCCGCCGCTCAGTTCGTCGACTTTGTGGCGATTGCCTTCGATCCAGGCCAGGTTGCGGAGAGCATTTTCGCTTTCAACAGGGACCACGGTCAGGTCACGCGAACCGCTGCCGTCGGGATTGGGTCCGACTTTGAGGACCGTCTGCTTGCCAGCCGTTTCCTGGAAGAAGCTGTAGATTTCGTCGCTGCCGCGGAGGTCGTGTCCGTTGACGGCGAGCAGATACTCGCCTTCTTTGACATTCACGCCGGGCTGGGTAAGAGGTGCATGAAGTTCGGGATTCCAATTCTGGCCTCCGTAGATGTGTGAGAAGCGGTAACGGCCGTGCTCGACCGTGTAATCGGCTCCCAGCAGGCCCACTTTGACTTTCTTAGGCTCCGGCATCGTTCCGCCCTCCACGTACATATGCTGGACAGTCATATTGCCGAGCATATCGGCGAACAGATAGTCGAGATCGGCACGCGTCGTTACGCCCGCCAGAAACGGTTCATACGCCTTTTCGGCGGCTTTCAGATCGAGGCCGTGAAAATGGGGGTCGTAGAAGAAGTCCCGCTCGATGCGCCACACCTCGTGGAACATCTGCTTCCATTCGGCCCGGGGATCGACATACACCTCCATATCTTCCGTCTTTAGCTTGCCGTCGCCGGGCTTGACCGGCTTGTCGGCGGCGGTGATGAACCAGGCCGTCTCGCCCTGCTGGTAAAGCATTTTTTCGCCGTTGTCAGAAAGCGCGAAGGCGCGTGCGCCGTCCACAATTTGTTCGGTCTTGCGCGATTTCAGATCGAAACGCTGGATGGAGAAGACCGTGGGACCCTGACTGAGATCCACCAGCGGAGCTTGCTCGAGATAGAGGATCCCTTCCTTGCCGGCGGTCATGCCCACATAATTCTGCGGCGCAATGGGCAGGGCCAGAATGCGCTGGCTGATGCCATCAAAATCGATCGAAACCTTGACTTCTTTCTCTTGGTTCTTTTCCTCTTTGCCCTTCGGCTGGTTTTTGTCCTGCTCGGCAGTTTTCTCCTGGTTCTCCCGAGCGGAAGTATCGGGTGCTTCATCTTTCTTCTCGGGTTTTTCCTCGTCGCTTTCCGGAGCAATCGGCGAAGGCAGGTCCTTGCGCAGGACCGTCACGTAGGCGGCGCGCGTGACGGGATGGTCCTCGCTGGTCATATCCAACCATCCCGTAGTGAGGGCCATGTTCGTGCTGGCCATGAAGTACAGGTATTTGCCGTTCTTGTCGAAATTGGGGTAGAGGGCGTCACTCATGCCATCGGTGAGTTGCGTTACCTTCCGGTCGTCGAGCGAATACACAAAGACGGCGCGCATGTGGTTTCCAAGCTGCTTGGTGTAGGCAAGCCAGCGATTATCCGGAGACCAGACCACATCAAACTCATGCAGAGGCGTATCAAACAGGTCGGTATCGACTTTGACCGGCGTCGGGTGATCGAGATCGACGTACCAGAGATTGAGGCGCTTGTCACTATAGGCGATCTTCTTGCTGTCGGGCGACCAGGTAGGCGTGTAGAAGAACGAAGGGGGCTGGCCGAGATCGATTTTGCGAACGGGCGCGAGACCGTCCTGGCTGCGGATGTGGAGCTCGTACTCGCCAGATTCATCGGAAAAGTAAGCGATCGAGTTGCCGTCGGGGGACCAGGCTGGATCGCGCTCTGCGACGCCCGGAGTGCGCGTGATGTCGCGGATGTCGCCCTTCTCCGCTGGGACGGTGAGGATTTCACCATGCGCTTCGAAAACCGCGCGCTGTCCGGTGGGTGAGATACCGGCATTGAGAATGTGCTCGGCAACTTTTTCGAAATGCAGCCGGACTTCCTGCATGTCGGCTGAGACACGAATGTCGACTTGGTGTTCCTTTCCGGTTCCGAGATCGTAGATGTGAAGCGAGCCAAGCTTTTCGTAGACGATTCCGCCAGGGCCTGCGGAAGCAGATTTGATGTCGAAGCCCTCGTCGCGAATAACTTCCCTCACCTCTTTGGTCTTCAAGTCATACACGAACAGGCCAACCGGGCCGTGGCGGTCGGAAAGGAAATAGATTTTTTCCCCTATCCACATGGGATTGAAGTCATTGGAGTTGTCTCGCGGCACTTTCACGATGCTCGAATCGGCCAGATTGGCGATCCAGATCGGGGAGGTCAGGCCGCCGCGGTAGTGCTTAATAGCGATGTAGTTGGGGCTAGCGCCCGAGCGGCGATTCCAGCGCGGCACGTAAGCAATCTGGGAAGCATCGGCTGAATAAGAGCCCTGTACGCCCATGGGCAACGGCAGCTCGGTGGGTAGGCCTCCGTCGACCGAGACGGCGAAGAGGCGCTCGAAACGCGAAAAGCTGTTGCGCATCGAACGAAACAGAACGCGCTTGCCATCCGGGGACCATCCCACGGCAACGTCGCTAGATGGATGGTAGGTCAAGCGGCGAGGCTCGCCGCCGGCTGCGGGCACGACGTAAACATCTTCGTTGCCGTCGTAGTCGCCGGTGTAGGCGACCATGGTGCCATCTGGTGAAAACAGGGGGCCGCTTTCGAGTCCCGTGCCGGTGACTAGGCGTTGGGCGTCGCCGCCGTTGCGATCCACGATCCAGATATCGCCGCCATATTGAAATACGATCTCGGTCTTGCTCATGGTCGGGTTGCGCATGAGGAGCGGTTTGGAGTCCCCGGCCGAGCAGGCGAGCGCGCTCAGAAGAATCCAGACAAACGACAAGCCAAGTTTTTGCATGATCCCTCTTTCACCCCGGAAAAGAATCTGAGTTCCACCGACCCATTCCGCCCCGAAATGGGCGCTTGGCATTATCCGAATTTGACGCCTTTGAAACAAGCAGGCGGCTTTCATAGATTTTGAGTGGTCGGCGTCCGCCAGGGCCGGGGCGGCATTGTCGGCGCGCCGGAGATGCGGTGGCAGCGCGGTCTGCCCCAAGCCCCCAGCGACAAGACTCCGTCTGCTCGACTGCATGGCTTGACTGGCAAATCTCAAGGGCGACAGCGAGCCACCAGTGACGATACAGAAGAAACCTTAAATCGATCGGAACCCGAGCCACAGGGTTGCCCCGACCGACAACCCATCTGCCGTGCATCAAGCATAGGTATTGAGACATCGGACGCGAGCATGGCTCTTCGAATCCTCGTAGCGGGTGACCACAACGGTGTGCGCAAAACGTTGAAAGCCACCCTGGAAGCTCCGTCGGATTGGCAAGTTTGCGCCCTTGTGGGCGACGGGCGAGAGGCGGTCCAAAAGATGAGGGAAACGAAGCCGGATGTGCTGATCTTGGACTTCGCCATGCCCGTGATGGACGGCATTCACGCCGCCCGGGAAATCCTGCTTGCTTGGCCCACGCTTCCCGTACTGCTCTATACGAACCGTGTTTCGCCAACGCTGGAGCGCCCAGCGAACAGAGCCGGGGTTCGACAGGTGTTGAGCAAAACGGCAGTGACCGAGTTGTTGAGCGCAATCGAGGCGCTTGCAAAGGGAAAGCCTCGGCTGGCCGCCCGACGGCAAAAGCGAGAGCGTGCCGCCAGCGAGATGGGCGAAACAAGGCGGAGAAAGCGGAAGCACCTGAGCAGGGATTGCGTTGAGGGCATCGAGCAAATACCATCATGAGCGTGAAAGAGTTCCTGCCGCATCCGGCCCTGCCCACTGGCCACCTGATGACAGTAGCGGGCGCGTTTTTGCCACGCCAGTTCCCGCGACTGCCCGCGAGCGTCCCAAGGTATTTTGCTGTCGAGGCGGGAACACAGATCCGCGGCGACTGCCACTGGCAGGAGATTCCTCAACAACGCCCGACGCTCGTACTGCTCCACGGCCTGGAGGGCTCAAGCGAGTCGGCCTACATGCTCGGGACGGCCGAAAAGGCGTTCCGGGCGGGATTCAACGTGGTGCGCCTGAACCAGCGGAATTGCGGCGGCACCGAGCATTTGACCAAAACGCTGTACCACTCCGGGCGCAGCGCGGACTTCCGGGCCATCTTAGTGGAACTCATAGGGCGCGATCGGCTGCCTGCCATCTTTTTCGCGGGATTTTCGATGGGAGGGAATCTGGCGCTGAAGATGGCAGGAGAACTCGGAAACGGTCGACCGACGCGATTGCGCGGAATCGTGGCGGTGGCGCCCTGCCTGGACTTGGCGGCCTGCTGTGATGCGTTAAGCGAGCGCCGGAATTTTCTTTACAACCGGCATTTCGTTAGGAGCCTGAAACGGCGGATGCGGCGTAAGGCGGGGCTTTTCCCCGAGGTGTATCGGGCCAACGGACTGATGGCCAAACTCGCACACGCCGGGAACGTTCGTGAGTTTGATGATGCGATTACGGCGCCGTTGTCCGGTTTCAGGGACGCCGCCGATTATTACCAACGATCGAGCGCCATGCATTTTTTGCAAGCCATTCGCGTGCCGACACTCATTGTGGCGGCGCAGGACGATCCCTTCGTGCCTTTTCGAATCTTCCAAACTCCGGCCATACGGGAGAACAGCAATATTCAGCTTGTCGCGCCGCGACATGGCGGCCACTGCGCCTTCATTTCCCGAGAAAGCGGGGACGAGCGGTTCTGGTGCGAGGCGCGTATTGTGGAGTTCTGCTGTACCAACTTCTTGAAAACAGCGAACGGCCAAGTGGCAGAAATCTGAGTCCAGAAAAAACCGAACGCGCCCGCTTGGAATGAATTCAGCATTGCCCTCTAGTTCGGGCGGCATAAGACAGCCCGGCAACCTGTCGGCGATCGTGTGAGCGGACGGCAAGATTTTGCACCCTGGGGGCTTCGGGTTGCCGTATATATCGCTAGCAGTGCGAGATGGACAACGTGACCGGCGCAGCTGCCGCCCTGGCGAACCAGTTGAACTTCGAGGAGCTTGTGCGCGAGCACGAGCGGATGGTCTTCAGCATTGCGCACCACTTCCTGCAAAACGCGGCGGCTGCCGAAGAGGTGGCCCAGGACGTCTTTCTCGAGCTGTTCCGGAGCCTCTCGAAACTGGAATCAACCGCGCACGCGACGTTCTGGCTTCGGCGGGTTGCTTGTCATCGGTCGATTGACTACGCGCGGCGCAACAAGAATTTTGCGGCGGAGGTGAGTTGGGACGAACTGCCCGAACACCGGCGGGAGGGCGGGCAGTTGCCGGCATCCAGCGATCCGTTGCTGTCGGATCGCCTGCGGCGGGTGATCGCTGCATTGCCTGACAAAATGCGCATGGTGGTCATCCTGCGCTATCAGGAGGATGCAGGGCTCGAGGAGATTGCCAGAGCCATGAAGATTCCGCTGAATACGGTGAAGAGTACGTTGCACCGTGCGCATGCGGTGTTGCGCGAAAAGATTGGAACAAGCCTCGGAGAAGCGAATCCATGACGGAGCTCGAACGGGAACTGAAGAAGGCGCTGCGACGCGTCGATCCTCCGGCGGGATTTGCCGACCGCGTGCTGGCTCGGGCCGCGAACCAGGGGAAGCCGGCCGCGCAACCAAGCGCATGGTTTGAAGGGTTCGGTTTGCGGTGGGCCCTGACCTGTGCCCTGTGCGCGGTTCTGGCCTGGGGGCTCGCCTACCACCACGAACGGGAGAAGCGAGGTGAACAGGCGAAGGAACGGCTCATGCTGGCACTGCGGATTACCAGCAGTAAGCTGCAGATCGCCACTCAAATCATGCAGGAGATGAATTCGCCCGAGCCGCGCCAGCCATGAAGTAGAGCGGAGGAACTATGAAACGGATGGCAATCGTGATGGCCCTGCTGGTCGTTACCCAGCTGACGGTGTTCGCCCAGGACTGGGATCCGGGCGCCGCGCTGAAGAGGTTCGACGCCAAGGCGGCCAAGACGGTGGATGTAAGTCTCGACCAATCCATGCTCCAGTTCGCGAGCGCATTTCTCGATCCAAAAGATCCCGATCAGGCCAAGGCGAAAAGAATTATCGCGGGTATGAAGGGGATTTACGTTCACAGCTTCCAATTCGATAAGACTGGCCAGTACACCGAGCAGGACATTGCGGCGATTCGGGAGCAACTGAAGGCGCCTGAGTGGTCGCGAATCGTCAACGTGCGAAGCAAAACCGAGGGGCAGAGCATCGAAGTCTATTTCCGCAAAGAAGGGGACAAATTCAAGGGATTGTTAGTGATTGCGACCGAACCCACTCAGTTGACGTTCGTTGACATCGTCGGTCCGATTACGCCCGAGGAGCTACGGGACCTCGGCGGACAATTCGGCATCCCGCGGGTCGAGGTGGACCAGAATTCCGCGACGAAGAAGGAAGAACGTCCATGATGCGACGCCTGCTCGCCATCTGTGCCCTGTTCGCGCTGGCCGTCCCGTGTTTCGGCGGAAACGATCACGAATTCAATGCGCTGGTGAAAGCGGTTGAAAGGCAATACGGCGTGCGTCACGTGCACATCCCACTCCTGGGACTGGCGACGTTTTGTTTGTGCGTCAGCGGAACGCCCCAGATGGCAGGGGTAAGGATTGCCGCGTTCGATGATCCCCGCGATCGGGAGACCCTCTCGGCCGATTCGGTGGAGCAATCCGTTGAGGCAGCAATGGGGAGCGCCTGGCATCCGCTGGTGCGCGCCCGATCACGCGCCGATGGCCAGCTGACAATAGCTTACACGAACCCTGATCGGAAAAAGCTGCAGTTGCTGATTGTTTCGGTCAGCCAAGACAACGCTACCATCGTTGAAACGAAGCTGAAGGTTTCGGAGATCTGGAAGTGGATCAAAAATCCCGGAGAGGGAATCGATCGCGGCGGCGACCAGCCAATGCACCGCCGTTTCAGAGTCGCCGCGGCTGAGGAATAGAGCACGGACGGTCGACCCAATGGCTGGCACAGGCCGCTAGCGGAAAAAATCGCGACCAGTCCCGGCGCCCTGGGCCGGTATGGCTTCGACCAAGAGCAGCTAGCAAGATTCGGTGAAGGAACTCACAAGTGCTCAGGGGATGCCAGGTCCGTGCTCGTTCGGTTCAGAATGACGGATGCCTTAGGTCTTCCCGCTGGGACCGCCAGCCCGCTTCAATTTGTTCGAGCGTTTTTCCTTTTGTCTCGGGAACCAAGCGAAGCACGAAGATCCAGGCGGCAACACCAATGAGCGCATAAAGCCAGAACGTCCGCGGTCCCCCCAGAGCGCGGAGCAGGCTGAGAAACGTCAGCGCGACAAGCAAGTTCGATCCCCAATTCGCGGCCGCCGCCACGCTCATGGCCAGGCTGCGAATCTTTAACGGATAGATTTCCGAGATCATCAGCCAGAAGATCGGCCCGAGACTGATGGCGAAGCAAGCCACGTAGGCCATCACGCAAATGACCGAGACCCAAGCGAGAACGGGCGTGGGGTTCTGTGTGAGAAACCCAAATCCGAGCAGGGCGAGGCTGAGGATCATTCCCACCAGGCCGAAGAGCAACAGCGGGCGGCGCCCGGCGCGGTCCAGCAGCTCGAGAGCGACGACAGTGAGGAGCACGTTCACGACTCCGACGCCGGCAGTGGCGAGAATTGCGGCGGAGTGTGACTGCAGGCCGGCGAGCTGGAAAATCGTGGGAGCGTAGTAAATGACGGTGTTGATTCCCGTGAATTGCTGGAAAATGGCGAGCCCGATTCCGATTACGAGTGCCGGGCGTAGCGAAGGGCTCAGCAGCTCCTGCCAGCTTCCTTGCTGCTGAGTGAAGCTGGCCTCAATTTCAGCCAGTTCCGGGTCCACCTCGAAGGGCTTGCGTATTTTCGAAAGCACTTCTCGGGCGCGCTCGTGCATGAGCTGTTTCACGTACCAGCGCGGGCTTTCCGGGACGAATGCGAGCCCCAGCAGCAGGACCAGAGCTGGAATTGCGGCAAGGCCGAACATCCAGCGCCACCCGCGCGAAGCAGCCAGCCCATAATCGACAAGATAGGATACGAGAATTCCGATGGTGATCATCAATTGATTGAGCGAGACAAGTTTGCCGCGGACCCGCGCCGGAGATATTTCCGAAATGTACAGAGGCGCCGTGTAAGAGGCGATCCCAATCGCAATGCCGACGATCACGCGGCCTACCGAAAGCCAAACCCTGTCGGTGGCCAAGGCTGTTCCCAGCGCACCGAGGATAAACAGGCAGGCAACCTGGATCAGGACACTTCGGCGGCCGAAGCGATCCGCCAGGCGCCCGCTGAAGGCTGCGCCGGCCAGACAGCCGAGCAGCACGGCGCTGACGACGACTTCCTCCTGAAACGTCGCGAGGTGAAAATCCTCCTGAACGAAAAGGATCGCTCCGGAGATGACGCCCGTGTCATAGCCAAACAGCAAACCGGCCAGAGCCGAGACTGCGGAGATGGTGAAGACGAAGACGCCGCTTTGGGTGCGCGAGGGTTCGACCTTAGTTGCGCCCATGCATCGCTCTCCTCCCGTTGGCCGGCAGTGACCGCAGCGCTGGGAGGCGATCGCTCGAATGTTTCAGGGGATAGATTAGCAGGCAATCGTCCGCCGGGAGAGGGATTTCCCGGGGACTTGTTCGGGATCGAAAAGGCCGCACTTTCCTCTGCGCGGCTCGCTTCTTTGCCTCTCGCCGGATCGGTTGCCCGGACGAGCCTCGAGAAATCGGTGTGCTGATCTCGCGCGTGCGGTGGTAATGCTCTTGGCAGCCGGAGTTGTGCCTTGCGAGCTGGACCTGCGCGCGTGCCAAGGGTTTCGCCTTACGGAAGCCGTGGATATACGAGTTGGTGCTTGGAGGCCGTAATTCGGTGTGGCAGAATTGTGTCCGGAGGAGAGTTCCAGAATGGAGGTTTCCTCAAAACGCAGGCTTACACAGCCGCTCATCCGCGCCAACGGCTCGCACTCGCCCGTGAAGTGGGGTGAGGCGCTCGACGTTGTTGCTAAGAATTTCAAGGCCCAGGTCGACAAGCACGGGCCGCATGCCTTCGGCATGTTCAGCTGTTCCAAGACGACCAACGAGCTGAACTATGTCGCGCAGAAGTTCGTGCGGTCGGTCATCGGCTGCAACAACATCGACAGTTGCAACCGGACTTGACATGCTCCGAGCGTCGCCGGTCTGGCGGCGGTTTTCGGCGCGGGCGGCGGCACGAGTTCCTACCGTTCCGTTGAGGAGACGGACGTGATTCTACTTTGGGGCTCGAACGCTCGCGAAACGCACCCGATCTTCTTTCATCACGTGCTGAAGGGCGTGCGCAATGGCGCCAAGCTGTTCGTAATCGACCCGCGGCGGACGAGCTCAGCGCAATGGGCGGATGTCTGGCTGGGCATTGACGTTGGCACGGACATCACGCTTGCCAATGCCATGGGGCGCGAAATCATCGCTGCCGGCCTGACCAACGAGCGCTTCATCGAGAATTCGACAAGCGGGTTCGAAGCCTACCGGAAGTGCGTGGAAAAATATACGCTCGCGCGCGCGGAACAGGAGACCGGCGTACCCGCCCAGGTGATTCGCGAGACCGCGCACGCCTATGCTCGCGCCGAACGCGCGGAATTGTGCTGGACGCTGGGCATTACCGAGCACCACAACGCTGTCGACAATGTGTTGGCATTAATCAATCTGTCGTTGCTGACCGGTCACGTCGGGCGTTATGGCAGCGGGCTCAACCCACTGCGCGGGCAGAACAACGTGCAGGGCGGCGGGGACATGGGTGCGATTCCGGACCGTCTGCCCGGGTTTCAGCATGTCGAAAACGATCAGCTGCGCGCGAAATTCGAGCATGCCTGGGGCGTCGGGCTCGATCCCAAGAGGGGATTGCATCTGAGCGGGATGTTCGAAGCCATGGAGCACGGCAAGCTGACGTGCCTCTATGTGCTGGGTGAGAATCCGGTCGACTCTGAGGCGGACCGCAACCGTGCCAAAAGGCTGCTCGGCGGGCTGGAGTTCATGGTCGCTCAGGATTTGTTTTACACAGACACGGCCAAGATGGCCGACGTCGTGCTTCCGGCCGCTGCCGGCTGGTGCGAGACCGAGGGAACAGTGACCTCGAGCGAACGGCGGGTGCAGCGGGTGCGCGCTGCAGTTCCTCCACCCCCGGGCGTGCGCGACGATATGGAAATCATTTACGATCTGGCGCGCCGGCTCGGCCACAACTGGGGAGTGCCGAAAGCCGAGTGTGTTTGGGAAGAACTGCGCACGCTCAGCCCCATGCACGCCGGTATGAGCTACAAGCGGTTGGAGCAGATCGGCGGCATCCACTGGCCATGTTACGACGAGGCTCATCCGGGCGAAATTTATCTGCATGGACGTCTGTGGCAAACTCCTGTGGTGGGCCCTCGCGCGCCCTTCAGTGTTGTGGAATACGAGGCGCCGGTTGATCGTGTCGACCAAGACTACCCGATTCGTCTGACCACAGGCCGCCGGCTCGACTCCTTCAACACCAATGTGCAGACGGGGCTTTTTCCATCTCCGTTGCGCCGCGACGAAGCGATTGATATCTCGCCTGAAGATGGCGCGCGTTATAACGTGCGTGAAGGCGAGAAGGTACGAGTCAGCTCGCGCAGGGGCTCGGTGATCGCGCCTGTCCGCTTTGATTCAGGATTGCGTCCGGGTCTTGCCTTTCTCACCACTCACTTCCATGACCAGGTGGCGACCAACGATCTTACGATCGATGCCGTCGATCCCAAATCGGGCACATCCGAGTTCAAAGCCACGGCCATCCGCATCGAAAAGTACCAGACCAACTGACCGGAGAGTTTCTTGGACATCCACGTCACCGCGCAAGAGGCATCGCCCGAGGAACGAGCCGCTGTCAACGCGGAGTTGGGACCCCCGGAAACCGGCTGGGTGGGCGGCCGGCGGCAGATCGAAGCGGAGGGACGCGTGGCATTTGGCGGCGAGCAAAGGCGCTCCGAACGTCACCGCCTGCTCCCTGTCCTTCACGCAATCCAATCCCGGATCGGCTGGATCAGCCCGGGAGCCATCAACTACGCCGCGCTGCGTCTGGATATTGCCCCGGCGGAAATGTACGGGGTCGCCTCGTTTTACGGGATGTTTGCGCTTTCGCCGCGGCCGACGGTGGTAGCGCACGTATGTGACGATATCGCCTGCCTCGCCAAGGGTGCCGAAGCGCTCTGCCAACAACTCGAAGCCCAGCTGGGTGCCCCGGGTTCGCCCTCCGTCGACGGCCGCGCGACGTGGCTGCGCAGCCCGTGCCTGGGTCTCTGCGAACGCGCCACGGCTGCGCTGATCAGCGCGGCTGGTCCGGAACCGCGCGAGCGGGTGGTCGCACCGGCCGATGCCGAGGGCGTCAAAGCGGTGATCGACGATGCGATCGCTGGGAAACTGCCGGCCGAGCCCGACGCGCTAGGACCGAAAATCTCAGTTCCTCAGGCGGGCCGTGCCGGGCTGCGCCTGTTGCGCCGCGTGGGCGTGGTGAATCCCGCGAGCCTGGATGACTACCTGCGTATGGAGGGTTATGACGCTTTGCGCCGCGCGCTAGACCTGGGTCCCCGAGGCGTGGTGCGAGAAGTGATCGAATC
>JASHRC010000246.1 GCA_030037525.1 Candidatus Acidiferrales bacterium | reverse complement strand
CGGCGCTTTTCATCTTCGGTTATCGAATCTGAGCGTCGAGATCGATAACCTGACGCTGCACGGGCTGGAAACAGCCGGCGAGCCGCCTCTGTTTCATGCCGATCGCGTTACGGTTCGCGCTCAGGTTCTTTCATTCTTCGGCCGAAAGGTAGCGCTCAAAGAATTGATGGTGGCACGGCCCGACGACGAGGGTCGGGTGGATGCCTACGGGCGCAGCAATGTGCCGTCCCCGCACCGGCCCCCGGGCAACACGCCCTGGCGCACAACGCTCTTCAATCTTCATATTGGGCGGCTCGAGCTCGCCGACGGAAGCGCGGCGTACAACAACCAGCGGGTTCCGCTGGCCCTGGTGGGTCGGGACTTCCATTTTGTCTTGCACTACGACGCGCCGCCCAACGGCCCCGATTCCTACGTGGGACAGTTTGACTGGCAGCAGGTGGAGCTCGCTCGGAAGCGCAATTTGCCTTTCCCTTTCGGCATCCGCGTGAACTTCACGCTCTACCGCGATTCGTTTGCCCTCGACCAGCTCGGGCTGACTGCGCTCCATTCAAGCCTGAACCTCGAGGCTCGTTTAGCGAGCTTTGCCCAACCGGATTGGGACTTCAAATATCGCGGGCGCCTATCGCTGGCCGACGTGAGGAAAATCATGCGGAAGCCGACGACGCCGGACGGCGATGCCGACTTCTCCGGTCAGGCGCACTACCGCTCCACTCCCAATGGCCAAGGGCGCGGCTGGACCGCAAGCGGCTATTACGCGAGCAGCAACATCGCGCTGCCCTACCGCTTTTATCATGAGAAGGGAATTGAAACCTCCGGCGATTTCCAGCTCGCCCATGGCCGCCTGGTTGTTCCCGACCTCAGCGTCCACGCTATCGGCGGAGCCATAGACGGCCAGTTGGAGTTGGACCTTCCGCGGCTGGCCTTTCATACCCAGACCCGATTGCGGGGAGCGAGTCTTGCGCGGCTGTTTCATGTGCTTGACAACGACGAGTTGCCCGTCGATTCGCTCCATTGGGACGCTACAGCAGATTTGGAATCGGTCAACACCTGGAATGCGAATTTCAAAAACTTTCGGTCGACGGGCGAAATGCGTTGGAGGCCGCCAAGCTTGCCCGCCCCAGGAACCATCCCCGCCTCGGCGCGTATCGACTACGACTACCGCAACGATCGGCAAGTCGTCGCGATTTCGCAGAGCGAGATTTCGACTCCCTCGGCCTTGGTCACCATGGACGGCACGCTCGGTGCGGAAGACTCGGCGCTGGAGGCCAGCTTCCGCGGAGAGAATTTGCTGGAGTGGAACGATTTTATCGCTGCGATTCGCGGTCCCGAGGCCGGGCCGCACCGGGTCGCCGGAAGAGCCACGTGGCGGGGGCGAATCGTAGGTCCGCTCAAGGAGGTGTCCTTTGTCGGACATATTGACGCAACCAATCCGCAGTACGACAACCTCGCCTGGGACCGTCTGGAAGGTGACATGGAATATTCCCCCGATGGGTTTCTGCTGCGCAATGCCGTGGTGCGGCATGGCTCCGCCCTGATCACCTTGAATCTCTCTCTGGCCTTTGCCGGGGACTGGAACTTTCTGCCGTCGAGCGGGTGGACGCTCCAGGCGCATGTCGAGCGAGCGGCCGGTGACGATTTGCAGGCGCTGCTGGGCACGCGTTATCCGGTTCGGGTCGAATTGTCGGGCGACGTGCACGGCCATGGCACGCGTGCCGCACCGATTTTTGACGTCAATTTTGTGGCCGAAAACATCCTGGTCGCAAGCCTGCATGCCGACCAGCTGACGGGCGAATTTCACTGGGAGCCTGACCTCATCCGGCTAGCGCATGCAGAATTGCGGGACAACTTTGGCTCGGTCGTCGGCGATATTTCCTATCAGCCCAACGAGCAGCACGCCGAGTTCACGCTTGCAGGCCGGGCCATTGCGCTCGATCGCATCCGGCCGCTTGAAACCGCTTCCCTGCCGATTGGGGGGAGCGTCGATTTCCGGCTGCAAGGCAGCGGGCCGCTGCTTCGACCGGTGGCCCACGGCGATCTGAAGATTACGGCGCTCAGTCTGGGGCGTGAATCCGAGGGCGACTTCGTGGGGCAGGTCGACTCCGACGGAAGGATAGCGCACTTGACGCTGGCCTCCTCGCCGGCGCCGGAAAGACTCCAGGGGGATGTCCGGATCGCACTGGGCGGCGGCGAAACGATTTCCGGCCAGCTTACCGTCAAGCAGTTCGACCTCGATCCACTGATCGCAGCAGGTCTGCACCTGTCCGCGCTAACGGGCCATGGGAGCGCCGACGCCACCTTCGCGATTTCCGGCTCGCTGCGGCAGCCAGATACGATCGAAGTGGACGCCAATATCGCGCGAATTTCTTTCAACTACGAGTTGGTCGAGCTCACCAACGATCAAAATATTCGCCTTTCCTACCGCCGCAATGAAATTCGCGTGGAGCAGGCGCACCTGCATGGGCCGGACACCGACGTGAAGTTGAGCGGGTCGGCGCGCTTCGATCGCGACCGGCGGCTCGATTTCGCGCTCTCCGGCGAGATGAACCTGCGCCTGATCGGCGGCTTTGTGCCGGATCTGCACGCCAGCGGCCGCGCCGATGTGAATGTGTCGGTCGACGGAACAATGACGCGGCCGCGCGTGACGGGGAACGCCAGGGTGCGCGATGCCTCGGCCACTTACGGAGAATTTCCGCTGGGGCTGAGCCACGTCAACGGTGCTCTGGTTTTCGACCAGAGCAGGCTGCTGTTTGAGGGAGTCACGGCGGAGGCCGGCGGCGGCCAACTGACTCTCCGCGGAAACGTAACCTACGGCGAGACTCCGGCGCGATACCAGGTGACGGCCGAAACGTCCAGGGTGCGCATTCGTTATCCGGCGGGAATGAGTTGGTTGGCGGGCGGCACACTGGACCTTTCGGGCACGAGCGAGGCGGCGGTTGTGAGCGGGCGGGTCCAGGTCGAGCGCCTGCTCTTTGCACAAGGCGTGGACGTGGCTTCGCTGTTTGCCTCGGGCGCCGACATTACGCCGAGCGCGCCTTCCCAGTCGAGATTTCTTCAAAATCTGACATTCGATGTCGAGGGGCGGACCGCCCCGGGCGCGCGAATCGAATGGTCCGGAGCGCATGTAGATATAGACGGGGATGTCCGGCTGCGCGGGACGTGGGACCGGCCGGTGCTGCTCGGAGACATCCATTTGCTCAGCGGCGAAATGCCGTTTCGCGGCAACACCTTCGAACTCACCCGGGGGGATATCAATTTCGCAAACCCGTTCCGGCTGGACCCGGTGCTCAACGTGGAGGCCACGGCGAACATCAACCAGTATCAGGTCACCATCGATTTCTCCGGCCCGGCGAGCCATCTTTCCCTGAATTACCGCTCCGATCCGCCGCTGCCCGATACGGACATTGTGGCCTTGCTGGCTCTGGGCAGCCCAGGAGAAGAGGCCGGTCTGCGCTCGCAGCCCGGCACTTCGGAGAACTACGGCGCTACGGCGCTGCTGTCGGAAGCCATCTCCACAGGCGTTGGCGGGCGAATCGAGCAACTTTTTGGCGTCAGTTCTTTCCGTGTAGACCCGTTCGTGGCGGGAACGGCCACCGAATCCAACGCCGCAGCGCGGGTGACGATCCAGAAGCAGGTCACGCACGATCTTTCGATCACCTATTCGACCAATGCTTCGTCGAACCAGTATCAGGTGATTCAAGTCGAATACGCGGTCAAACCGGGAATGTCGGTGGAGTTCTTGCGCGACATCAATGGGACCTACGGAATGGACGTGAAGTTCATCAGGCACTTTCCATAGAGCCGGATTCCGGCATGACAAACAGGAATTCCGGCGAAAGTTTCACCCGCCACGGCTGTGGGAGATGTCGAAAGCGCTCCCACTTTTCCTTGAACACTTCCGCTTGCAGTTCGTAGGCGCCGGATTGCTCTGGCGGCCTGTGGAGCCGCAGGTAGAGGCTGATCCGAAATGGCGTTTCCGACGAGCGCACCAGCCAGCAGGCGAATACATTCTGTTCTTCGGTGCCGCCGGCCGGATCGGCAAAATCCAGATGATGTGCACGAATGCCCACGTGGCCGACCGGACCGGCAAGCCTTTGGGCGATGCGTAACCGGCAGCCCCACTGGACTGCCTCGATGGTATTTTCAGCCACCATGCGCGCCTGCGAAATGTTCTTGCAGCCGGTGAGCCGCGCGACCTCCACGCTCGGCGGCCTCCGAAAGGTTTCCTCGCGCGGGCCGAACGCGGCTATGCGCCCGCGCGAAAGGACCAGCAGTTGCGCGCCCAGTCGGTAGGCCTCCTCGAAGTTGTGCGTGACCAGGAGCACCGGGCCGCGGTAGGAGGAGAAGGTTTCCTGAAGCTGCGCCTCCATTTGGCTGCGCAGGTGCGCGTCCAGAGCCGAAAGGGGCTCGTCCAGCAGAAGCGCTTCCGGGTCGCTTGCCAGCGCGCGGGCCAGAGCCACCCTCTGTTGCTCTCCGCCGGAAAGCTGGCGCGGGTAGCGCGGCTCGAGCTCGGCGGCGTGCATTTGCTCAAGCATCAGACGCAGGCGCCGGTCGCGTTGCGCCGCCGGCAGCTGCCTCAGGCTGAAGCCGACGTTGTCCCGCACGGACCGATGCGGAAACAGGCCATAGTGCTGGAAGAGCATTCCGATGCGGCGTTTGCGCGCCGGGACCCGGATGCCGCGACCGGTGTCAAGCAGGATCCGTCCGCCCAAAGCGATCCTTCCGCGGTTGGGATGCTCTAGGCCCGCAATGCAACGAAGCAGCATGGTTTTTCCGGCACCCGATGGGCCCAGGATTCCAAGCGGCTCATCCTCTGCTTGAAAGGCAACGTCCAGCGCGAACTCCGCCAGTGTCTTCTCGATATGCACTTCCAGCGGCATCTCAGCGGCGGGCCCAGCGTGCCGGTCCCTGGGCCTGGGTCCAGTAGTAGAGCCCTCCCAACAGCGCGAGCGAAATCACTACGTCGACCGCGCACCAGGCCACCGCACTTCGCATGTCGTCGGCTTCGACGGCGAAGTAGATGGCGATCGGAATCGTGGCTGTCTTTCCAGGAATATCTCCGGCCAGCATCAGTGTGGCGCCGAACTCGCCGAGCGCCCGCGCGAAGGAAAGGATCGTTCCCGCCAGCACGCCCGGCCATGCCAGCGGCAAGGCAATCTCGCGAAAGACGCGCCACTCGGAAGCTCCCAGCGTGCGCGCCGCTTCGAGAAAACGCGAATCGACCTGCTCCAGCGCGGCGCGCGAGGTGAGATACATCAACGGAAATGCCACCACCGCCGCCGTAATCACCGTAGCCGGCCTGGAGAAAACCACACTCGCGCCGATCCGGCCGAGCAGCCTTCCCAGAGGCCCGTTGCGCCCGAACAGCAGCAGCAGGAAAAAACCGACAACGGTCGGAGGCAAGACCAGAGGCAACAAGCAGGCGCCGTCGAACAAAGCCATGGTTACCCCGTTGTGCCGCTCGCGCCAAAAGGCAGCCGCCAGACCAAAAACCAGCGTGATGATCGTGGCTGTGACGCTGGCTTCCATAGAGATCCAGATGGGAGACCAGTCGGTGGGCTGAGCCATGGGCATCCGATTATAGCTAGTTGACAGCGGTCGGGTTCGATATTTCGCTGCGTTTCAAAGACAAGTTCGGTCCGAACCGCTGTGGTCCCTATATGCGTTGAGCGCCGTCGGCGGTGACGTGGGCGGCCAGCAGCTTGGCTGCGCTCTCATGCCAAAACATGAGAGGAACGCCTCGAAGCAGCAACTTATGCGGGCCGCGGGGCCAGGCGTGCTTCCAGTGTTTCCAGGACGGGGACAGTTCGGTTGAAGCGAGAGATTTGGCGACATAGCCCCAAGCGCCGGCTGCCGAAAAGAGGCGGGCCATTTCAAGCGACTCATGGAGCGTCAGGATCAGAATTGCTGAATCCGGCGAGTGCTCTCTGATTCGCGGCAGGGCGCTCAAGACCATCCAGGTTGGGCATGGAGATATCCAGAGGAATCAGGTCGGGCTTGAGTTCCCGAGCCCTTTTGATGGCCTCCACACCGTCGGCCGCTTCTCCGCACACGATCCACGCCTCGTGCCGCTGGATGATCTTCTGAACGATGCTGCGGGTTCGCGGTTCGTCGTCGACGATCAAAATGCGAAACGACACGGCCATTCGCCGAAGCTAGCTCGGGAGCAAGTCTGCGTGCGGTGGAGGGGGAGCCAACTAGGATTTCACCTTAGTACGTTACCACCTCGGCACAGATTTCTGCTCTCTGCCAGAGTTTCAAAGCTCCCGAAAGGGTGGCCAACAAGGAGCGAACCCCGAGTCTTTCTCCTAGCCTTCGCGGGGAGAATAGTGATTGAATGCGCGCCGAGAACCGAATTGAGGAGATGGAGATGAGAGTACGCGAGATGGTGGGAGTGCTCCTGGCGGCGGCCACAACGGCGAGCGGTGCCCAGGCATCGCAATTTAACAGCAGCAACATGGTGACCTACACGGCGGAGCAGGCCGCCAAGGGCAAGGATGTCTACACCAAGAGCTGCGCCTCGTGCCACGGCGAGAATCTAAGCGGAGGCGAATTCGCGAGCGCCCTGAAAGGGATCGCCTTCAGCAGCAATTGGGGCGGGAAAACGGCCGACGCGCTCGTTACCTACCTCCGTACCAAGATGCCGCCGGCAAATCCCGGTGAGCTCGGGCCGGACCAAACCGCACAGGTCGTTGCCTTCCTGTTCGAGCAGAACGGAATCGCACCGGGCACGGCGGAATTACCGACCGATACGGCAGCGCTGGCTCTCCTGCAGATTCCCCGGGGCGTGACGGCGCGATCGGCTCCCATGATGCCGCTGTCGCCGCTGGCTCCCCCGATGAAGCCGGTGGTGCTGCCCAACCCGCTCGACCACATCACGTCGGTGTCCGAGGAAATGCTCGCAAATCCAGCTCCGGGCGAATGGCTGGTGTGGCGGCGCACCTACGACGATCAGGGATTCAGCCCGCTCGACCAGATCAACCGGCACAACGTGAGCGATCTGCGCGTGAAGTGGACCTGGTCACTTCCCAACGGTCCCAACGAGGAGACGCCGCTCGAGCACGATGGTGTGCTGTTTGTGGAAAGCTACGGCGACAAAGTGCAGGCACTCGATGCCGTCAGTGGAAATTTGCTCTGGCAATACTCGCACGAATTGCCACCCGACGCGCGTCCCATGCAAAAGCGCAACCTCGCGATCTATCGCGACAAGCTGATCGTGCCGACCTCGGACGATCATTTAGTGGCGCTCAGCGTCAAAACGGGAAACGTGATCTGGGATACGCCGTTGGTCGATTACAAAAAGGGGTACCAAATTACGGGCGGGCCGCTGGTTGCCAAAGGCAAAGTGATGCAAGGCATCGGAGGCCAGTCGCCGGGGGGAAATTTCATCGTCGCGCTCGAAGTTGAAACGGGCAAAGAGGCTTGGCGTTTTCACACCATTGCGCAGCCGGGCGAACCGGGTGACAGTTGGAACGGCTTGCCGGCGGAAAAACGAAACGGCGCGTCGGTGTGGACTGCCGGGAGCTTCGATCCCGAGCTGGGGCTGGCCTATTTCGGAGTCGGTCAGACCTACGACACCGGTCCGGTGCTGCATCGGGTGGAAGGATATTCCAATGACGGACTGTTCACCGATTCCACCCTAGCCTTTGACCCGGAGACCGGCAAGCTCGTTTGGTATTTCCAGCATGTGCACAACGACCAGTGGGATCTCGATTGGGCCTTCGAGCAGCAAGTCATTCGCCTGCCGGTCGAGGGTGCGAGCCGGAAGCTGGTGTTAACTTCGGGCAAAATGGGGATTTACGAAGCCATGGATGCGGCGACGGGAAAGTACATTTTCTCGCATGACCTCGGACTGCAAAACGTGGTTCTGGCGATCGATCCCCAGACGGGCGAGAAGACCATCAATCCGGCGGTCGTGGTCGGCGACGGGCGCCCGCACACGATTTGTCCGCATCCGGGCGGCGGAAGAAACTGGATTGCGACCTCCTACAGCGCTCGAACCAAGATCCTGTACATCCCCATGAATGAAGCGTGCATGGATTTGATTCCGGCTGCGCCGGGCCAGCGCGGGAATCTGACGTCGGGCGTGAATTGGTTCATTCGCGAGCGGTCCGGGAGCGACGGAAAGATTGGGCGCCTCGAGGCGTTCAATCTCGAGACCAAGAAAGCAGTATGGATTGACCGCCAGCGCGCGCCGCAAACCACCGGGATGCTGGATACCGCTGGCGGCGTGGTGTTCGCGGGCTCGTTCGATCGTTATTTCAAAGCCTACGATGACAGCACAGGCGAGACTCTCTGGCAGATCCGGCTGAACGATGTCCCCAATGCCTGCCCGATCACCTACACCGTGAACGGACGGCAATATGTGGCGGTCACCGTGGGCAGTGGTGGCCCGATCCCCGGCACCTATCCTGTGCTCGTGCCCGAAATCCAGAATCCGCCCGATCACGGTGCGGAGATTTGGGTATTCGAGCTGCCGGAAGGAAAAAACAAATAGCGAAGGGGTGCCGGCCGTGGGCTAGGGCGAGATGGCGATTTGTCCGGTGGTGTGAACGTGCAGGTCGACCGTGTCACCAACGCGGAGGACAAAGGTACTCGGATTTTTGAGGCCCCACGCGGCGTAGGGCACCAGGAACTCGGTTGAAATATCCATCTTCCCTGCGGCGCCGGGCTGGACGAAGATCGGGATGGTGGCGTCGTGGTCCTGGCCGAGCAAGCGGAAAGAACCGGAGACTTGCAGTTGGACCGCTTTCTGTCGGTTCAGCATTTCGACCAGCGGCCCTTTTGCCAGTTTCGGCGTGAAGACGATTTCCGGGAATTGCTTGCTGTCGAGAACCTCCCCGTGCATCTTCGCATCCCGCGATTGGTTTTCCGTGTCGGCGCTGGTGGCATCGACGATGACCTCTCCGCCCATGTTGCCGGTGGAGGGTTCAAAATGGATGCGTCCGCTCTTGAGCTTGAATTGTCCGTGAACCGTGTGCATGGTGGCCGAAAGAGTGAAGTCGATTTTCGTGGCGGCCGGATCCAGATCGATGGTCAAGCCTTGCGCACCGAGCGTGGGCGAAAAAGCGAAGGAGCCGAGGATGGCCACAAACAGAACGGAGCGTTTGCGGAAGGACCTGCTCATCGGTTACGCCCACATCACCCGCCAGCCGAGATCGAGCATTGCGGCGGCGCCGAGCGCGCCGGACGAGGGCGCACCGGTATGAAGGGAGATCATTTTCGCAAACAGCGTGGGCTTGGCAGCGAACAGACGAAGCACTTTGCGGCGCAACAGGGAGCTCGAGTTCATGGCGAGCAACAGACGGGTGACGCGCACCGGCATGCGGGCGATGCGCGCGTGCGCGGCGGCATACCGCGAGAGATCTTCCCGGCTCAGCGCATCGGCGAGCTGAAGGGCTTGCTGGAAGGCCAGGCTCAGTCCCTGGCCAGCGACGCCGTCGACGGTGCACGAGGCGTCGCCTACCAGCGCGATCCTTCCGCGGCTCACGGGCCGAGCTCTACCGAGCAGCGTCGGTGTTCCCGCCTCTAGAGATCTTGGCTGCGCCCCCCGAATATGCCGGCAAGCGCCGGGAAATCTGTCGAGCGCGCGATCCAACCGGAGCCGCGAGTCGCTGGTGAACAGTGCGACGCAAACTTCCCGAGCTCCGGTTGGCGTCACCACCAATTGGCATCGGTCGCCCCAGTGAACTTCGACGCAGTCGGTCCAGGGGGCAATTTCAAAATGGCGGCGAAACCCGAAACGGAATCGCGCGCAACCGCCGCGCTCCAGCCGGGCGACTCGTCGCACCGTCGACCTAGATCCATCGGCTCCTACAAGCCATTTGCTGCGGATCATTCCGGAGCTGGTTTCCGTGCCGCGGGGCTCCAGGCGCACGACTCGTGTGCCCCACAGAAAATTCACGCCGAGCTCGAGCGCGCGGTCGATGAGAAGACGGTGAAAAACAGTGCGGCGGACGCCGAAGGCGTCACCGGCAGGAATCTGTGCCGAAGCCGACGAAGTCTCGTCTAGGAAGTGAAAGCCAGAGAAGCGAAACAACAGGTTCGAGTCCAGTTTGACACCCAGCTGACCGAGAGCCTTGACTGCCTCGGGGAGCAGTCCTTCGCCGCAGGGTTTGTCGATGGGAGGCTTGCGCGCGTCGATGACAGTAACGCGAAGACCCTTGAGGCTCGAGGCAATCGCCGTTGCGATTCCGGCCGGACCAGCGCCGATCACCAGAACGTCCTGCAAGGCGGTGCCCTCCCATGGTTCTTACCAGCGCAGGAGCACGAGCTCAGAGCAAAAGCCCGGCCCCATGGCGGCCAGGATGCTTAGGGTACCGGGCTCCGGCCGTCGATGCTTGTAGACATCTTCCAGAACGAGAAGCACGGACGTGGAAGAAAGATTGCCAACCCTTCGCAGGCACTCCCACGACGCTTCCAGTTCCCTCTCGGTAATGCCCAGTGCGGTGGCAGTCGCTTCGAGAACCTTCGGACCACCGGTGTGCATGACCCAGCTTCTGATCTGGCTGCGGCAAAGCCCCTGTTCGGCGAGGAATTGATCGACATCCTTACCCAGGTGCCGCAGTACTGTGTCGGGTACCTCTGGGGACAGTACGATGCGGAAGCCTTTTTCGGAGATGTCCCAACCCATCACTCTCTCTGTATTCGGGTACAAAATCGATTTGGTGGCCAGGATTTCCGGGCCGCTTGACTCGCGCTCGTCCCCGAATACCACCGTCGCCGCGGCGCCGTCGCCAAACAGCAAGGCGGAAATCAGATGCGCCATCGAGAGGTCGTCGCGCTGCAGGGTGAGCGAGCAGAGTTCGATTGACAGCAGAGCCGCCGCCTGCTTCGGGTATGCCCGCACGTAATCGGCAGCGCGCGAAATTCCCGCGGCCCCGGCGACGCAGCCCAGGCCGAAAATCGGAATGCGCTTGATGTTCGGCGAAAGGCCCATGCGGTTGGCCAGGCGGGCGTCGAGCGAGGGCGCAGCGATTCCCGTCACGGAAGTGAAAAAAATCGCGCTCAGGTCGCGCGGCTCAATTCGTGCCCAGGCCAGCGCGCAACACAAAGCCTCTTCACCGATCTGGAGCCCAACTTCGATCCACGCGTCGTTGGCTTGGCCCCAGCGGGTCATGTCTTCGTAGAAAGAGATGGGACGGGCAGTGAAACGGCCGTCCACCTTCATGCTTTCATCCAGTCGGTCGAGGATTTCGGGATTCGGCAACCGATGCCGCCAATCGTTCTTGAGAGCTTCGACCAAGACTTCCTGCTTATAGTAATGCTGCGGAAACGCGCTTCCGACACCAGCGATCCTCATGAAAAGCGCTCCTGGCGCAACAGAATTTTAAACGCGAATAGCAACGGTTCTGGTCTCAACCGTGTGAAATCCGTGTCAGTTTTGGACGGCATCCTCAGTATCGAACAAGCAATCTACCAGCGTGTCTCGGCCGCCTACTCCCCGGGACCTCGAGCGAGCACACCCTGCGAGTGGGAGGAGTTAACCTCCAGATGAGCAAGAAAGCAAGCATATCTTCGAAACCGCGAATCGCACAGTAGACCATGCCGCAGCCAAAAAACCAAGAGAAGAGATTGTGTGGCATTCTGTGCGCGCAACGCACCTTTTTCCGAACCCGACATCAAGCGTGGTCGGCTGGCCATCGCCAGAGCGGTGTTTCGCTGGGGGGTCTCGGTAAGGAGGAGGGCCCGGGTCTGGGGGCAGACCCGGGCGGGGGTGAGGGACTGCTGGGCCGAAAAACCGAGTTGACCTTAAGAGTTCCGTCGCCGCAGAAACATGGTCACCCGGAAGACAATTTGCAGTCCGAGGACGAACAGCGTGTCTCGCAGAGCGACAATTCTTTCACGCATGAAAAACCAGCCTTCAACGCCGGCCGGGTATGGAACGCTGACGGCCACTGCGCGAGGTCTCCGATTGGGCGGTTGAATCACAGAGCATCCTTCCTCTAGTTGAGAACATGAACGGGAAGGTCGTGTTCGATGGCCACGATCATGGACTTGAAGATGTCCACATCCCAGCTATCGGCGATCCGCAGGCGGACTACCTCATTGGTTTCTGACAGCAAGCGCCCGCGCAACGGCACGCGAATGCTCCCCGTTTCAACTCGAACGATCACCGGCTGCCCCACCCAGACCGCGTATCCACCTTCCATCGTGGCTCTCCAGAGACTCCCGTTGCTCCAACACGGTGATTTTCAAGCGTGCGGCGGACCTGGCCAATGGTACAGGGGGCTAACCACGGTGGGAGTTCGGTACTATCTCGCCTAGAGCGATCAAACAGGGCAGAAACGGGTTCTGCTTTTCTGATATCGTAAATGCTTGGCTACGGGCGACCTCAACACGCCGAATTCGAGCACACCATCAACACTCTAAGGCACCTGCTGAGCCAGCTTTACGACCCCAACGCCCTTCGCATGCTGGTCATGGAAGGCGGCACGGCCCTGGTGTGCGCGATCGTGTTTGTGGAGACCGGCATGTTCGCGGGTTTTTTCCTGCCCGGCGATTCGCTGTTGGTGACGGCGGGCGTTTTGGCCGGGGCCGGCGACCTGAAACTGGCCCCCTTGCTTGTACTGGTCACGTTTTCGGCCATCGCGGGGGACCAGCTCGGGTATGCAGTTGGCTGGAAAGCAGGCCAGAGCTTATACCGGAGAAAAGACTCCCGGTTTTTTAAACATAGACACCTCGAAGAAGCTCATGATTTTTACGAGAGGTATGGGGGGAAAACGGTCATCATGGCCAGGTTCATTCCTATTATTCGCACGTTTTGTCCGCCTGTAGCCGGCGCGGCGAAGATGAATTACGCACGCTATCTCACCTACGACATTTTCGGAGGGCTGCTATGGGTGTGGAGCATGGTGCTGGCGGGCTACACGCTGGGGCGTTCGGTTCCGAATATAGAGAGGAAGCTTCACTACGTGATCGCTATCGTGGTGATTCTCTCGCTGATGCCTGCCGCCTTCCACGCCTGGAACGTCCGCCGGAAGAAGCTGGCCGCGACCGAGACGAGCGACTGAAATCCAACTTACGGTGCCTGTGTCCCCCCAAGCAAAACAGGGGAGCCTGGCAGCTCCCCCGTTTTGCCCGTTTCTTTTACCGCGGCAACGCCGAAGGCTTTTGCCGGCGGTTCGCACCGCAAAAGCGGTGTGTTGAAAGGTGTCAAGAATCTATGCCCGGTGGAGTCATACCTCTCCTTCCGCGCAAAGTTCCTACAGCTGACTCATACTCCGGTCCGGAGGCCGACGCAAGAGAAAAGTACGCAATCGAGAAAAGTCAGTGAGAGTTTCCGGCCGCGGAGACCGGCCACGGCTGCGCGCGCGACAGATTCCAGCAGGCGCGAGCGATGGCCCAATCTTCTTGAGCAGTCACAATCAGGATGCGGACTCGCGAATTGGAAGCGGAAATATCTCGGTCGCTTGGTCCTCGCGCATTCTTTGAGGGATCCAGGCGTATGTCGAGAAACTCCAGGTTCGCGCAGGCTGCGGCGCGGACCTCGGCCGAGTTCTCGCCGATGCCGGCCGTAAAGACCAGCACGTCGATTCCGCCCAGTACCGAGACCATCGCGCCAATGTAGGAGATGAGCCGGTGCACGAAGAGGTCAAATGCGAGCTTTGCGCGCCGATGGCCCTCGCCCATGGCCGACACGATCTGGCGCATATCGCCGGAAACCCCCGAAACGCCGGCCAGACCCGACTTCCTGTTCAACAGGTCGTCAAGCTGGTCGGCGCTGAGACGATCCTGCCTCAGTAAAAAGGTGAGAATGCCAGGATCAAGCGAGCCCGCCCGCGTCCCCATCATCAGGCCTTCAAGCGGTGTGAAGCCCATGGTCGTATCGACGCTTTTGCCGTCACGTACAGCGGCGAGCGAGCAGCCGTTTCCCAAATGGCAGATCACCAATCTCAGCGACTTCAGTTCCTCTTTGAGCAGTTCTGCGGCGCGGTATGCGCAATACTGATGGTTGATGCCGTGAAACCCATAGCGGCGGATTCCGCGAGCGAGCCACTCATACGGGCCGGGATAGACAGCAGCTACCTCTGGCAGGTTCCTGTGAAAGGCCGTGTCAAAAACGGCGAGCTGCGGCACGCGGCCGCAAACCTGCTCGATGATTTCAATTCCCTCAAGACTTGCGGGATTGTGCAGCGGCGCAAATTCCGAAAAGCTCTGGACCACCTGCTTTACATGAGCAGTGACGAACACGGGCTCGCTAAACTCCTTGCCGCCATGCACGATGCGATGGCCGACCATATCGATTTCCGAGGGGTTCTGGACCAGAGCCGTCTTTCCTTTCCAGAGGTCCGTGAGCAGGCGCTCGGTCAGTTCCTTGCGCGACGAGCCCTGGATTTGATCCTGGATGCGCAGGCCCGAAAGATCGGACGTGTGGATTCGGGCGCCGCCGTTGGTCCATTCGATCCCGCCTGCCCATTCGGGATTGGGCGGATCGGCGGGTAGCGCGTCCCGGATTTCGTAAAGGCTGGCTTTTTGCGTGCTCGAACCAGGGTTCAAGACCAGGATCTTCATATTAATAGGGCCATTTCCAGTTGCGCACTTCAGGTAGGTCATCGCCGTGTTCACGAATATACAGCGTATGCTCGACCAGCTTGTTGCGAAGGTGTTGCATGAAATGCGCGCCGGTATCCCGCAGGCGTGGCACGCGATCGACCACGTCGGCGGCAAGATGAAAGCGATCCATGTCATTCAGAACTGTCATATCGAAGGGAGTCGTCGTAGTTCCTTCCTCTTTGTATCCGCGGACATGCAGATTTGCGTGATTGGTGCGGCGATAGGTGAGCCGGTGAATCAGCCACGGATAGCCGTGATAGGCGAAGATCACTGGCTTATTCCAAGTGAACATCGAATTGAACTGCGCATCGGTCAACCCGTGGGGATGCTCGGTCGAAGGTTCGAGCGTCATCAGATCGACGACGTTGACGACGCGAATCTTGATGTCGGGAAAATGCCGGCGCAGCAGGTCGACGGCCGCTAAAGTTTCCAGCGTGGGAACATCGCCCGCGCAAGCCATCACGACATCCGGCTCGCTCCCTTGGTCGGTCGATGCCCAGTCCCAAATGCCGATTCCGGTGGTGCAGTGTTCGATCGCGCGGTCGATGTCCAGCCACTGCAGCGCCGGCTGCTTGCCCGCCACGATCACGTTCACGTAGTTGCGGCTGCGCAGACAGTGATCGGCCACCGACAACAACGTGTTGGCGTCGGGCGGCAAGTAGACGCGCACCACGTCGGCCTTCTTGTTCACCACATGGTCGATAAAACCGGGATCCTGATGCGTGAAACCATTGTGATCTTGCCGCCAAACGTGCGAGGTCAGCAGATAATTGAGCGATGCGATGGGACGCCGCCAGGGAATTTTGAGGATCACTTTCAGCCATTTGGCGTGTTGATTGAACATCGAGTCGACGATGTGGATAAAAGCCTCGTAGCAGGAGAAAAATCCGTGGCGACCGGTCAGCAGGTAGCCTTCGAGCCATCCCTGGCAGATGTGCTCGCTGAGCACTTCCATCACGCGCCCGTCGGGGGAAAGGTGCTCATCAGTCGCAATCGTGGGCTCCATGAAAGTCTTGTCCGTAACTTCGTAGAGAGCCTCGAGGCGGTTGGAAGCGGTTTCATCGGGTCCGAAAACACGGAAGTTCCTCGACTCCTTGTTGAACTTCATGACGTCGCGGAGAAAATGCCCGAGAATGCGCGTCCCTTCGGCGACCACCTGGCCGGGTCTGGGGACCTCGATCCGGTAGTTCCGGAAATCGGGCATCCGCAGATCCTTTAGTAGCACGCCGCCGTTCGCGTGCGGGTTGGCTCCCATACGGCGGCTGCCTTGGGGCGCCAGGGAGGCCAGCTCGGAGACGAATTTGCCGTTGGCATCAAACAACTCCTCGGGATGGTAGCTTTTCATCCAATCCTCGAGAATTTTCAGATGCTGGGGCTGTCCCGCAAAATCCGCGACCGGCACTTGGTGTGCGCGCCAGGTACCCTCTACTGGCTTCCCGTCGACTTCCTTGGGGCCCGTCCAACCCTTCGGCGTTCGAAGAACGATCATGGGCCAGGTGGCGAGTATCGAGTCGTGCTCGGTGCGAGCCTTGTGTTGAATGGCGTGGATTTCCGAGACGGTGGTCTCCAGAGCGCAAGCCATTTTTTGGTGCATCTTGTCGGGCTCATGCCCCTCGATGAAACACGGTCGATAACCATAACCGGTGAAGAGCTCGGTCAGCTGCTCGTCGCTCATTCTTCCCAGCACGGTAGGATTGGCGATTTTGTAGCCGTTTAGATGGAGGATTGGAAGTACTGCTCCGTCGCGCGCGGGGTTCAAGAACTTGTTGG
>JASHRC010000245.1 GCA_030037525.1 Candidatus Acidiferrales bacterium | reverse complement strand
CGAGCACCATGAGGCAGAGGCCGGAGAAGCCTGCTCGCAGGGCGCCGCCGTCGATCCGAAGTACATAGCGCCCTATTTGTGCCTTGCTGAATTTGCAGCCAGGAGCGATGACTGGAAGCAGGTTTCGCTGTTGTCGGACGAAGCGCTGGCGATCAATCCAACCAGTAATGCCTACGCGCTGTACTATTCGGCTGCGGCCGATTTTCATCTTCAGAAGAGCCTGCCCGATGCCGAAGAGCATGCCCGAGCTGCCGCGGATCTCGACTCCTGGCACCATCTGCCGCAAGTGCACCTGCTACTGGCCAACATTTATGCGAGCAAGGGCGACCCGCATTCAGAAGAGGCTGAGCTGAAAGAGTTCTTGAAGGTCGCACCGAGTTCGCTGGATGCTCCCGTCGCGCGGGCCATGCTCCAGGAGGTTACCAAGCCGGCTTCGCCCGCGACACCCACCCAACCGGCTCCGGCGGCGCAGCATCAACCCTAACCGCTCCTCCTGAAGGAAAGCCCCCTGGAAGAAGCTATGGGCGCGCGGCGGATTCGCGCTCCGCAACAATCTTGCGCGCATTGGCGTAGAGCGCTTTCGCTTGCGGGAGCGAGGCAATCGCTTTGTCCAACTGCGGATCGTTCTCGAGTGCTACCTTGTAGCCTTCATTCAGGCCAAATACGGTGGTGAAGACCTCCCGCTTGATCTCCCACTTGAGCCAGGGAAGATTGTCCTGAATCTCCTGATCGTTGAAGTCGATGCGTTCCTGCGTGAGGTACTTCTTCAGCTGCGCGATCACCGCGTCATCGGTGGCGAATTCGCGGGTAATCGGCGGCCGCTCCCCTAGATAAAAGCGAACAAAATCTCCCACGCCCTGCGGCCCCGGATAGAAAACTCCCCGGCGCTCCAGAAGGTCCTCGAACTCAGTCGGCTTCGGCTCCGGGATGATCACATCGGGCGTTATTCCGCCCTGGCCATAGACCTGGCGCCCGGTGTCGGTCAGCTTTACTTCAGGAGCCTGCGGCGGCTTGGGATTGTAATGGTAGTCGTATAGCGTAACGTTTTTATAATCGCGTTGGATCAGCCGCCCGCTCGGCGTGTAATAACGCGCCGTGGTGAGCAACAGCGCCGTGTCGTCGCTGATGGGAAATTGGGTCTGCACCAGCCCTTTGCCGAAACTGGTCTCACCGACAACCAGCCCGCGGTCGTGATCCTGGATCGCGCCCGACACGATTTCCGAAGCGGACGCGCTTTGCCCATTGACGAGTATGACCAGGGGCACTCCTACTCCCTGGTTGCCGCGCACCGCATAGTAAGAGTGTTCGGCAGAGGCCCGGCCGCGGTGCGAAACGACAAGCTCCCCTTTGTCGAGGAACATGTCCGCCATGCCCACGGCTTGGTTGAGCAACCCACCGCCGTTATTGCGCAAGTCGATAATCACACCGTCCAGTTTGGAAACGTCGAGCTGTTTGAGCGCTTCGGCCAAATCTTCGTCGGTTGTTTCATTGAAGGTGAAAACGCGCACGTATCCGACCCCCGGCTTCACCATCGTCGAGAATTCCACGCCGGGTCGCGGGATCTCATCACGCACCACGGTCACCTCGATGGGCTGGTCCCAGCCCTCACGTCCAAGCGAAATATGGACGGTCGTGCCTTTGGCACCCTTCAACATGTCGGCGACCTCGGTGGTTGTAAGGCCGGTACACTTTTTCCCGTCCACCCTCAAAATCACGTCACCGGGACGAATCCCCGCTTTATATGCCGGCGAATTAACGAACGGTGCCTGTACCACCGTCTCGTTATCGCGCGAGGTGACGATCATTCCCACGCCGTAGTACTTGCCTTCCTGCTCCTCGCGAAACAGCGCGTACTGCTTGGGGTCGAAAAAGTTCGAGTGCGGGTCGAGCACGTGCAGCATGCCAGGTATCGCGCCATCGTAGATGGCTTTGTCAACGTCGACGGGGTCAGCGTAATTGCGCTCCACGACCGAAAGAATGCGGGTGAACTGTTTGACCGAGTCCTGCATGTCGTCTGGATTGGCGGCCTTGGCGCGCAGCTGCGGCGCGTAGACCAGCCGCCCCAGCATCGCAGATACGCAAATCACCATGGCGAACAACACAATTCCGCGCGTGGAGCCGCCCCTCGCTTGCCGTGAATGATCCAACTGCGCAGAGCCCGGTAATGACATGTTTCCTCTTTCTTGTCCCGACCCTGGCCAGTATAACACACTCGATTTGTGTACCGTTTCGACCCTGGGTTTACAATTGACAGCGATTGTGTCGGAGGGCACGCGGAACCGGAGCGACCAGCGAGAGGGCAAGTTGGACCGGAGCGGGACCAAGATTCTTTTGGGGATTTGCTGCATTTTTGGCATGGTGGGTGCGACGTTTGCGCAGCGCGCGTTCCGTGCGTACCCATCGGTTGAGTATGGCGACTCGACACCATTGCCGCCAGACTGGCAGCGACCCGGTGAATGGGCTTTCGCTCGTCTCATGTATCCACCTGGCCCGAATGACGGCTACCGCGGGCGTTTCGATGGCGATTGGCGTTTGGGGCTATCGCTCTGGACGCAGGATGGACCTCCGGCCGACCGGGCGTTCGCCGCTGCTGTTCGGCGCCTGACACGCATCGACGCCCGATCAGTCGAGCAGGACGTCAATCTGGACGATGGCGACGACGTTTTCAACTGGCCGTGGCTTTACGCCGTACAGGTGGGGGAGTGGGGAATCACGCAGCATCAGGCGGATGTTTTGAGAGAGTATCTATTGCGCGGCGGCTTTTTCATGGCCGACGATTTTCACGGCGCTTACGAATGGCAAATGTTCCTCCAGCGCATTCGGATGGTTTTTCCCAACCGTCCGATCGTCGAGATTCCCAACACCGACCCGATTTTCCACACCATCTATGATCTCGATGACCGCCGCCAGATTCCAGGCGCGGCGCATTTGGATCTTGGCTACAAAGTGCCAGACTATCCCGAGGGGCCGGAGGATGGAAAAGGAGCACACTGGCGCGCCATCTACGATGACAAGGGCCGCATTATGGTGGCCATCTCGTTCAATTCCGATATCGGCGATTCCTGGGAATGGTCCGATCGGCCGGAATATCCCGAGCGTTTTTCCGATCTGGGTTTCCGCATCGGGATCAACTACCTTGTCTATGCCATGACCCACTGAGCATGTTGCGGGCCCGTTCGGCCCGATCCGGGTTACTGGCCTGTTCGCGCCGATTGCTCGCGAAGCATTTTTTGATATTCAGCGCCCTCCGGTTTTACCCATTGATCGAGCCAATCCAGCACGGTGTGGTACCACAGGATGTTGTCGGCAGGTTTGAGAACCCAGTGGTCCTCCTCTTCAAAAAACAGAAGCTTAGAGGGCACGTGCTCTGCCTGCAGCAGCTGGAACATCGCCAAGCCCTGGCTGGGATCGACGCGATAGTCGTTTTCACCGTGGATAATGAGCATGGGCGTCTTGAAGTTTGCGGCGTAGGTGACGGGCGCCTGACGGATGAGCGCTTGCGGGTTGTCCCAGGGAGTCCCTTTGAACTCCGGGAGAATTCCGCCCGCAAAGTCGGAGGAGTAGAGCATGGTCATGAGATCGAACAGGCCATCGTGACAGACAATGGTGCGGAACCGGTCCGTGTGGCCTTCGACCCAGTTGGCCATGTAACCCCCGTAGCTTGCGCCCGCGGCCGCCACCCGTGTGCCGTCAACGTACGGCCAAGCGAGTGCGGTGTCGACCGCCTTCATTTGATCTTCATAGGGCGCGCCGCCCCACTGGCCCTTGATCGCATCCATGAATTTCAGACCGAATCCCGATGAGCCGTGAAAATTCGGCATGATCACCACGTAGCCGGCCGCCGCAAAAAGCTGCGCGTTCCAGCGATAATGAAACAGATTGCCCCAGGAATTTTCTGGCCCGCCGTGCATCAAGAGCAGCAGCGGATACTTCTTGTTTGGATCGAATTCCGGCGGCGTCACGCGCCAGGCCTGAATCGTGTCGCCGTTGGCGCCCGGGAACGTAAAGCTGGACCACTCCCCGAACTCGATGCCCTTTCCGACGTCGGCGTTCATCGAGGTCAAGGCCATGGAATTGGCCGACCCTCCGAGATTTTGCAAAAAAATGTCCACGGGGTGAGAAAGGTCCATTTTGCCGTATATCAGGAACGAACCGTCTGGAGAAACATCAGGCTCAGCCACGGTACCTGAGGTGACCAGGGGAGTGACTTTCTCGGTCGAGACATCCAGTTCCGCCAGCGGCTCCTGCCCGTGATCCTCGTAAGTGATGAACACTCTCTTACTGTCCGGCGCCCAGACATAAGAGTCAATCGAGCGATCCAGGCGTTCGGTCAGGTTCCGGCGCTCACCGGTGGAGCGGTCGTATAGAAACAAGCGCACCAGGTCCGTCTCCTGCATGGGCCGCAAGGTCGCGCTGTAGGCGATATACCGGCCGTCGGGTGAATAGAGCGGTGTGCGATCGGTGGCCCGATTGGTCGTGATGGCTTTCGGCTTCCCGCCGGCGGCAGGCATAACGAACAGGTCGCTATTGCCGGTGAGGGCTTCGTTTTCGACGTAGCGGGAAAAGCAGATTTCCTTGCTGTCGGGCGAGAACGCCACTTCCTCGGTGCCGTCTTCTGTCCAGATCGGGGAATCAACGTCGCCCGGAGTGATGTCGGTCGCCGGGCCTCCTTCGGCAGACATCACGAAGACATGATTTCGCTTCCCGTCCACCCATGCGTCCCATCGCCGGAAGGGCATCTCGGTTATGACACGGACTTTTACGGGATTCTCGGCCCGTTCCTTCTCCGCTTTCTCATTGCAGGCCATATCGGTGCACTGCGGAAAGACGCTTGCGGTCAACGCGATTGTTTGGCCGTCGGGCGACAGTAGGTAGGAGTCTACGCCTGTCGGAACGTTTGTGATCTGTTTGGCTTCGCCGCCTGTGATGGCCAGCCGGAAGATCTGCGCTTTCTTGTCGACGCGATTGCTGAGAAAGTAGAGGTAATGGCTGTCAGGTGACCATCGAGGCCGATCATTGGAGCCTTGCTCGGCAAAGGTCATCTGTTGCGGCTCTCCCCCCTTGGCAGAGACGATCCAGATGTTTTTCACCAATCGGTTCCGGGCCAGATCGGCGCGCGAGACAACGAAGGCAACCCATTTGCCGTCAGGCGACAGTTTGAGCCCGCTGACCCGCGATAGCCGCTGCATATCTTCCACCTGAAAGGAGCGGGCGGCACGCGCCGGCACAGCAAGAGACAAGAGCACCAGGACAACGG
>JASHRC010000244.1 GCA_030037525.1 Candidatus Acidiferrales bacterium | reverse complement strand
GTCGGGAAAATCGCCGTGGCCACGGCAATGGCGTAGCCCCCCAATACCAACTGCATGACTCGGTCGGCGAAATAGAGCGAGGTCAGACTTCCCGAGGGCATCCTGGGCGATACCGCGAAAATCGAGTCCACGAACAGATTGATCTGATAGACGCCCATGCCGAAAAACGCCGGGCCCATCAAATGCGCCACCTTCTGCACGCCAGGATCGGAAACCGAAAGCCCCGGCGCGAGGCGCATTCCGCGCCGCACCAGAGCGGGCAGCTGCATTGCCAGCTGGATTGCTGCGCCGACCAAAATTCCGACGGCCAGGGCCACGGCCGGCGTGCGATACCCGGGCGGCGCCCACCGCAGGATGGGTCGGTAAATGAGGCCCAGCGAAGAAACGATCATCGAGAGATTGAAAGCCACTTGGGTGGCCGCAGGTAAGCCAAAGACTTGAAAGCTGTGCAGCAGCGCCGAGGCGACCGCCGCCAGTCCGATGAAAAACACCGCCGGAAAAATGATGTGATTCAGATAGACAGCCAGGTCCCAGGACGGGTGATGCCCTCCGAAGACGCGGAAAACGAAGGTGTAGATACCGATGACTTGTCGTGAGAAAATTGCGCCTAACCCGGCGAGCACGGCGAGCAGCAGGGCCAGGTCCCAGAACACTTTTTCGGCAAACGCCCAGCTGTCCCGGGCCGGCTGGTTTCGCAGGTAGCCGGTGAAAACGGGGATGAGCGATGCGCCGAGGGAACCCTCTGCGGTCATTCGTCGTATGAGGCTGGGGATTCGGAAAGCGAGGACGAACGAGTCGGCGGCGGGCGATGTCCCGAGCAGGAGAGCCACCCGTTGATCGCGTAGGTATCCGCAAATCCGGCTGATAACGGTGACTAGGGCTACGACGGAGGCCGATCGGAGGATCTGTCCTTTGCTGTCGATCTTTGGCGCTCCGTTGCTAACCCTTTAAGCACCAATAAGTTGAAAAACCGCAAGCTCAAGATAGCATAGTCGGTAAGGCTATAGCAATACGCGCCCTTCGAGGGCGTTGAGAATTCGTGAAAGCCCGCTCCCCAGCCTCGACTCTTAAGAAAGCCGTTGTCTTGCTGGTTGACCGAACCCGATCGAAGGGCTACCTGAACCCAGCCGCGCTCGGACGATTGGAATCTATTGATCTGCTTACACTTGATGGCGAACATGAATCGATCGCGCTCAAGGAAGTCAAATCGGTTTACTTCGTGCGCGAGTTCAAAGAGCCGTTTGAGCCGGAGAGGAAGACATTTTTGAGTCGGCCCAAGCTGGATGGCCTTTGGGTGCGGCTGCGGTTCCGCGACGACGATGCCATGGAGGGGATCGTCGCAAACAATCTGCTCGAGTTGTTGGACGCCGGCGTACAGCTGGTTCCACCGGATCTGCACGGCAATGTGCTGCACATGTTCGTGCCACGTTCGGCACTGGCCGAGTTGAAGGTACTCGGTGTCGTAGGGGTCGCCAGGCGCTCGCCGCAGCCAAGGCGGCAGATCGGGGCCGTGCTCGGCGCACAGTCGAAACTTTTCAGCGAATGAGCCGGCGCGGGCGCTACACCCCTAAGCACGCATCTGGCTGGCACCATTAGGCTAGGCCAAATTGGACCTTTACGTCCTCTGAAATTGCGATATATTGGCCTGGAGCGCAAGGCCAATGCTGCCCCTGCTTCTTCAGTCGGAAAGCCACATCCCGCTCTACGTGCAACTCCGCGATCAGCTGCGGGCCCTGGTGCATTCCGGCGAACTGCGTAACGGCGATCGGATTCCTGCGAGCAGGGAACTGGCGAGTCAGCTGGGTGTGCACCGGACTACGGTGGCGACCGCCTACGCCGAGCTGGAAGCCGAAGGCCTGATTGAGGGGCATGTGGGGCGGGGAACCTTCATTTGTGGCGCGGCGGCCAGGCAATTTTCTCCTGCTCCCCGCAGCAACGGAAACGGCGGAAGCGCGCGCTGGGAGTCGCTGTTCGCCGATGAACGCGGCGACGAAAACCTGAGCCGGCTGATGCCCGAAGTGCCTGCCGGAGCGCTTGCCTTTACCTGTGCGCGGCCTTCAGAGGAATTCTTCCCGGTCGAGGAATTTCGGCGCTGCGCCAATGCGGTGCTGCGCCGAGAAGGGCGCCGCATCCTGCAGCTGGGCGCCAGTGATGGCTACGAGTCGTTGCGCCGCGCGGTGGTCGCCTGGTTCCGCGAAGAAGGCCAGACGGTGGGGCCCGACCAGTTGTTGATCACCGATGGCGGCCAGCAAGCAATTGACCTCATCTCGAAGGCCTTTCTCCGTGCGGGCGATTCGGTGGCCATTGAGAATCCGGCGTATCCGGGAGCCATTTCGATCTTGGCTGGTGCGCGGGTGCGCACGCTCGCTGTGCCCGTAGAGGCTGACCCAGCGCGCACGGGGAACGTGGGGCTCGATCTGGACGCGCTCGAAAACCTCCTGCTGCAGAATCGGCTGAAGTTTATCTTCATCACGCCGGATTTTCACAATCCGACCGGGACATCGCTGCCCCTTTCCCAGCGGCGACGTCTGCTGGAAATCGCGGCGCGTTATCAGGTACCGATTATCGAAGACAGCATCTATGCGCGCACGCGCTTGCGGGGAACTGAGTTGCCGTCGCTGCGGTCGCTCGATACGCACGGCAACGTGATTCAGATCGACAGCTTCTCGAAAATTTCATTTCCGGGCTTGCGCGTCGGCTGGTGCATCGGAGCGGAAACTGCGATCGAGCGGCTGCGTCTGGTAAAGCTGCTGACCGACCTGCACACCGATCAGTTTTCGCAGGCAACGCTGGCCGAATTCATTGAACGCGGCCACTTGAAACGGCACCTGGCGCGGATGAAGAAAGTGCACCGCAGCCGGCTGGAAGCCATGGAAGAGGCACTCGAAAAGCATATGCCGGAGGGAACGACCTGGACCCGCCCCGAGGGTGGCATGACGGTTTGGGTGACGCTTCCGGCGGGCTTCGACGCGGGCGACCTGCTGATCCATGCCCGCGAGCGCGGGATCTACTTCGTACCCGGCCGGTATTTTTATTTGCAGAATCCGCAGCCGAACACGCTGCGCCTGGGCTTTGCGAGCCTGGACGAAAAGAGCATTGCCCGGGGCGTCCAGAGCTTTTGCGATGTGCTGAAGGCTGAACTGCGCAAGCGCCAGCGGGGCGTGCGTGACGAATTTCGCGGCCGGGTAGCGTTGATCTGAAGGCCAATGCTACTGCCGCCTAATCCAGCGAATGGTTGTTTTGGCTGCGGCGGGGCCAACCCTCGCGGCATGCAGCTCACCTTTGAGCAGGATGATGCGGCGGGGCGCATTCGCGGCAGCTTTCGGATCGGGGCCGAATATCAGGGGGCGGTCGGCTATTTGCACGGGGGCATTATCGCCACCCTGCTGGATGAGGTGATGGCCAAAGTGAGCCGGTTCAAAGGCGATCATGCCGTCACCGGCGAACTGACCATCGAATACCGTAAGCCGGTGCCGGTCGACGAAGAGCTGATA
>JASHRC010000243.1 GCA_030037525.1 Candidatus Acidiferrales bacterium | reverse complement strand
TTCCGATCTCCAGGATGTTCTGCGCTTTTGCGCCCTTGATCAGGATATTGAGGAGCCGTCCGGTGTGCGGGCCGATCGAAATCAGGAACTCATCGCGACGGCTCACCCATTCTTCTTCCGACATCTGGTCGTGGAGCTTCGATTCTCTGGCTCCTCACCGATCGTATTCCTCTAGAATGGATCGGACGGCTTCATCCATTTGGAAAGCCCCCCCTGAATTGGGCTACCGATGCGGAACCGTGAGAACGCGCGGAGGCGGCACCAGCGCATACAGTTCGTCGACCAGGGCCGCTCGCCGCTCGAGCACGGCTCGCTGATTGAACGAACCTTTGTCGGTGATTTCGCCGGCATCCAGCGACGGCGGCTCCTCGGCCAGAATCGCCCGGACGATTCGATTGGAGCTTCCCGTTGCTGGTTGGGCAAAACTCTTGAGCAGCGCTTCGAAGCGGGCCCGCACCGCCGGATGTGTGACGACGTCCCCAAGGGGGGCGCGTTCACCAAGCTCCGGCGCCAGGGGCCGGCAGGCGTCCGGATCTGCAAAAATAATGGCAACCAGGAAGTCCCGATCCAACCCGGCGATGACCAGATCGCGAACCAACGGCGCAAAATGGCCGACGAACTTCGAGCGAAGCGGGCCCACGCTGACCCATGTGCCGTTGGCCAGCTTGAAATCCTCGTTGAGACGGCCGTCAAACAGCAAACCCTTGTTCACATCTTGCGGATCGACGAAACGAACCGCGTCACCGAACGAATAGAAACCCTCTCGGTCGAAAGCCCGGTGGGTCAGTTCCGGTTCGCGCCAATAGCCCGGTGTGACGTTGGGGCCGCGCACGCGCGCTTCGAGTTTCCCGTCTCGCGGAACGAGTTTGAGTGTAACGCCCGGCACCGGGATGCCAATCGTGCCGGCCCGATCCGTTTCCCAGGTCGTGGCAATGGCCATCGGTCCGGTCTCGGTCGAACCCAGGCCGGTCACCATGAGGATGCGCTCGCCGCATGTTTCCAGCGCCAGCTGGCGATAGGCATCCCACACCGGCTGCGAAAGACCCGCTCCTGCATAGAACATCAACCCGAGTCGGCGGAAAAACGTCTCGCGCAGTTCGCGATCGGCGCGCAGAAACGGGAGCAGATCTTCGTATCCCTTGGGCACATTGAAGAAAATCGTGGTCGAAATCTCGCGGAGGTTGCGAACCGTCCGCTCGATCCAGCCGGGGCCCGGCTTGCCATCGTCGATGTAGAAGGTGCCGCCGTTGTAGAGTGCGATCCCGACATCGTGGTTGCCGCCAAAGGTGTGACTCCAGGGAAGCCAGTCGAGGATCACCGGAGGATCCTCCTCGAGGAAGCCGAAAATCTGAGCAATCATTTGCTGATTGCTGGCGAGCATGCGATGCGTGTTGATGACGGCCTTGGGAACTCCGGTCGAGCCGGAGGTGAAAAGAAACTTCGCGACGCCCTCCGGGTCGATGCGCTCGTGCGCGGCGTCAACCTCCGCAGTGGGAGTCGTTTGCAAGAGCTCGGCGAAGCTGCTGGCCCTCGGCCGATCGGGTGGCGCGGTTCGGGCGACAACCTCAATACGCTCGTCCACAACCGTTTCGATCGCCTGAGCGTAACGCCTTCCATCGGAAACAAAAATCATTCCGGGCGTGAGGGTTCCAAGCGTATGGCGCAGCCTCGAAAAGTCCTTGGAGAGCAGCGAATAGGGCGGTGAAATGGGCGCGACCGGAATGCCCACGTGCTGGCCCGCGTAGGTCAGAAGAAAGTGCTCGAGATCGTTTTCCGAAAGAATCGCAACGGGCCGCTCGGGTGATAGCCCTCGATCGAGCAGCGCCTGGGCAATGCTCTCCATCGAGCTCCAGACTTGCTCATAGGTCAGCGAGCACCACTGGTCGTCCATCCCGCGCTGGGCGATCGCGATTCTTGCGGGAGCCGCTTCCGACCAGTGCCGGAGGCGATCGGTAAGCACTTTGGGATAGGGACAAAGCGCCTCCTCCGGCCGGACCAGAAACGCGCCGTTCGGTAGGCGCTTGACCGTAGCGCCCGAGGTGCGCAGGCGCACGGCGCGAACACCCGATTTCGCCGGCGAGCCTTTCTCTAGGCGGGTTTTTGCTGTCATAAGGCGTCTAGTAATTTTCCCACAGTCCGTTCAGGCGCTCTATGCCCACATCGCCTGTCGGGTGGATGAGTACCTCCCTAACACTCTGGTTTGCCCACCCGCGCCGTGCAACCGAATCGGAGATCGATTTCCAAGGAAGGCAGCGTTTTCTGGTGCGAGAAAACGCAGGAACGGGCCCAAGGTGCGGCGGCAGGACCCTGCCTCACACGCGTGACGGGCGAGCGGTCCGGGCAAGGCTACCGGTTGGCACCCGCGCTTAGATGGGCTCGCAAATCATCGGACCAGATGGTCCAGCCAAAGAAAGACTCCACGTTAAACAGAGTGGCCTCGTGCATTTTGCGGCCGCCCGCGGCCATCGTGGCGTCAGCCACCAGAATCGGCCAATAGTCGAGGAAATAGGCGTCCCGCAGGGTCGACTCGACGCACACATTCGCTGCAATCCCGGCGAAGAAAAGATACTGGATACCGCCGACACGGAGCTGCGAATCCAGCGTCGTCCCAGCAAAACCGCTGTAGCGAGTCTTGGTGATGACGATCTCTCCCGGCTGCGGAACCAACTCCTCAATCAGCTGAAAATCCCAGCTTCCTTCGGTGAGCAGCTTGCCCTTGAGCTCAGGCTTTGCGCACATCAAACGCATCGCCGTCTCCTTATAGTAATTGGGAGAGCGCGGCCCGCCTGCGTTGCTCAAATCCGGCTTATAGCCGACTTGCAGGTGCACGACAGCCACTTTCGCCGCTCGCGCAGTGTCGAGAACCGAACGAATCGTGTGCGCCACGCGCGGTGCGTCGGCGAGATCAGCGCCGGCAAGCGAGAGCGTGCCCCCTTTGCTCGCAAATGCGTTTTGCATATCCACGATCACCAGAGCCGCTTTGGCAAAATCCACGTCGATCTCTTCCGGCTTGGTCTTGAGCCTCATCGCAGCTAATCTCGGCCGGCCTCGATCAGCTTTTGAGCCAGCCCCGCGGGATTGGTATACATCACTTCGTGGCTGCCCGGCATTGCGACCAGCCGGTAGACGCCCAGCCGAGCCGACATGCGCGGATGCCAGCCCCATTCTCCCGGAGGCAGGGCGATGTCCTCGGTCGCGTTGAGGAAGCTCCTGGGCGTATCGAGCGAATAAAACTTCTTCAGATCCAACTTGTCCTGGCAGGGCTGGTAGGGCTCCGGGGAGAGCTGCCCATAGGTCCGTCTTGCCGTTTCCAGATCGGCGTCGTTCACAAACGATTCGCGCCAGATTGAAAACGGAACCATCACCGTGTGATCGCCAGATTCCTGGGAAAGCCGATCGAAGAGCGCAGCGTGGCTGGGAGGAATTTCATCCACCAGGCTATGGCCGTCCTGGAGGACAAAGGCATTCAGAAATACCAGGCGCCGGATTCTTTCGGGAATCTGCTCGGCGACTTTCGAGACCACCGTGCCGCCGAAACTGTGTCCAACCAGGATGATGTCGCGGAGTCCTCGCTCAACGATTGCCCGCACGATCGAATCGGTACACTTTCGATGATCGACGTTGCGCGGTTGAGACTTGCCATGTCCCGCCATAGTGGGCGCGAACGCCGGGTGACCCTGGCTTCCGAGATGCCGGATGGTCTGGTCCCAGGCCGACCCATCGTGCCATGCGCCGTGCACCAGGACAAAAGTTCCCACAGCAGCTCTCCGGTTCTATCGGTTCAATTCCTTGCGCACAATTTTGGTTCCTTCCACCATGGCGCGCAGTTTCGCAAAGGCAATGTCTCGCGGCAGGTGAAAGAGCCCGCAATCGGGCAACACCACGATCTTTTCCGGCGCCACGAACTTCATGACCTTGCGGATGCGCTCAGCAACCAGGTCGGCTGTCTCGACGGCCTGATCCTTTACGTCGATTACCCCTGCGCCCAGCTCAAAGGGAGGTGAAAATTCGCGGAAGAGATCGAGGTCTTCGCCGCCGCGCCGCGCGAATTCCAGACTCAACTGCTGGATTTTCGCTCCCAAAATCGTCGGGAAGAGATATCGATAGCTGCCCTCCCAGGAAGGCTTGCCGTAGCGGTTTCCGTAGCAGATGTGAACGGCAATCTTCGCGTCCACGCCTTCCACCAGCAGGTTCAGCACCTTCACGCCCCAGGCGAGATCCTCCGGGAAGCCGGAGTAATAGGGTTCGTCAATCTGAATGAGCTCGGCGCCTGCCTTGGCCAGCTCCTTGAGCTCCATGTTCATGACCCGCGCAATGTCGGTTGCCAGCGCTTCGTCGGTCGGATAGTACTTGTTCCGAACGCGCTTGGCGAGCGAATGAGGGCCGGTGATGCAGAATTTCGTGGCGCGCTCGGTGTTCGCCAGTAAGAATTTGAAATCGTCGACCAGCCCCAGCGCGGCTATGGGAATCTTCCCCAGCACCTCGCTATCGTAAAAGTCGTAGTAGAACTTCTTCGAGGACCGGTCGATGTGAATCCCCGGCAGCCGCTCGACGAAATAATCGATCATGTTATCGCGTCGCAACTCTCCATCGGTGACGATATCGAGCCCAGCCATCTCCTGATCCTTGATGGCCGACCGCACCGCGCAGTCGTGAATCTCATCAAGATCATGCCGGCTGATTCGCCGGGCAAAGTAATCGGTCTTCAATCTCTCTAGCCAGCTGGGCATCGAATAGCTTCCCACCATCGTGGTGGGCAGAAGGGGAACAGTCATAGGTTTACTCCCGTTCGGTGGTGTACAAGATGGAAGTCTTCGAGCCGGCCCGGTACGGAAAGGGCGTGAAGTGCAAATCGTAGCCGGCGCGGTGCGCCACCTCGCGCAGCAGCGCCCCATTGACCCAGTTCACAATCGAGCCGTCCAGCTTTCCCGGACCGTAGAATCCCGTCGAATAGCCGCTCCAATCGGTGACAAAAATGTCCTGCACCTGCAGATAGCCTTGCGGATGAAGCAGCGGCAGTGTATTGCGGAAACTCTCCAGCGCCCCCGAACTCAAATGAAAACGCAGCTCCCCCGGCGCATCGTGCAGCAAATCTTCGATCTGCGGGTAGCTCAGTCCGGCGGGCAATTCCGCGTCGGGCAAATCCAGTCGATCCACAAGCCTTTCTTCCAGCCGGATGGCATTCCAGGTGTTCATCCAAAAGGCCATGCCCCGCTCGTGCTCCGGAAGAGTGTCGGCGCCCACTTCTAGCAGCCTCTTGATGGTCCGGGCGATCTCGGCTGGCGCCAGTTGGCAACCGGAGGCAATGCGCGCCGCCTGTGGAGCGGGGATATAGGCGCGCACCTGCACCCAATACAGGCGATTATCGCGCCAGACCAGCTCCTCGTCCGGCAAGTTGTCGTAGGTGTTGGAGGAATGCACGTGCAGCACTTTGTGTCGCAGAAACGCGAGCGTCCTGGTCGGATCGAGCGCATCGAGCGCGATGAAGCTGCAGAGGTCAATATGTTTCTCGACCGCGGGCCTGGAACGATCGAGAGTCGAAAGCGAGTAGTCTCCCAGCAGGAACCGCAAACGAGGATAGTATTGCGTTCCATTTTCTTGATCGAGCTCGCAAAAACGGTCCAGCCACATTCCAGCGCGTTTCGCCAGGCCGACCCCAATTTCCAAGATGAAGATTTCGGCCGGCAGCTGATGATGCGTTTCGAGTTCCCTCAGCAGCTTCCAAAATTCCCTGGCCGAATCGGCAATGGCCTGGGGGTGATGCCCGTCCGATACGCCCCCCGGCAGTGATTTTTCATAACTTTTGCCCGTGGCTTCTTCCCAGTCCTTCAGCCGTTGCCAGTAAAGGTGGTTGAAGCTCCACACGACGCTCGTGCGCAGCGAGCGGAACTCTTCGAGATAAATCCGGTCCTCTGCTTCCGCCCGGCCGGGTGCGGCCGGACCGATGGCTTTCTTGACCAATTCGCGGAGAGAACCGGGCGCGAGCTGCCTGGAATCAATGCGGATCTCCATGCGGGACGGCTCCCCGCCGTCGCTCTCGGCCGCCTCGACCACGGTCACCGGCTCGCGAAAGTTCTGCTTGTATTGAACCCAGTCCAGATAAACCTGCAGCCGGGCGAATTGGGCCGGCGTCAGGTGCCCCTCTTCAAACAAGGTGAGGAACGTGCTCACAGCTTCGCTGGCACTCGCGGCCGCCGAGTCGCGCCGCGTATGGTTCACATGAAGAATCATGAAATGAGCCTGGATTCTATCGCGAATGCGGGCGCAGGTTCAGCTCGAAGCCCGCGGCTCGAGTTGGGATTGCGCCGAGAGTCTCCAGAAGATCAGTGCCACGCCCGCCGCGCCGTGTTCACCACCAGCTTCAGCTTCGCCCACTGCTCGTCTTCGGAGAGCAGATTTCCCTCCGCTGTCGAAGCGAAGCCGCACTGCGGACTGATCGCCATGTTCTCGAGCGGAAAATATTTCGCAGCCTGGTGGATGCGCCGCAACACCTCGTCGGATTTCTCAAGCTGCGCCTTTTTGGTGGTGATCAAGCCGAGCACCACCACTTTGTCCTTAGGCACCAGCCGCAGGGGCTCGAACGTCCCCGCCCGCTCGTCGTCATACTCCAGCAAGAAGCGGTCCACTCTCAGCGAACCAAAGAGCTTTTCTGCAATGGCATCGTAGCCGCCTTCGGCGTACCAGTGGCTGCGATTATTGCCGCGACACAGATGGATCGCCACCGTCACTCCCGGCCTTCGGGCCGCGTCAAAGCAGGCGTTGTCGGCGGCAATCGCCTCGTCGAGCGCCTCCTCCGGATCCTGATTCATCTCTTGTTTGATCCACGCCCGCCACTTGGGGTCGAGGTAATAGCTGTATCGGGGCGCGTCCATTTGAATGTACTTCACCCCCTCGGCGGCAAGCTGCGCCATGTCCTGCTTGATGATTTCGACGACATCCCACAGCAGCGCCGAATGATCCTTGTATACCTTGTCGGTCACTCCGCGCTTGAAGGCGATCGCTGGAAACTGGGTCGGACTCGGCACGAGGACCTTGATGTCGCCGGGGCTATGCAGCCTCAAGAAAGGCAGTTCGCGCTCGGTCAGCGAGTGCATCCGCTTGAGTTTCCTGTTCACGATTCCCGTTACCGAGGCGACCTGCGGCTTTTTCTGTGAGGCATCCCAATCGCGCGCGATCGAATCCTCCAGATCAAAGCCGTCGACGGCGTCGGTCAGCTCGCTCATGAAATTGCGGCGGCGCAGCTCGCCGTCGGTATAAATCTGGAACCCCAATTCCTTCTGCTTGGCCAGCGCCCTCAAAATGTAGTGGTCCTCCATCGATCTCAAGCGGCCCGACTCGCTTCCGCCGGCTCGCGCCGCCAGCAGGTCGGCGGGCCGCAATAGACTGCCTATGTGGTCGGCTCGATATTGCACTGGCATGTTATGGTCTCCTGTTACGCTCGAATCGATCCGATTTGCGGTTAGCGAACCGCGAAAGACTCGGATTGGCTCAGTATACCCTGGTTGTTTCGCCTAGATTCCGGCACTCTGCTACTGGTCGGATCCTCGACTGGGCAAGCCCGAGGCTCGGCAAATCGCCGATCACTGCCGACGGGGTTCAAAAAAACGGTTGTATTCCTGCGAGGTGTGCGTCGAGCTTTCCGAAATCTTGGCGGGCTGGTCGAACGCGAGGCGGACATGAGCCCGCCTGGCGTTCCCCGCAGCCAGCCAAGCGCTACCGGTTGGCAGCTTTGCGCCAGGCACCTTCGTATGTCTCGCGCACCACTTTCGAATACGGGACCGGGCTGACTGTGGCGTGCACTTCCAGCTGCTGGTGGCGTTCGACGGTGGGCTTTTTCGTGCCGCCTCCCTCTTCGCCCCATACCAGCGTGAGTTCGGTGCCGATTTCGACGTCGTGATCCACTACCCCGAGCGAGAGAACCGACCGCTCGTTGTAGCTGTATCCGGCAAACATCGACAGGCCCACTACCTTTCCGCTCTTGGTTACCACCTTGTCGTAGGAGGCCGAAGCGTAATTGGAAATGGGCAGGTCGATGAATTTGTACGGATCGCCCGGCTCGAGCATCGACTGGTAAGCCTTCAGAACATCCCCGCCGTTCCAGGCGAAGGTGACCTTCTTCCGCTGGGTCTTCTGGTCCATCTTCTCCAGCGCTTCGCGGCCGATGAAGTCGTGATCGAATTTGACGAAGATCCCGTATCCGAGTTCGAACGGCGTGGTGTAGTAGTCCTCGATGTTGTTAGAGACGAAGCTTCCCGCAAGCGAACCCGTGGCCTCATAGCCGGTGGCCGGGAGCCACTGGCGATATGCCTTCATCTTCTCGCCCGTGTAGACGGCCGGCAGGGGTGAGGGGATCCAGCCCGATTCGAGCGTGTTCGACGCGTAAGCTCGCGCGCCCACTTCCTTTAGCCCCAAATCCTTGCCAGCCGCGACGATCGCGGTGCGAATTTCATCACGCTCTTCGTACGGCCCCCAAATCTCTAGCCCAGGGGCGCCGGCCATGCCATGACGAAGCGCGCGAACAGTTCGCCCGTTGATCTTGATCTGCCCCATGTTGAAGAACTTGATCTCCGGGAAGGGCCCGCCGTTCAGCTTTTCGATAATCGGCTTGGCATTCGGTCCTTGAATCTGGTAGCGGTAGCAGGTCCGAATCACCGGCCTACCGCCGGGATTCGACGGCGACCGGTCGTCCCGCTTGATCTTGACGTTGTATCCGCCAGTGGTGGCATGGAATTCGAGCCAGTTCGCAGTCGGCGCGCGCCCTACGAAGACCAAGCTGTTCGGCGCGAGGTGAAATAAAATTCCGTCCCCGATCACATATCCGTCGTAGCTGCATGGCGCAAACTGCTTCGCGCGGTCGACCGGAAAATTCGCGAAGCTATTCGTCCCCAGGTAGGAAAGCAATCGAAGGGCATCGGGTCCCTCCACATAGAGGTTTGCCATGTGGTGGCTTTGATCGAAAAGAACGGCCGTCTCTCGCCAGGCGCGCTGCTCGTCACGCCAGTTGGAATATTCCGACGGGACTACCGGATAGACGTATGCTCCAATCTGCGAATTCCGGAGCATCTTCACCGGATTCCCGGCTGCCTTCAAAACATCCTCCAAGCTCTGCTGGCTCATCACCCTGCCTCCCATCGAGTAGCGCGTTTTGGTTTACCGGTCTATTTTCCGAGATTTTGCCGATTGACTGCAAATGCGGGCCGAAATTGTACACTGTTTTGCCGGCATCGGCTCGATTTTAAGACCCACCCTCCGAGCGAACTCAGCAATCCATCGCGAACGGCCGGAGTCGGTAACGGGACCCCAAGGCGTCTCCGGTTTTTTTGCGGCGGGGTGCGGCACGCCCCAATCTCTGTCTTCTTTCTAGCCAAGGCGCCGATTTTAGGCTAGAGTCTCGGCCTGGCGAGTAGGTGCCTCTTTGCCACTTAGTGTCTTGCGGAGGGCCCATGGATAGCGAAAACTGCCCCGTCAAGCTCACGGCGGAAGTCATCGGCGGAAAATGGAAGCCGCTGATCCTCTACTACCTCGAGGACGGCACCCGCCGTTTCAGCGAGCTCAAGCGTCTCATCCCCGCTTCGACGAAAAAGATGCTTACCAAGCATCTCCGCGAACTGGAGCGCGACGAAGTAATACACCGAAAGGTCTTCGCGCAAGTACCGCCGCGCGTGCAGTATTCACTGACTCGACATGGCCAAAGCCTGCGCCCGATCCTGAAGCTGATGTCGGCCTGGGGTAAACGGCACCGCGCGCGCTACGGCACCCGCCGCAAGTGACACGACCGGATAGCGAACGAGACCCGACGCAGCGGATGCGCGAATGATCTCCGGCTCACACAGGCAATTTCCCCGATCCCGCCACACGAGGCGTAGTGTAAACTTCCGCCTGGGCGGGAGGCCCACCACCCCAGCATGCCAAAGTGCCGGGGACCATCGAATCGGGAGGTTCCCATGGCAGAGGGTTCCACACAGCCGGTCGCAATTCGCGAAGAAAAGCTCTTCATCAACGGCGAATGGACCGGTGCGCTCGACGGCAAGACCTACCAGAAGCGCAATCCGTACACAGGTGGAGTCGCTTCTTTGGTTCCCGCCGGCAAGCGCCAGGACGCGCGGCGCGCCATCGATGCGGCCGCCTCGGCATTCCCGTCCTGGAGCGCTACCGGTCCCGGTGTGCGTCGCAATCTCCTCCTGAAAGCCGCCGATATCCTCGAGCGGCGCACGCCCGAAATTGCGAAAATCACCGCGCTTGAAACGGGCCAGACTTTCGGCTGGGGCATGTTCAATTGCATCTATACGCTTGGCATTCTGCGCGAAGCCGCGGCACAAGCCTACGCCATGGTCGGCGAAGTGATCCCCACCGATCTGCCAGACACAACCGCCATGGCCATCCGCCAGCCCGTAGGAGTCGTCGTGGGGATCGCTCCCTGGAACGCCCCTATGATTCTGGGAATGCGCGCGGTCGCCGCTCCGGCCGCCTACGGCAACACTCTCGTCCTCAAGGCTTCTGAAGAATCTCCCGGAACCCACCTTTCGATCGCTTCCGTCTTCGAAGAAGCCGGTTTCCCCAAAGGGGTCATCAACGTCATCACCAATGCGCCTCCCGACGCCGCCGAAGTTGTCGATGAACTGATCAGCAATCGGAAAACGCGCCGCATCAGCTTCACCGGCTCGACGAAAATCGGCCGCTTGATCGCCGAGAGCGCCGGGCGCCATCTCAAGCGCGTGGTGCTGGAACTGGGCGGCAAAGCGCCGCTCGTCGTTCTCTCCGATGCCGATCTCGACGCGGCTCTGTCCGCCGCGAATTTCGGGGCCTTCATGAATCAGGGCCAGATCTGCATGTCCACCGAGCGCATCGTCGTCGAAAAGTCCGTCGCCGAAGAATTTGCGAAAAGGCTGGCGGCCAAGGGACAGTCGCTGAAAATGGGCGACCCTCTCGATCCGCAATCCCAGATTGGCTGCATGATCACTCCCGCCGCGGTGGAGCGCGTCCAGGCGTTGGTGGATGATGCGGTCTCCAAGGGCGCGAAAGTTCTCTGTGGCGGACGGGCCCAGGGGCCGTGCTACCCGCCGACCGTGGTCTACGGCGTGACACCTGAAATGCGCATATACCACGAAGAGTCATTCGGCCCGGCAAAGCCCATCGTGGTGGCCAAAGACGCCGAAGACGCTCTGCGCATCGCCAACGACACGCCATACGGGCTTTCGAGCGCCGTCTTCACGCGCGACGTCAACAAGGCGCTGCGCATGGCCGAAAAACTCGAATTCGGAATCTGCCACATCAACGGCGCCACGGTTCACGACGAGCCACAAATGCCGTTTGGCGGCGAAAAGGACAGCGGCTACGGCAGGTTCGGCGGCCGGGCAGGCCTCGACGAATTTACCGAGCTGCGCTGGATCACCATCCGCCGCTCGCCAACACCCTACCCGCTCTGACGGCTCGACCGCGGTTGGAGAACGCCGTAGCGAGCTGGACTCGTGGTTTCGGTTCCACAGAACAGCGTTTCGACCGACCCGCTCGAGCGAGCCGTTGAGGCTCTTGTTTCTTTGGCAATTATCTCGGGGGGAGCACAGAGCTTCGCTCCTTCTTCGATACATCCTCGCTCATCTCCGCCGTCTGGAATCCTCTTCCTTGGCCATTCTCCGCTCGGCAGCTCTTCTCTATAAGGCGGACCCATCGCAGTGGCGCACTTTTCGCCCCGCCGGGGCCGTAGCCTACGATTCCCGGATTCTGAATTGGCAAGTCCAGCGGAACTCGGTAAGTATCTGGACCATCGCTGGAAGGCTGAGCGTCGCTTTCGCAGCGGGCCCCGGGCAGTTGTCCTTGTTGCAGACACAGCGAGGGGAATCGGATTTGCTCGTCGAGCGCGGAGTGTTTTATCTCGTGGCTAGTTGTGAAGTCGAGGGAGGCCACTCTTTCCGCACCCGCTGAAGTGATGGGCTGCGACCTGGGGATCAGAAACATCGCTACGGATTCCGATGGGAAGCGCCACAGCGGTAGGGTGGTCGAGCGGGTGCGTCACCGCCATCGCCGCCTGCGCGCTCGGGTAAGGGCTCGGCGGAAGCAACGAGCCGTACTGCACGGCTGGGCCTTTTCGCAGCTTCGCCGGTTTATGGAGTACAAAGCGAAGCGAGCTGGGGTGCTGGTGATTCTTGTTCCGATGCGTTCGGTGTGGGTCGACCGACGACGCGGATAGCAACGCTGCTCAGGTCATCCGGAGCAGGGCGCTTGTCAGCGCGCCGTACGTGGCGAGTTGTGTTGCCGCTTAGCACGATTCAGCTACAAGCCGTCGTCCTTGGGCGATGGTAGTTGACATTGTCAAACCGAGCGTGGTTGGCCTATCATGGGCTCGCTCGGCGGCAGGTTGCGGCGCGCCCGGTACGGTGCGGGGAAGTTCGTCGGAAGGGCACCGGCCCAAAAACGTTTGAGCATATGTGGATCGCTCGCTTGGCACGGCCCGCCGTGAGACTTGTCACCAACTTCTGCGCGAGGAAGCCGGCACGGTCCGAATCCGCTATTGAATTTCAAAGGATTCTGAATTGACGGAAGGAGAGAAGAGATGGCCACAGCAACGCAAGCAGTAACGCTCGATCAGAATGTAGCGCGCTATGTCGCAAAACCGAGGAAGATGTTGATCAACGGCCAATGGGTAGACGCCGCGTCGGGAAAAACATTCCCCACCTACAATCCGGCCACCGGTGATGTGCTCGCCCAGGTGGCCGAGGGCGATCGCGAAGACATCAACCGCGCCGTCGACGCCGCACGCGCCGCTTTCGACCAGGGCCCGTGGCGCAAGCTCAGCCATTCCGAGCGCAGCCGCATGATGTGGAAGCTCGCCGATCTTGTTGAAAAGCACGCCGAAGAATTTGCGCAGCTCGAGTCGCTTGATAACAGCAAGCCGCTCACCATCGCTCGCGTAGCGGACGTGCCGGGCACGGTGGACATGTTCCGTTACATGGCCGGCTGGGCGACCAAGATTGAAGGAAACACGATTCCGCTCTCCGCACAGGGCAACGGCAAATTCCTGGCCTACACCTTGCGCGAGCCGGTGGGCGTTGTCGGGCAGATCATTCCCTGGAATTTCCCGCTGCTGATGGCGGCGTGGAAACTGGCACCGGCGCTGGCTGCCGGATGCTGCGTGGTTTTAAAACCAGCCGAACAGACGCCGCTCACCGCCTTGCTGCTGGGCGAACTCATTCAGGAAGCCGGCATCCCCGATGGCGTCGTGAACGTCGTTCCCGGCTATGGCGAGACAGCAGGTGCGGCGCTGGCAGCCCATCCGAAGGTAGATAAAGTAGCATTCACGGGCTCAACCGAAGTCGGCAAACTGATCGTCCAGGCCGCCGCCGGCAATCTGAAGAAGGTTTCACTTGAGCTCGGCGGCAAATCGCCGAATCTTGTCTTCGACGATGCCGATATCGAACGGACCATCCCCGGAGCGGCAATGGCCATCTTCTTCAATCACGGCCAGTGCTGCTGCGCCGGTTCGCGGCTCTACGTCGAGAGCAAGCAGTTTGACAAAGTGGTTGACGGCGTTTCGCAGATTGCGTCCAAGATCAAAATCGGCTCGGGCCTTGAACCGGCCACCGACATGGGTCCGCTCGTTTCCCAAGAACAGCTGAATCGCGTCTGCGGCTATCTGGAATCAGGGTTCGCCGAGGGCGCTAAGGCCACCGTCGGCGGGAAGCGGCACGGAGAGCGCGGTTACTTTGTCGAACCCACCGTGCTGGTGAACACCAACGAGAGAATGAAAGTCGTGCGCGAGGAGATTTTCGGGCCTGTGGTCACGGCGACGCCATTCAAGGATATCGACGACCTCGTCGCCAAGGCCAATGATACCGAATACGGCCTGGCGGCCGGAGTCTGGACGCGCGATATCGCCAAAGCGCACCGCGTGGCTTCGATGCTGAAGGCGGGCACGGTTTGGATCAACTGCTATAACGTGTTCGACGCGGCGCTGCCGTTTGGAGGCTACAAGCAGTCTGGATGGGGCCGCGAAATGGGGCACGAAGTGCTCGAACTCTACACAGAAGTGAAGGCAGTGTGCCTGCCGATCTCCTAAGGGCCCACTCGATCCGAGCAGCCGCCCTTCTCGGGTTTCCTCGAAAGGGCGGCTGCTTCGGGTCGGAAGGCGCAGGCATCGAAAAGTATTAGGAGTCGAGAAAGCCGATGGCGTCCCAGGTCGTCAGAAATTTCATGAAACAGCAGGGCTTTGCCGAAGAGCCTGCGGCCTCCTGCGATATGCATTTCGCGGGGCTTTATTTTCAGCCGCGTATCGTGGGTCCGCTGGTGGTCATCGGAATCCTTCTGAGCGTGCTGGGCCTCGTTTCTGTTTCGGCGGTATGGTTCTTGGTTCTTTCCGCAGTGCTGTGGTGGAACGTAACTTTTCCCGCGCTCAATCCCTTCGAGCGTTTTTACAACGCCGCAATTGCCCGGCCGAGAGGGAAGACGATCCTGCCGCCCGCGCCCGGCCCGCGCCGCTTCGCGCAGGCGATGGCCGCGGCGTTCATGCTGGTGGTGGGGATTGCTCTGCTCGAAGGCTGGATGGTCACGGCCTGGATTTTCGAAGCGGGCCTGGTCGCCGCGTTTTCGGCTCTGCTGTTCGGGAAATTCTGTCTCGGAGCCTACATCTATCACTTGCTGCGGGGCGAAGTGGCCTTCGCCAACTCGACGCTTCCCTGGGTGCGGCCCTCGAATTGAGCGGCGTGGCAGCTCTCGCGTGGTTCGCTTCGGCCCCATGAGCAGGAAACGCAGCGAGCCGCAGGCGTGGCCGTGGCCCGATTCGCTCGACGCCGTGATCGCCGCGCCGCGTCATCACAAGCTGATGTTTGAAAACGAGCGCGTGCGCATTCTGGAGGTTCGCATCCCGCCAGGTGAAACCGTGCCCGTGCATACGCACCGCTGGCCCAGCGCGATCTACGTAGCCAAGCAGAGCGCCTTCCTTCGCCGGGACGGCGAAGGCCATCTGCTCTTTGATAGCCGCACGGTCGGGCCGCCGCCCACCGAGCCACTGGTCCAATGGGTGCCGCCCCTGCCGCCGCACTCGGTCGAGAATGTCGGGACTGCTGAGATTATCCTGATTTCCGCCGAGCTGAAGTAGGCAGGGGCTAATCGACTGAGGCCATGGAGATTATGAGGCTGGTTTGGCGGCGGTTTTCGCTTTCCGCTCGCCTAGGTTGTCAATTGCGAAGCAATCGCTCTCTCACCCGTTGCGGCCCATCAGGGCTGTTGCTATAAGTTAGGAAGCTGTCCATTTCTGAGGAAATTCGTGCCTTTCATCAACTTCCCTGCGCGGGAGATCAACTGCAAGCTCGTGTACTACGGCCCCGGACTGGGCGGGAAAACCGCCAATCTGCAGTGGATCTACGACCATACTGGCTCGAGCCAGAAGGGCAAGATGGTCTCGCTCGCCACCGAGACCGACCGCACACTGTTCTTCGACTTTCTGCCCCTGGATCTCGGCACGGTGCGCGGCTTCAAGACCCGTTTTCACCTCTATACCGTTCCCGGGCAGGTGTTTTACGAGGCCAGCCGCAGGCTGATCCTGAAGGGCGCCGACGGAGTTGTTTTTGTGGCCGACTCACAGGAAGAGCGGCTCGACGCGAATATCGAAACGCTCGAAAACCTCCGCGAACACCTGAGGGATCACAACCTCGACTTCGGGACCATTCCCTACGTTTTGCAGCTGAACAAGCGCGACCTGCCCAATATCCTTCCCGTCAAGGAGTTGCAGAAAAACCTGAATATCAAGGGCGAGCCGAGCGTCGAGGCCGTGGCCGTTACCGGACAGGGCGTGTTCGATACCCTCAAGGAAGTGGCCAAGCTGGTGCTCGCTGAGCTTCGCAAGAACGCCTGATTGCCGCTCTTCGTTAACCCAATTGGCTCTGGCCTAAGAACAAATAAAAACGGGAGGTAAGAGCCGTAGGCTCCCACCTCCCGGGGTGGGTGGGGTTTGTTGCCGTTCACTCAGCGGGATTTTGGAGTTCCCTTTCCTGAGCGCTCCGACAAACCGGCGTTCAGCCGGTGCCACGTGTAACTCATCCTTATCACCCTCCCATGAGAAGTGTCAACATCAATCATGGTCAATCGTGGGCCGGTCCCTGCCCAGGCTCTGTGTTTTTTTTTCGGCAATTTACACGTCGAAATCCGAACTCCTCCGAGGTCCGGCCGCCTCCATCAGTTGCCGGCCGCTTGTGGCTGCGCATGGCTGGCCAGATACTGGTTCAGGCCCGAGGTGAGCTGCCGGATGCCTGCGGCCACATTCCGATCGAGCGCTTGGATGACCTCGGGGACGGCAGGACGCTTGCCTGGCACAGCTTCATCGTGATTGTAGGAGTCGCTCCAGACCACCGAGCCGGTCGAAGGATTGAACAGTTCGAGTTCGAACGCGAATCTTCCGGCGATGCCGGCCTGATTGTCGATCTCATCGAGCGCATCCAGATGGCCCCGCACGATGTAGTCGCCGCGCGCCGAGCTGCCGATTCGCGAAACGGCGCGATACTCGCCGCTCTGACGCAGCGCAGCGACGAGCATGTCCTGGATCAGGTCGACCGGAGGCTCGGCCCAGCGCTGGAATTCATAGGTACCCAGCTGGACCTGGCCGCTGCCATACACCAGGCGGTTGTCTCGGTAGAGCTGAGAAGAGGTAATGTGGCCGACGACCAGACGCACGGGAATCGACGCTTGCGGCGGCGCTTGAGCAGCTGGGGGTGCGTCCAACACGTAGTATTTCGTTGGAGGTGTCGCGGCGCAGGCAGCGGCCATTCCCGCAAGCAGGCAAACGGCGGCTAGCTGGAAAATTCGGCGCGCCTGCTGTCTTGCTCCACGCTTTTGAGCCTCTGTCGGTAACATGATTTGAAAATGCTCCTACTTCGGGGGTGAATCACCCGGCTGGCGGGGCTTGCCCGCGGTCGAGCGAAGCAACGTATAGGGCCGTGTCTTGACCGTATCGGTGAATTCGTTCAAGTTTTCCGTGGCCACACGCAGGTTCTCTAAAATCTCGTCCAAGTTCTCGCTGTTGGCGTTGAGAGTGTGGTCGAGCTGATCGGTGAGGCTTTCGGCCGAGGCCAGCGAGGTGCGCAGTTCTTCGATGGATTTGTGAAGATCGGGCCGGTCCTCGGAAACGGTTGCGTCCAGATGGGCCAGCGCTTGATCGGCCTGGGCAGACGTTTTGCGGAAGTCGTCGATGAGGGGACCGATCTTGGCGCTCGATTCATTCGCGTGCACCAGTGTCGAGTGCAGGTCCGGGCGGTCCTCGGCGAGCATGCCGTTGACGTTCCCCATGGCGGCAGAAATGTTGGCGCGGTTCTTGTCGTTGAGCACGTCGTTGAGGCGATCGAGCGTCAGCTCGAGCTGCGCGGTCCGGTCATTCAGATTGTCGATCAGCTGGTTGGCGCCGGGCCCGAGTTGCGCCACGAGCGCGGCGATATCGGCGAAGCTCGTATATTCCTTAGACTTGAGCGTAGATCCCGGGGGCGCCTTGGGGGCCGCGCCGGTCCCGGGCCGAATCCCCAGAAAATTGTCGCCGAGCGGGCTGACGCTGGTGATTTCGGCGACGCTGTCAGTCTTGATGGGGATGCCCGGTTTGACGGCAAATGAGATTTCCATCCGCGTTGCGTCGCGGGGATCGGCGGCGACGCTGGTAACGTGGCCGACCGGCGGGCCGCCAGCGTACCGAACTTGCGAGCCGGGCTCGAGGCCTCCGGCGTTGTTGAAGTAAGTGCGATAGGTGACTTCGCCGCCACTCATACGGCCGGACATCATAAAGATGGTGACCACCAGCAGCACCACCACCACGATCACAAACAGACCGACCAGCGCTTGTTCTTTCTTTGCGTCCATCCTGCTTCTTCGGTGTTTCGCCCCGAAAACGCCTCGACCGTCGCTGAGGGAGCGATAGAGTGTCGGGGAGTATACCAACGACGGGGTCCGGGCGCCAGTCTATTGACGTTCGGGCGGGATCTCTCCGGTGAGCATCTGCAGGTAGTCGATCTCCGCGGTGAGCTCCTTTTCCGGGACGCGATCCAGGAATTGACGGACGCGCGGGTGCGTGCTCTGGCGCAGTTCCTCGGGTGTTCCATCGGCAACGATGTTGCCCTTGATCAGCAGAATCATGCGGTCGGCGATCAGAAAGGCGCTGGCCAGTTCGTGGGTGACCACCAGGATGGTTATGTGAAAGGCTTGCTTGAGCTTGAGGATCAAATCGTCGATGCCTGCCGCGATTATCGGATCAAGACCGGCCGACGGCTCGTCGAAGAACAGCACCTCGGGATCCATGGCCAGGGCGCGCGCAACCGCCGCGCGCTTTCTCATTCCGCCGCTCAGTTGCGCCGGCATATAGTTCTCAAATCCCGACAGGCCGACTTGATTGAGCTTCAGGCGAACCATGATGTCGATCGTCGACCGATCGAGGTTGGTGTGCTCGCGTAGGGGCAGGGCGACATTTTCGGCAACGGTCATCGAGCCGAACAGCGCGCCGCTCTGAAAAGACATCCCCATTCGCTTGCGCAGTTCGTCGCGCTCGGACTCTTTCATGGAGGCAAAGTCCCTGCCGCGGATCCAGATACTGCCGCCGGTCGGATTCTCCAAGCCCACAAGCGTGCGCAGAAGCGTGCTTTTGCCGGATCCGGAACCGCCCAAAATGACCAGGGTTTGGCCGGCGGGAGCGTCGAAACTGATGCCGTGCAAAATCTCGCGATCGCCGTAGTTGACCCGCAGGTCGCGCACGGAAATCGCCGGAGCGCCGCGTTCGGCGGCCGCATCGTCTTTGGGAATAAGCTCGCCTGCCATCTTTTGCCTAGCGCGGGGCGGTGAGGTAGAAAATCGAGGTGAAAACCAGGTCCATCACGATCACCAGAAAAATCGACTTGACCACGGCGGCGGTCGTGGATTTGCCGACTTCTTCCGAGCCGAGGCCCGTGGTAAAGCCTTCCTGGCAGCCGACGGCGGTGATCACGATGGCAAACATCGCGCTTTTGACCAGGCCGATGAAAATATCGCGGCGGACCAGGGCGTCGATGGTGGCCTCGAGATAGGTGTGCGACGTAAAGCCTGCGCTCATCACTCCGAAGACACCTCCGCCGAAGACGCCCATCAAATCCGACCAGGTGGTAAGACAGGGCATCATCAGCAGCATGGCTGCGAACTTGGGCGCCACGAGAAAATGTACGGGTTCGAGCGCCATGGTTTCCAGCGCGTCGATCTCCTCGTTGACCTTCATGGTGCCGATCTCGGCGGCGAAGGCCGATCCGGAGCGGCCGATCACGACGACGGCGGTCATCAGCGGCCCGAGTTCGCGCGTCATCGATAAAGCCACCGTGCCGGCCACCAGATGGAGTGCGCCCAGTCGGCGCAACTCGTAGGCGGCCTGCAACGCAAGAATCAGGCCCACAAAAAAAGAAATCAGGGAAACGACCGGTATGGCCGTCACGCCCACCGCCAGGGCCTGATGCATCGAGCGGCTCCATTTTACCCTGCGCCCGCGGAACGGATCGATGAACACGGCGCGCGCAGCACCCGACGTCAGGCGAGTGAGATTGCCCACGTAGGCTAGCCAGCTCAGGGTAGCTCCGCCGATTTGCTCTGCCAGTGGCATCGTCGAAACCTGTTCTGCGACCCCCAGTGAGGGTCGGTCGGGCCAGCGCCCGCTTACTGGGCTCCCGCGTCGCCCTTACCGCGCAAGGCTTGTTCTTCGGTGTCGTACACCTCGAACACCTTGATCAGTCGTGTCAACTCCAGCACTTCGCGCGTCGTTTTGGTCAAGCCATACAGCGCAAAGCCGGCGTTGACATCCCGCGAAACCTTCAGGCCTTCGACCAACGAAGCGACGCCCGCGCTGTCGATATAGCGCACTTTTTCAAGATTCACGATCACGCGCCGAGAGTGCTTGTTCCTTAACAGGTCCAGGAGCGTTTTTCGGACGTTCGGAGAGCTGTAGAGGGTGATGTCGCCGACCACATCAACAACCGTGGCATTCTCAACCTGCCGGGTGGATAGTTCCATCGCTTGGTCCGCAACGCGCGTCAGGTGTTTTGCCAGAGATTGGCTTGCGATGCAACCTTATTTTCCGATGCCCGGGCAGTTGAGCGGTTGACTAGCTGCGATGCTCCAGAGGAATGTAGCTGCGAAGGTCCTGCCCGAGATACACCTGACGAGGCCGCGCAATCTTCTGCTCCGCGTCGAGCAGCATCTCCTCCCATTGTGCAATCCAGCCGGAAGTGCGCGGGATGGCAAACAGCACCGGGAACATGGTCACTGGGAAGCCCATGGCCTGATAAATCAGCCCGGTGTAGAAATCGACATTGGGGTAGAGGCGGCGAGTGACGAAATATTCGTCCTCGAGTGCAATCCGCTCGCATTCCAGCGCGATATCAATCAAGGGATTGCGCCCCATCACGTCGAAAACCTCGTAGGCGATCCGCTTGACGATCCTGGCGCGAGGATCATAGTTTTTGTAGACGCGGTGCCCGAATCCCATCAGCAACTTTTGGCCGGCTTTGACGCTCTTGATGTAGGCCGGCACGTTCGAAACCGACCCGATTTCCAGCAGCATGCGCAGCACCTGCTCGTTGGCCCCGCCATGGAGCGGCCCGTAGAGCGCCGCGGTGGCCGCCGCGGTCGCCGAATACGGATCGACATGAGAGCTGCCCACCCCCCGCATCGCCGTGGACGAGCAGTTCTGTTCGTGGTCCGCGTGCAGAATGAACAGAATGTCCAGCGCCCGCTCGAGCGTGGGGTTGGGATGATATTGCAGCTCGGTGGTGCGGAACAGCATGTTCAGAAAATTCCCGCAATAGCTCAGATCGTTATCGGGATAGGCAAATGGCATCCCCAGGCTGTGCCGGTAGGCGAAGGCCGCAAGCGTGGGCATCTTGGCGAT
>JASHRC010000242.1 GCA_030037525.1 Candidatus Acidiferrales bacterium | reverse complement strand
GCCACCCCGAAGCAATATGTCGTCTCCATCGAAATCAACGATGGAACCTACCACTGCCCGTGGAGCCTGCATGAAGACACGATCAATCACCGCCTGTTTTGCGGTGACGGCGAATTCGACGTGAAGGGATTTGTGAACGCCATGCTGAAAGCAGGTTACCAGGGTCCGTGGGGCATCGAGGTGCTGAATGCCGAATGGAGAAAAAAGCCGCTCAGCGAGACGGTCCAGAAAGCCTACGAATCGACGATCGCGCAGTTCTCGGCGTGAGAGGACCGATTCCCCAAGATCGACGCAGACGCAAACCTGGGACCCCGAGCGCTATGCGCGCACTGCCCGATTTGTTGCCGACCTCGGCGCGCCGGTCGTGGAGTTGCTTGCGCCAAAACCCGGTGAGCGAATTCTCGATCTGGGCTGCGGCGATGGGGCGCTAACAGAAAAGCTCGTGGCGGTGGGCTGCCATGTCGTGGGAGTCGATTCGAGCGAGGCCCAGGTCGAAGCCGCGCAGCGCCGTCATCTTGACGCGCGCGTGATGGATGGCGAGCGCCTCACCTTCCACCATGAATTCGACGCCGTTTTCAGCAATGCCGCGCTTCATTGGATGCGTGATCCGGACGCTGTCATTGCCGGGGTGTGGGGCGCCCTGAAGCCCGGCGGACGTTTCGTCGGCGAGCTTGGCGGTTACCGATGCGTCGAGAAAATTCGCACGGCCCTGGTCGAGGCGCTCCATCGGCGCAGAATCAATGGGAAAGCGATAGCGCCCTGGTATTTCCCCACCGTTCGGGCCTATTCCGCGCGACTTCGAAACGGCGGCTTTCAGCTGAACTATATGGCGCTCATTCCGCGCCCCACGCCTCTGCCGGGTGACATTGCTGAGTGGCTTGAGACGTTCGCGGGAAGCTTCCTTTCCAGGGTTCCGCCGGAGGAGCGTAATGCCTACATCGCGGAGGTTCGTGACTTGCTCCGCCCGCAGCTGTGTGATGCGCGGGGCGTTTGGATCGCCGACTATACGCGTCTGCGATTTTCCGCCACAAAACCGTTCTGAAATGGGGCGCCTAGTGAGGTTCCAACTTATATTGCCTAATCTGTGTTATCCTGTCCCCTGGGAGGGATGGGATGCCACATCTGAAACTCCGGCCTCTTACGCGAAGTGAGTTACGCGTGTTGCGATCCAAACTCAGAGATTTAACTCTGTCCGTTCGCGTCCACCAGCGATATCGCGTCATCGACCAGGTCCGGCGAGGCTTCACGTTGTTGGCAACGGCCGAACGTGTAGGCTGCCACTTCACTGTCGCATATGATTGGGTCCACCGCTTCAATGAAAGCGGATTCGCCACTTTTGAACAGGTTCCCAACCCCAAGGGGCGACCACCCATTCTGCGTGCCGCACAACTTCGTGAACTTGTCGACGTAGCCCTCTCCAGTCCCTCCGAACGCGGGTTACCGTTCTCGGTCTGGTCGGTGTCCAAGCTGGCCGAGTACTGTCGTCGACGAAAACTGCTGCCGGCGGTAACCGATGAATGGGTCCGCCGACTGCTGCGTCGGGAAGGGCTCACCGCCCAGCGTGTCCGAACCTGGAAAACATCGAACGACCCAGCATTCGACCGTAAAAAAAACGCATCCGAACGCTCTATCGACGCTGCCCACCGCATAGCGCGGTAGTGTGTTTCGACGAGTGGGGCCCTCTGGATCTGAAACCCATCGGCGGGATGGCTTGGGCGCGACAGAAACGACCTTGGCGCATGCGCGCCACATATCGCCGCCTGAAAGGAACCGAGCAGTTCCTGGGATTTTACGATGTCCATGCGGACTGCCTCAGTGGTTTGTTCCGTCGCCGCAAGACTGTCTTAGAAATTAGCAAAGCCTTTTGTTGCCTGCGCCGTTGCTATCCCCGAAAGCGACTCTTTGTGATTTTGGACAACCTGCACCACGTTCACGATCATCCTCGCTTTCTTGCTCTGCTGCGGCGACTGCGGATCCGGCCGGTGTGGACTCCAACGGAAGCATCTTGGCTTAACTTGATCGAAGCCCAGTTTGGCGTCTTAAAACGCTTCGCATTAACGAATACGGATGATCCGAGCCATGTGGCTCGACGTCGCCGCATCTATGCTTATCTCCGCTACCGACACCGCAAACTCGCCAACCTGCATCTCCCGCTCAACCGCATCCGCTCATTTAGGTCTATTAAGTTGGAACAGCACTAGTCCAAGCAAGTCGCGAAAGAAAACGGAGGTAATGGGAGCAACTTTTCCGGTTTCCCGTTACCGGGACTTAGACTGTCAGTTCCGGGCGGCCGACGATGCGGGATCTATTAGCGACGCCAGGCGGTCTTTAGAGCATGAATCCCGATCGATTGACCCGGGTCTCTGTGCGCCGCGATATTAAACCGGCTTGCCGACGAGCAGACTCAGCGCAGATGAAGTTGGGACGACCTCCTCCAGCTCGAATCCAGATTTCGCCAACAGCGCGGCATATTCCGCCGAAGTACGCTCCTGGCCGCCCGCCATCACCATCATGTTCAAATCCATCCACTTCGCGAAGTCGAATCCCGGGCCCTCCGAGAGTACGCCCTCAATTAGCACCAAGCGTCCAGAGGCTTGGATGACGCTTCGAACATTCCGGAGAATGCGGATGGCTTCCGCGTCGGCCCAGTCGTGAAGAATCCAGCGCAGGATGTATGCGTCTGCACCGGCGGGCACCCCCTTGAAGAAATCGCCTGGAACGCGACTCATTCGGTCATGCGGCAAAGCCCCTGCTACCACGGTGGGCTGATCGAAAAGAATCCCGCGGCAACCTGGATGTGCTTCTAGAATCGAAACTAGTTGGCTGCCGATGCCACCGGCTATGTCCGCAACGGAGGGGAAGCGTCCCCAATCGAACGCCGTTGTCACCGCTTCGGTCATCCCGGCGCCCACCGCGCGCATCGCCAGGTTGAACAAAGCGCCTCGGTCCGGTTCACGCTGCATAAACTCCCATGCATTGCAGCCTTCTACCTGGTCAAAAGCAATGCCGCCGTTGCGCACACCCTTGATGAGCCCAGTCCACCCGCGATACACCATCGAATCGGTCGAGAGGGTGAGAAGGACCCAGGCTCGTTGGGAATTGGGCGCGTTTCTTCTCAGGCAATCGCTCGCAGGTGTATTTGAAAAAATCTTTGGAGCTGTCTGCCTAAAGATGCCAACGCTTTCAAGTGCCCGGAGAAGGCGAAACAGGCTGGGTGCGTGCGTCTGAGTTCTCTCGGCGAGCGTTTCTAGACTCAACGGACCCCTCTCGAGGAAGTCGGCGATCTCCAACCCTGCCGCCACGGCTACGGCGCGCCCCTGCCAGTGATTGACCACCACGCTTCGAATGGGCTCCGGCACGGACACCGCAGGTCGAGCCGCTTCGGTGGACTTCATCATTGGTTCTCCTGACCGCAAAAATATCCCAGAAGTATATGACGGGCCCCCCTGTTTTGCGCAGCGATAGCGCAATGAAGAGGCACGGAAAGACTGGACGGGTTTGCATTTCCCAGGCCTGTTCGGGTCGACGCTGCTGCGGCCCTTTCTGGATGGTTCCCGGATCACGGGCTACTCGATTGCGCGCCAATCACAAATTACACCTGGCATCGGCCCACAACGCAAAGCAATATCCCAACCCTCACGCGCCGCGACCAACAGCGACGGGGCGGACTTTCGAGATCAGCAGTTGCAGAAATTCATGGGACGCCGTCATGAACGCGAAGTGGCCGGCGCTGGGGATCAGGACTAACTCTTTTTTCGGGGCCTTGACACAATTGAAATAGTCGATGGCGGCCTGGGTGGGTGTGACGATGTCATCCTGTCCCTGAATAACGAAGTAGGCGGTCTGGATATCACAGGCGGTCTTCGGCAGGTTGGTGGCGATCTGGTCGGGCAGGACGTGCTCGGCGGTGAACTCCATTCCCTCTGCAAGGTTCTTGAATTGTTCAGGATCGCTGGCCTTTATTTCGTCCGCCTGGCTGCGCAGGTGCTGCAGCCAGGCCTGATCGGACGGCGGCCACAGAAGAGATCGAACGTTTTTGCTGAAGCTGAAATACTGATGGGCGTTGGTCGGGTCCGGGCGCCCAATGGCCTCAAGCTCTTTGACGGTGGCTTGATCGCCGTCTTTGCGCGCCTTGGCCAGCAGCAGGTCGAATTGCGTGTTAACCATGGCCGCCCAGCTGGAAACCTGGCCGGTGCCGACATAGGCGGCGAAGAGATCGGGGCGCATCTGCACCATGCGCGTGGCAACGATCGAGCCCCAGGAATGGCCCAGCACGATGATTTTCTTCTTGCCGAGCTCCCGATAGAGATACCCGGCGAGTTCGATGCCATCTTTGGAGATGCGGTCGAGCGTGACGTCGGGCGTTTTGCTGCCGTAGCGACCGTAGGTGTGGCCAGCGCCGCGCTGATCCCATTGCACAACCGTGAAGGCTTTTTCCCATGGCTTGTACACTTCGGCTTGCGGCCATTGCGCTTCACCCGGGCCGCCGTGGACGATCAGCAGCACCGGGTTTGAGCGGTCCTCGCCCCGAATACTGATCCACTGCTCCAGGTTGCCGAGCGGGACAAAAGATGATTGCTCGATTCGAGCGTTGGAACTTTGTGCGCTCCCACTGATCGCAATGCTAAAAACCAGAAGCAGAAACGAGCACCATAGCCCGCTGATGAATCCGCCTGATCGCAATTGGTTTTCCCTGTTGTTAGCCGTGATCTCGGTCCCATCGCATGAGACGAAAGCGTGATGCTGGTGTTAGCGGGCCCAATCGGATAAAGGAAGGTTTGCCGACAAGGATTGTCCGCTACTAAAGCCGCGGATCGCGATCTTCGACTGTCGCACTGACAAGTTCGATCAATTCTACAATAAGGGGGCTCGGTAGTGCATCGTGGGTCAGGCCCTCACACAAGGCGATCAGATCGATGATGCGTGCCAATGGGCGCCAGTCATCGGGAAGTCGACCGCCCGCCTGCAAGTATCCGTTCGAAAAATGCGGCTCAACTTTGGGGCGCGAGAAAGTTTCGTAGCGCAGAAAGTGGCCAACATCGGTCAGCGGAGAACCGGCAATTGCGAACTCCCAGTCGAGCACGGCGGCCACAGTCCACTTTCCCGCAACTTTTCGTACCAGCAGATTCCGGTTCCCGAAGTCACCGTGCACCAGGTTGGTCTCGTTGTCCAGAGAAGCCAATCGTGTCGCATATGACCAAACCAGATCCGAGGCCCGATCGCGCAATTTCGCTTTCACGCGCTGCCGTACATTTGCGGAGGCGAGACACAAATCAACAAAGCGCGGGCCGGGGTTCATGCCTTCCAAAAGGGGGGCGGTTACGCTAGGCCCTGGACCAAGCCACCCGGGCTTTGGAAACGTGGTGCGACCGATGCATGCAAGAATTCGGCCCGCATCATATGCCGCCTGGGAAATCGAGTTTGCATTTCCATTGCGCTTCAGTTCACGGAAGGCAATCCCCTCGATATAGGACAAAAGGACAAACGGCGGAACCGCATTCATTCCGCTAGGCTCGGCGTGAATGACTTCGGGTACCGGCACGGAGTGCCTGATCAAGTTAAGGAGATCGACTTCTTTGCGGCAGAGTGAGGCGTCGTGCTCATACATTCGAAGCACGACGAATTCAGGTGTCGAGTCAAGCTGAATTCTGAAATTCGCGTTGCGAAAGCCATCCGTGAGTGGTTGTACATCAGCTGCGCTGCAACCCGGCAAGGCGGTCTCGACGACTTTCTGTAACACGTTTGGGGACACAGTGCGGCGCGGTTCCGGTCGGAGCCAACGCGATTCATCTGGTGCACCATCGATCATTACGCCCCTATTATCCGCCTTTTGCGCCGGAGCGACCCCTGGGTGGCTAGTTTTGTCTGTATCACGAGCCACTCTATGGTCGGCAATCCTCTCCTGGTCCGGTAACCCACATGCCGGCTCAGATGGTCGACGCAACACCCTCTAATCAGTAGTTCCCATAATACTTTTTAGAGAAGATCGATCGTCTAGGCTGCCCTCCATTAGACGCAATATAAA
>JASHRC010000241.1 GCA_030037525.1 Candidatus Acidiferrales bacterium | reverse complement strand
AACTGGTCATGTAAAACGAAGCGGGTCGGGAGGAACGGGCGTGGACCACTGGCACGGCGCCTGCACCAACCCGTGCTCGAGGGTGACGCCCCTGGACTACACCCTAGCGGTAATGGAGAGTGCCCACGGATACTCGAACGGAATTGCCCGCTACATCACATGCACGGAGGGCTGGGACACGCTGCTCGAGTGCGAGCAGATGGGCGTGCAGATCCGGGACACGCACGATGAGTTCAAGGGCGCGGACTTCCGGGATGACGAAACGAAGTTGATGTTTGCCTATGACTACAGGAACCGCCACATCCTGCGTATTTGGGGCTACAACTTGAAGCAATGTCTCTACTACGAGATGAAGCGTCTCCGCATCGGGATCTATAACCGCACTGTCGTGACGAGCTTGCTCACCGAGGGTCGACGAGCGGGAGGCAGAGTCGTTGGGGCAACCGGCATAAACATGAGAACCGGTGAGTTCTATATCTTCAAATCGAAGGCGACGATCATCGCCAGCGGAGGAGCCGGTCGCTTGTTCTCTTTCGCGCCCGAAATGACGGCCGCAGGCGCCATGAGTACGATGAACAGCGCCGGTACCGGTCACGCCGTGGGCTGGAAGGCAGGCGCTGAGTTCGTCGAGATGGAACAGACGGCACCGGGACGGCTGAGCGGCTTCGGATATGCCCCCTACAGTATGGGCAATACCAGCAACACGTATCATGGCACGTCCATCGTAGATGCCAATGGACGGGAGGTCCCGTGGTTTGATCCTTTTGGCCGAGAGCTCAAGACCGTTCCAGAGCGTTTCCTCCCATCCGTCGGACAGAGATTCCAGCTTGGCATTGGCATCGGGCTGCAGGCTTACGCAGACGAGTACAAATGGAACGACTTGGCGCGGGACTTGCCAGATCGCATACGGCGCGGTGAGTTTCAACTGCCCCTTTACTCTGATTTGACGCGCTTGTCGGAAATGGAACGGCGATGCATCTTCGGCATGATGGTAGGCAACGAAGGAAAGACTCGCATCCCGATCTACGACACTCTCACCAAGGCGGGGTTTGACCCCGATCAGGACCTTCTTCAAGCGCCTGTGATGTTGCCCGAAGGATACCAGCACTCCAATTTCTGGGGCGGCACACCGATCCCTCACCTGCGAAGCCTCGCGGGCGGAGGTTTTCTGGTTGACTGGGATCTGAGAGCTTCGCTCGAGGGGCTTTATGCCGCAGGCACTTCCCCCGTCTTCGGCGCGGGCTGTCACGGCGAGTCGCATACCATGGGCAGGTACGCAGCCCGGCATGCGGCGGCCTACGCGAAAAGCGCTCCTGAGCCGGTTGTGGACCGCCAGCAGGTGGAAGCAGAGAAGGAACGCGCATACCGACCGATTCGGCAAGGCAAGGACGGGATCGGCTGGAAAGAGCTGAACTGTGCCATTGCCCGCGTGATGCAAGACTACTGTGGCAAGTACAAGAATGAGTTGACCCTCAAACGAGGGCTCAGTCTCCTGAACGAGCTCGAAGAGAACGAAGGCGCGGCCGCCTACGCAGCCAATCCTCACGAATTGGGGCGCACGCTCGAATGTTTCTCGCTGATCACGCTTGGTGAGATGGTGATGCACGCATCGCTTGCGAGAAAATCGAGCAGCGTCTATCTGGATTTTTACCGGCTCGATCATCCCCAGTTGGATCCGCCCGAATGGGCAAAGCACTTGCCGATTCGACTAGAAGACGGGAAGGTGAAAGTGCGCGAACTCCCTCTCGATTTCCATCTTCGGCCGCCTTACGCTTCTGGCTACCAAGAAAATTATGAGCGCCATGCTCACAGCGCGGAGGAACAAGGAGCCCGACTCTCATGACAGACAAAATTTACATGATGCCCAATCCGCCCACACCGAATAAGGGCCTGCGATTTGCCCCGGCCTTGTGCAATGGCTGCAACCTGTGCGTCGACGTCTGCCCTACCGATGTGATGATGCCCCACCCGGAGAAACACAAGCCCCCGATCGTGCTTTATCCAGAGGAATGCTGGTTCTGCGGCGTATGCGTCGAAGAATGCAACCATGGTGCGCTGAGCATGGTCCATCCGACAAGTCAAAACATCTCGGTAAACTGGAAGCGCAAGACGACGGGCGAGTACTTCCGCCTGGGAATGAAGAATCCGCCGCCGCCGAACCTCAGACCGCCATCGGGCGGGAGAGATTGATGTTTTTCCGAGGCGCGGATTGATGTTCAATATGTTGAGGGTCCATGTTGATGGGCCAGTGATTTGGTAACAGGCAGGCGCTTCGGCGAAAGCGATGGAAAAATCGTGAGATTCACCTCGCTAGCTGGTGCTTTGCCCTCTGAACCTCGGCGCCAACAGGTCGAACCGTGGCCCACCTCCGGCGAGCGAGCCCGGGCTCGACGTGGCCACCCTCATCGAATGTCCGAGCATCTTCCCTGGGTGCAAGCGAACCTGCGGGAGACGGAATGAACGTGCCTAGATCCCGTGCCGCAGTCATTTCTCCCCAGTCCTCTGCCGGAAGGTCATGGGAAGAACTGCGGGAGGAGCGGTTTCGAAAGTGGCTGTCGGCCCCCGGAATCCGCTTCATTAGTTCAAAAGCAGAACGAGGGTACGAAGCTCGCCTGACGCGAATCATTCGAGCGATCCGGCTCGAAGAGCCCGATCGCGTCCCCTGCATTCTGCCCGCTGGCCAGTTTCCCGCTCCGCATGCTGGAATCACCGTGCGCACCGCCATGTACGACTATGAGGAAATGAAGCGCGCATGGCGAAAATTTCTCTACGAATTCGATGGAGACACTTGCGTGATTCCCGGCGTGAGCGTCACTTCCGGGAGGGTGCACGAGATCACCAAGACGCGGATATCGGTGTGGCCAGGACATGGCCTGAGGGAAGACGCCGGGATGGCTCAATTTGTGGAAGGCGAGTACATGAAGGCTGACGAATATGACGCGCTGCTCAAGGATCCGGCCGATTATTTTCTGCGCGTTTACCTGCCTCGCACCATGGGAGCCTTTGAACCCTTCGGAAAGTTGATGCCTTTCCATTGCGCCTTCGGAATGCCTGCGGCGTTCCTGGCGGGCTGCATGCTTCCGGAGGTTCAGGAAGCGTTTCAAGCTGTCATTAATGCAGGCAGGGAACTCGCGAGCTTCCGGCAGGTGGTGGCCGACATCATGAAGGAAGCTCAGGCGGCGGGCTATCCGCCATTCCACGGCGGTTTCGCACATGCCCCTTTTGATCTGTTTGGCGATACGCTGCGCGGCACCCGCGGAATCATGATGGATATGTACCGCCAACCCGCCAAGCTCGAGGAAGCGATGGAAGCTGCAATACCGTGGATCGTGGAAGGAGCCGTGTCCGGAGCAAACGCCTCGGGAATCCCCATTATTTTTATGGCCTTGCACAAAGGCGACGACAGCTTCATGTCCCTGAAACAATTTGAGACGTTCTATTGGCCCGGCTTGAAAAAAGTCATAGGGGGACTGGTGGCGGAAGGCTGCGTACCGCTGCTGTTTGCCGAAGGAAGCTATAACAAGCGTTTGGAAGCGGTAAAGGATCTGCCCAGGGGCTCCGTCATCTGGTGGTTCGACCGCACCGATATGGTGCGAGCCAAGAAAATTCTGGGTGGCCAAAACTGTATTTCGGGCAATGTGCCAACGTCACTACTGTGTACGGGAACGCCGCAAGCAGTTAAGGACTATTGCCGCCATCTCATAGAGGCTTGTGGGAAGAGCGGCGGATACATTCTGACCGGCGGCGCCCAGGTTCACAACACGACTGCGGACAATCTGCGAGCCATGATGGAAGCTGCCAAAGAATTCGGCGACTATCAGCAATCGCCTGGACTCATCCGGTCCCGGGCTTAGTGTCTCGGACAAATCTCGCCGCTTAGTCGCGGTGCGCAGCCAAACCGTGGGGTTGGCAACACAAACGCTTTCGGCGCCGGTCCGCCTACCTCTAAAAGGCTTGCCTCCCGAGCTCCCGACTGATCAGGCAGCTTATACAATCGACGTACTCCGCTGGCGCCATTACAGTTATGCGCGGATTTGAGGAGTTTCTGCTCAGGTTTCATCCGAAGCGCTTGAGCTCAGCCTTGTGATCCCCGTTACATTCATGCGTGCTCAGTATCACATAACGACCTGAGCAAACATCCTAGCGTAAGTAAGCAATTGGGGCCTCGTCGAGGTAGGCTTTCGCGCTCGCACGTATGGGCGCGCCCGGAACCAAGTCAACTGCGGAATTCATCGCCAACGAGCTTTATATGTCAAAGCCGATGATTACGGTCCAGCGGCACATCCTCGAGCAGGAGCGCCACTACCCAGAAGCAACCGGCGAGCTGACGGGCCTGCTGTGGGACCTGACGATCGCGGCGAAGATAATCTCCCACCAGGTAAACCGCGGCGGACTGGCAGATATCTTCGGAGAGAACGGCGAGGCCAATGTTACCGGGGATCTGGTGAAGCGCTTGGATTGGATTGCCCAGGACACGATCTTCAGGGCCATGGATCACGGCGGCCACCTCTGCGTAATGGTCTCTGAGGAAAGCCCGGACATCATCCCCATTCCCGCGAAGTTTCCCAAGGGACCCTACGTCCTGCTTTACGACCCGCTGGACGGCTCCTCGAATATTGAAGCGAATGTGAGCATCGGCACAATCTTTTCCGTGCATCGCCGAATTTCTTCTTCCGGGGACGGCACGCTGGAAGATTGCCTCCGGAGAGGATCTGAGCAGATTGCAGCCGGCTATTTTCTCTATGGCTCGAGCACCATGGTCGTTTACACCACCGGTCAGGGAGTCTATGGCTTCACTCTGGAACCGAGCATTGGCGAGTTCGTCCTCTCGCACGAGCGAATCCTCACGCCGCCCAAAGGCAAGTATTACAGCATCAATGAAGGCAACGTCGCCACATGGGACGAACCGACACGGCGATACGTTGAGTATCTGAAGCAAAGGGACGCCGCGACCGGCCGGCCTTACTCGCTGCGCTACATCGGCTCGCTGGTGGCCGACTTCCATCGCACGTTGCTTTATGGCGGCGTCTTCCTTTACCCCGCCGATTGCAGCAATCCGCAGAAGCCAAAATCCAAACTGCGCCTCCTTTACGAGGTCGCTCCCATGGCTTTCATCATGAACCAGGCCGGAGGCGCTGCCACGACCGGAGCCCAAAACGTGCTGGACATCCAGCCCAGCTCTCTCCACGACCGGGTGCCGATTGTAATGGGAAGCACCGAGGACGTGGCGATCTACGAAAGGTTTTGCGCCGACGCCAATCGGGACGACAGAAATTCTGGGACGTCCGCTGAATCGAAGATCGCGGCTATTTCCTAGCCGGGGAATTCCGCCCTGCTGTCCCGTTATCGGGGCCGTGGGCATTGTTCCCGAGAAACAGAACGGCGTTCCCAAGGCCGGCATCAGCGAAAATTTGGCGGAAGCGATCTGCGTCACTCTGAGCTGAAAGCGTGCAGCGGATGCGTGTTGTTTTTTCGGCCGCCCACAACCTGACTTGCTCTCGCCAAATGACGCCGAAATGATGTAATTTGCTCGCGACGCAACTCGTCGCGGGGAGAGAGTCACCTGTGAAAGCCGAGTTCCCCAAGTGGACAAAGCAGTTTCAGAAAGCCTATCCAGAGATCTGGAGGGCTTTTCAGGAGTTGGGTGAACAATGTCACCGGGCAGGCCCGCTCGATACCCGTACGCGAAGACTTGTGAAGATAGGAATTGCCGCCGGTGCCGGATCGCAGGGGGCACTGCATTCCGCGGTGCGCAACGCCTTGACCGACGGCATCTCACCGGACGAAATCCGTCATGCCATCTTGTTATCGATTACCACGATTGGATTTCCGCATGGGCAGGCGGCACTCAGTTGGGCCGAGGATGTGATCGCGAAGAAATAGCGAGTCCCCAAGAGCATTCTTCCTGATCACCCGGGCTTAGCCGGCGCGAGCCGCTTCGTACGTACAAAAGCACGCCGTCATGCAGATGAGTTATGATCGGGCAGGGAATTTTCCAGGAGGGGGCAATGGCGCAAGCGATTCCCGAAAAATTTGTCGATCTGTTTCGAAAGAAGGCGTTCGCCCATCTGAGCACCATCATGAGCGACGGCAGCCCGCAAGTCACGCCTGTTTGGGTGGACTTCGACGGAAAATACGTCCGGTTCAATTCGGCCCTGGGCCGCCTGAAGGACAAGAACGTGCGCCGCGACCCGCGCGTATCGCTTTCCATACTCGATCCGGCCAATCCGTATCGCTATCTGGCGATTCGGGGGCGCGTCGTTGAAATCACTCAAAAAGGCGCTGATGAGCACATCAACAGTCTGTCGCAGAAATATCTCGGGCAGGCTGAGTATCCCTACCGGCAACCGGGAGAGGTCCGTGTGTTGTATAAGATCGAGCCGGAGAAGGTCAGCTCGATGGGATAATGGGATTCGCGCATTTCCGACCATTCGCTACGGGGTTCGCGGTCGCGTTCGGCGGGCCTTCCGGGCTGATCGGAGGTGTGTCGAGAAGTCGGCTTCCCGCCCCCGGGTCACTGGTTTACCGATGACTTTGCCTGAGCCCAGAGTTGGCGAAGCCTGCGGATCGCGTTGAGTCCTTTCAGTTCGGTGAACTCCTTGACTGCTTGCAGCACGATATTATCGTCGGGCAGGATGCGGAAATTGTTCCAGGGCGTTCCCATGATCGTGTCAAATCCGAGCGGGACGGCGAGAGTGAGAAACGCGCTTTCCACAAGCTGCCGCAGCGGGACATCGTCGAATTTCAGCGACGGCAGCATGTTTCCGATGTTCGTCAGACCGCCTATGATGTGGACGCCGTTAAGTTCCGAGTCTTCTCGGATCGAGCGGATCGCTTCCAGTGCCATTTTCGTAAGTCCGTCGAGGTCCGACACCAGGCTGTGGATCGTCACATCCACGAAGATATCTCCTCGCGAAAAGCCATATTCCTGCGTCAGTTTCCCGGTCATGCGCCGAGCGACACCGAGTACTTCGCTAGTCAACTTATTGGATTTCGGCGAGCCGTCTTCCAGACGCTCGGATGCCATCAGGATCACTTGGAATGGACGGATCTTCAGGAGCTCGAACATTTCCTGCCGAGTCTCAGCGAGCGAGTTTACGACAGGCTTTCGGCCGCCGGCCTTTGCCGGGCAGTAGGCCTTCAAGCAGACTTCCTGAACGGCTGCGCTTGGATAATCAAAGCAGAGGGGAACATTCACGGTGGACTGCAGCGCCTGGATCACTTCGGTCAGGAAATGGGCATCCTGGTATCCTCGCGGGCCGACGGTCACGTCAAGGCACCAGGCACCCGCCTGTACTTGTCGCACGGCAAGCGCCTGCAACCCTGCGAGATCTTCCGATTCGACAAGCGCTTTTGTCGCTTTGAAACCCGGATTGATGCGATCGCCGATAATGCTGACACCGGGAATGGCCATCGTGGTCTCCTCTCAATTTCTGTTGCGGCCGGGAAAACGCATTGCGCGCATGAACGCCCTGTTGAATCGAGCCAACCCTGCCAGCTCGAGATACCGGCTGCTGGCTGCGATGCTCTGGGCTGTCGCGCGGTGCGGGTACGACACAAGAGCGAGCTTGGCCCCGATTCCCGCCGCGTTGCCAACCTGCGCGAAGCGTTCCAGCGGCAGGTCCGGCAACATGCCGATCGCCACAGCACTCGCCACATCGATATAATTGCCAAACGCCCCGGCGATGATGACCTGCTCGATCTGCTCTTCGCGCAGGCCAGACTCATCGAGCAACACCTGAATTCCGGCGCGAATCGCTCCTTTGGCAAGCTGAACCGCACGGACATCACGCTGATTGAAGACAACATCTGGTCCATGCCCTTCGCCTGCAAGCAAAAATTCCGGCTGTCCGTCGCGCATGCGTATGCGCGGGTCTTCTCGAGTCATGCGGCCCGTCCTGCTCACCAGACCCGCCAGGTAGAGTTGAGCCGTTGCATCGACTACGCCCGACCCGCAAATCCCGATCGGTGCCGCGTTCTCAATCGTCTTAATTCGCACCTGCTCGCCGGAGAACTCGACAGATTCAATCGCTCCAGGCGCCGAGCGCATGCCACAGCGAATGTGCCGGCCCTCCAGTGCAGGCCCCGACGGGCATGAGATCGTTAGAAGACGGCCGTCGTGGATCAGCGAAATCTCCGTGTTCGTTCCGATATCGAGAGCGACGACTGTCTTCTCTTCGTGATCGCCGCCGATCGCGAGCAGCATCGCTGTATGATCACCGCCCACGAAACCAGCGATGTTGGCGATGGCATGAACGTAAGCGCCAGGCATGGCCCGGATGCCTACATCGCGGGCCTTGACATCGATGGCGCTCGTGGAAGCCGCGACAAAAGGAACGGCACCCAGATGCTCGACCGGGAGTTCGAACAGCAGGTGGTGCATGACCGTGTTGCCAGCAATGACGATATCGGCGATCTGGGCGGAAGCGAGTGACTGACCCTCGCACAATTCGCGAGCGACATCGTTGATTGCGCCGACCGCCAAATCATGCAGCTGCTTCTGGCGCTCCCGCGACGATCGCGCCTTCCCGATGCGGGTAATAACGTCTGCGCCGTGACTGGTCTGCGGATTTTCCGTCGCACGACTCGCGAGCGTCCGACCGTTGCGTAAATCCACCAACAGCACACCGATGTTCGTGGTGCCGATATCTACGGCCAGCCCCGGCAAGGGCCCCTTCTCCGCTGGGACCACACCGATAACTTCGCCGAAGCGGACGATTGCGGCCACACGGCCTTCGCAGGCTCGCAGAGTGCCCGGAAGGGTTCGGAGTACGTCCAGATCGATTCTCGAGCAGGTCCCGGGCCACTTCCCGTTGAGAGCTGCCATCAGGCGGTAGTCATCGGCAGCCGGATTTTGCAGAGTTGGCGGGGGAACCTGCACTGGATAGAGTCGGACAGCTGGATCCGGACGAACCCAAACATCTTCGCTCTCGACCTCGCTGCGCATTGGGACGGCGCGCGCGCGAGCAGAAATCTCGACGTGGCAGTCGCCGCACGCAAATGTCTGGCAAGCTCTGCGCCAGCTGTTGGCGAGTTCTTCCGCTGAAAAAAACTCAAGGTCATTCTGCGAAGGCGGTTCGACCGGACCTTCCGTCACGCGAACCACGCATGACTGGCATAACCCGCGTCCGCCGCATACGCTAGCGATTCGCACGCCCGCACGCCGGGCGGTATCCAGGATCGTTTCCGAGGGGAGACTCCAAACGTGCGACCCTCCGGGATCGAAAGTGATCCAGTGGCCGGTGACGGCGGACTCTCGCGCTCGGCTCACTTCGCGACCTCGATCATCTGGGGTCGCCGATGTGGGCACCGTTCGCGGGCTCCGCAACGCGCGCACCGCTCCGCGCGACTCCAGTGGGGCATGTGAGTCCCAAATCCGACCAGGACCGAAACACTCTTGCGTGGTATGAGCATTCCCGTAGCGGTCTGCCAGACACCAATTTCAGCACCGCAAGCAAGCTCAAGAATCGGCGCCTGCTGCGAAATATCAAAGCCATCCTCGCCCGGACTCAGAACGCCGCTCGCATCCATGCCGCGTTCCCTGGCCTCGGCTTGTATCCGCTCTTCGAGCTGATCTCCCAGTCGAAACACCGCGAGCGTGCCGATCTCATCCAGCAGTACAGCCCGAAGTCGATCGCCCGCCGCAAACCAGTTGCTGACCTGTTGCTCCAGAGCTGCTCCAATCGTACAAACTCCGGCCGCCACGTAAAGCGCACCTGGCAGGTGATGTCGGAGCGCGGTCGAGAAAAGACGTGACCGACCAGGTAGTTCAATCCACCCGGGCCCGCTGGACACGACCGGGTAAACCTTAAAGTTGATCTTTGGTTCGACCCAACCGTTGGTTTCGATTCGAGCGAGCAGCTCTGAGAGCATCGCCCTGCCGCGTGAGGAGGTCAGTCGGGTGTGGTGACCCCAGGAAGAAACAATGTCGTCGAGCGTCAACGAAAGCCGAAGATCTGTCGGCACGGCGCGCCATCCTTAAATGAAGCCGCCTGTTTGGAAGAGTTTCTTCGAGCTCACGTTGGCACCCAGTGTTTGCAGAGAGACACCGCGTCCATAGCATTCAGGCCAAAGGCATCCGCGCCCGTGTAGATCTTGACCGTATCGTCCACCTGTCCGCCACCGATCATGACCTTGATGTGGTCGCGCAGACCTGCTTCCCTGATGGCCTCAACCGTTTTCTTCATGGCGTCAAAAGCAAGTGTCAGGAACCCGCTGAGCCCTACGACTTGGGGTTTGTGTTCTTTGATACTGTCCACGAACTTCGCAATGGGCACATCGATGCCGAGGTCGACCACTTTGAAACCGTTAATCTCGAGCATAAACACGACGATGTTCTTGCCAATGTCGTGCAGGTCGCCCTGCACGGTTCCGATGACCACGGTGCCAGCGGCCTGGCCGTCCGATGCGTCCTGCGGGATCAAAGGCTTGGCCATGTCTCCGATTGCCTTCAGCATCTCGCCCGCCAGCATCAACTCAGGCAGGAAATACTCCCCCTGCTCGTAGCGTTTGCCCACGATCTCCATCGCTTCTCGGCAGTGACCGAGTAGCTTGACGGGATCGTATCCACTGTCGAGCATCTCGCGAGCGAGCTTGGCGGCCTCCTCTTCCTGCATATCCGCGATATGCTGAATCAATTGCTTGCCGTGGTCCTCCACTGGGAGCCTCCCTTCGTCGATCCCGCTTCTGTAGCAGCCAGGGGTACCTAGGGTGTTGGATGCCATGCCAATATTATGTTAGTTTGGCCGCTAAGTTCCACACCGGCTGTGACATAGGTCACGATGCCCAGTGCCGGAAGTCACCTGCCCCTACACACGAGCGGGTGAGCATAACGGCTGCCATTGGAATCAATTGGATCAAAGGGCGTCGTTGTCCGCGCTAGCCGGTTTCTTGAGAGATGGCCGAGGGGAGGTATAGGGGGCGTGACTCATTCTGAGCGGTAAATGGCCGCGACGTTGCATGCTGCCTCGCACGCTCCGCAATCGGTGCACTCGTCAACTTTTACGTATAGAGAACCATCCTCTTTCTTTTCGATAGCTTCAACGGGGCACGCCTCAAGGCAGTTGTCGTCTTTGTCGCACTTTTCTTGGTTGATGACATACGCCATAGCACCTCCCTAGAGGCTTTGAGGGACTTCCAAAATAATGTCACAGCTCAAACCAGTATGTGACGCTTATTACGAAAGCTTGTGCTGCAGGTCACAGCTGCTGTAGGGGCTGTTTGCCGTTCAGTGGGAGGGGTGCAAGTCCGTAAGTGGGTTCCAAAAAAGGGTGAAATACTTCGCCGCGCACCCCCTTGTTTCGGCCAACAACGTCGTGAAATCGCCCTGAGATCGTGCTAGCTTAATTTCGTTTGCCGACAGACGCATGGAGGCGGACAAAAACGGCGCAGCACCGAGCCCGCTGCATGTCGACTGGACAATGCTCCCGCAACCCGCTCGAGGGTGCAGGCTCGGGGCCCAGTCTAAAGCAGGAAATTCCGGGCCCTCGTTAGGCAAAAGAAAGCAAAAATGGAGAACATTCACATCACCCTGCCGGACGGCGCGGTCCGCGACGTTCCCCGCGGAACCACCCCGGCCCAGGTAGCCGAAAAAATCTCCCCGCGCCTTGCGAAAGAGGCGCTGGTCGCGCGAATTGACGGCGAGCTTGTCGACCTCTCGCGCCCTCTCGATCATGACGTGAAGCTGTCGATTCTCACGGGGAAAGATCCCGACGCCGTCGAGGTTTTTCGCCATTCCGCGGCGCATCTGCTCGCCGCTGCCGTCCTGGAGCTCTATCCGAACGTGAAGCTCGGCATCGGTCCGCCGATCGAAAATGGGTTCTTTTACGAATTTGTGCGCGACGAGCCGTTCACTCTCCAAGACCTCGAGAAGATCGAGGCCAAAATGCACGAGCTCGCCGGGAAGGACATTCCCAACGAGCGCAAGCTGATCCCGAAGTCGGACGCGCTCGATCTCTATCGCCGCCAGAATCAGGAATTCAAATGCGAGCTGGTCGAGGAAAAGGCCACCGAGCCGATGGTTTCCTTCTACACCACCGGCAAATTCATCGATTTCTGCCGCGGCCCGCACATCCCCTCCACGGGGCGCATCCAGGCGTTCAAATTGATGAATGTCGCGGGCGCTTACTGGAAGGGCGACGAAAAAAAACCGCAAATGCAGCGGATTTACGGCGCCTGTTTCGTTGATCAGAAAGACCTCGACGATTACCTTCACAGGCTGGAAGAGGCCAAGCGCCGCGATCATCGCAGGCTTGGCGCCGAACTCGACCTCTTCAGCATTCAGGACGAAGCCGGTCCCGGCCTGATCTTCTGGCATCCCAAGGGAGGCGTCATCCGCCGTCAGATGGAAGACTGGTTGCGCGCCGAACTTACTCGTCGCGGTTACGACCTGGTCTTCACACCGCACATCATGCGCCTGGATCTCTGGAAGAGCAGCGGCCACGCCGATTATTATCGCGACAACATGTTCGAGCCCATCGAAGTCGAAAAGGCCGATTACCAGCTTAAGCCGATGAACTGCCCGGGTCATATTCTGATTTTCAAGTCGCACCTGCGCAGCTATCGCGAGCTGCCGGTTCGATTGGCCGAGCTCGGCACCGTCTATCGCTACGAGCGCTCGGGCGTGCTCCACGGCCTGATGCGCGTCCGTGGCTTCACGCAGGATGACGCGCACATCTTCTGCACGCCTGACCAGATCGAACAGGAGATCCAAGATTGCGTCGAGTTTGCCTGGGAGGTGCTGCGCGTTTTTGGCTTCGACGATTACGTCGTCGAACTGTCTGCGCGCGATCCTTCGCGTCCGGGCGACTATGCCGGCACCGTGGAGGAATGGGAGCACGCAGAAAGTGCCTTGCGCAACACGCTGAAGCGCATGAACGTCCCACACCAATACATGCCGGGCGAAGCCGTTTTCTACGGGCCCAAGATCGACGTGAAAATGGTCGACGCCATCGGCCGCCCCTGGCAGCTCACCACCGTGCAATTTGATTTCAACTTGCCCCGACGTTTCGAGCTCGAATATGTCGGCGAGGACGGCTCGCGCCATCAGCCGCTCATGGTGCATCGCGCGCTGTGGGGTTCGGTCGAACGTTTTTTCGGCGTGCTGATCGAGCATTACGCCGGTAGATTCCCGGCGTGGCTCGCGCCGGTGCAGGTCTGTGTACTGCCGGTTGGCGGGAAATTCCAGGAATACGCGCGAAAGGTGACCGAGCGGCTCAAAGATGCCGGCTTCCGGGTCCACCTCGATGATCGCAACGAAAAACTGCAGGCAAAAATTCGGGACGCGCAGCTCGAAAAAGTCCCCTATATGCTGATTGTGGGTGCCAAGGAGGCTGAGGCTGGAACCGTTTCCGTGCGTCATCGCTCGAAGGGCGATTTGGGTCCGCGCCCGCTCGACCGGTTCGTCTCCGACCTGCGCCGGGAGGTAGACTCTCGCGCGCGGGAGTCGTCCGTCGACCCGGCATGAAATCTTCAGCCGCTGCGTGGCTTGCCATGGGCCTGGCTTTGGCGCCGGCCGCGGGGCCGGGCAATCGGCAGGTGTCAGCCGACGCCAACCAGGACTGGACGAACAGTCATTTCCGAAGCGCCTTCGAAGATTTCTTTCCGAACCGCCAGGCCGAAGGCGACTTCATCGCCGTCCGCGCGCACCAGAACAGCAGCCACGAAGCCCCGGAATTTTCATTCATCATCGAAAACACCCAGGATCGGAAAACAATCCGCGCAACTCTCCACCAAGCGCAGGGCGCCTCGCTCTACCGGCAGCTGGCGGCCCTGCACGGACGGGATCCGTCAAAATCCTATGAGGATTTGAAACCGGAACTCAAAGTCGAGACCTGGAACTTTCCCGCAGCCGAGTGCCCGGCGGTAGGGGCCCAGTACGACGCCTTTGAAAACATTCAATTCGTCCGTCCGCGTCCGCACGATAAGGATCGACCCGGTGAAAATCCCATCGTTTACGAAATCAACGAAACCGTGGCGGGCGGCAGCTCCCAGCTCATCGAATTCATGCCCAATCGCGCCCTGCCGCGCTGGGCCGAAGCGACGCGCAAAGCGCTGCTTGCCTGCCGAGCCTCAACCGAAGGTAGCAACTCGGAAAATGACCAAAAAGTACGGTAAATGGGGTGAGTAATCTCGGTAATGAGACTATTGCGGGCGGGCCGCTTGGCCGTGCTATACTTTTCGCCCTGTCTCCGTAGGGCCGCTTCCGGGCGTCCGGCGAGCGGGCGATCGGGCGGCGGCCAGGGTAGCGCCGGGAGGTGGATTTATCGCAGATCGGGGTGGCAGTGGCGGTCTTCGGGTGAACGAGCGCATCCGCGCCCGGGAAGTCCGTTTAATCGATGATGCGGGAAGTCAGCTTGGCGTGATGTCGCTGTTCGACGCGATGAAGGCCGCGCGGGACGCCGGTCTGGACGTGGTCGAAATCTCGCCAAACGCCGTTCCACCAGTATGCAAGCTGGTCGATTACGGAAAATTTCTCTACGAGCAGAATAAGAAGGCGCACGAGCAGAAGAGGCATCAGAAAAGCTCCCACATCAAGGAAGTGAAGTTCCGGCCGGCCACCGCTGAGCACGATTATCAGGTTCGCAAAAACCAGATCATCAAGTTCCTTGGCGAGGGCTACAAAGTAAAAGCCATGATTTTCCATCGCGGGCGCGAGATGGCCCATCAGGATGTGGGGCGCGCCAAGATGGATCGGCTGCTGAAGGACATCTTGGACTACGCGCAGGTAGAATTCGGACCGCGCATGGAGGCGAACATCCTGCTGGCCTTGCTGGCGCCGAAGAAGGGGGCTCCGGCGCGCGCCGCCGTGCAAGTGGAAAGCTAGCCTAAAACGGGGAAATCGTGAAAAAGAATACAAAAATGAAGGCCAAGACGCATCGCGGCGCCGCCAAGCGTTTTAAGATCACGTCCACCGGAAAAATCATGCGCTGGCGTTCGGGGAAGCGGCACCTGCTCGGCACCAAGAAGCCGCGGCGCATGCGCAATCTGCTCAACAAAGTGGAAGTGAGCCCGGCGGACGCGCCGAATGTGCGTCTCGCGCTTCCTTACGGAATTAAGTAAAGACCCTAGGCCAGGCAGAGCGTAACCCGCCGCGGCGGGCCTGCCGACCTTGCTCTGATGTGCGGCGGGTGCGATCAGGGCTCAGGAAGTCGCCTCCCGCGTCCGGTGTTGCTGGATCGCTTGGGAGCTCAACGAACACGCCGCGGAGAAAACTGCAGTGTGCGCCGGTCTTAAATTCAGGCCGCTGCAAGCCCTCTCCGCGCAAACCATAGTTTTTTTGAACCGATCCTAGCTAGGAGAACTGAAATGGCTCGAGTGAAACGCGGGACCAAGCGCCGCGCGCGCCGCAAGAAGCTGCTGAAGCACACCAAAGGATTTTTCCTCACCAAGGGAAAGCTCTATCGATCGGCCAGGGAGGCAGTGAACCGCTCGCTGCGCTATTCCTATCGCGACCGCCGCGCGCGCAAGCGCGATTTTCGCGCTCTGTGGATTCAGCGCATTGGCGCGGCCGCGCGCGCCAACGGCACCACCTACAGCCAGCTGATCCACGGCCTCAAGGCCGGCGGAATCGAAATTGACCGGAAAATTTTGGCGGATATGGCCGTTCGCGACGCCGAGGGCTTTCGAGCGCTGGTCAGGTCTCTCGAGCCGCACCGGAAGTCGGCGGCAACGCCGCAGCCCGCGGCGTGACCCGCTTTCGACTCGGAAATTGGAAAAGCCTCGCGTCGGAAGAGCAAAAGACCCATGACGACGGACCCCACATCAGAAACTCTCGCCGAGCTCGGCGCGACGTCCCCGGAGGCCGTCCGGGAGAAGTTTGCGGTACTCCAGGCGCGCTTCGACGCCGACATCGCGCGGCGCGGCTCCGATGCCGACGAGCAACCTGCCCTTGCCGCCGAGTGGACCGGCAGAAAGGCCGGGGCACTCACTAGAATTGCCGAACACTGGCTGAGGCCTGCCCCGGCGGAGCTCAAGCGCGTCGTAGGACAGGAGTTTCAAAAGCTCAAGGCACATGTGGAATCCGTACTCGAGCAGAAGCGAGCGGAACTGGACGCCCGGGCGGAGGCCGCCAGCGCGGCTCTCGATCGAATCGACCTTTCACTTCCCGGGGTCGAACGTCGGGTCGGGACGCGGCACCTCGTCCGGCAGACGTTCGATGAACTGATCGGTATTTTTCTCTCGATCGGCTTCAGCGTGGTAGAAGGCCCCGAGATCGAGACACCCTACTACAATTTCGAGGCGCTGGGCATCCCCGAGCACCATCCGGCGCGCGACAACATGGACACCTTCTACATCGACGGCTCGCGAGGCAACCACCTGCTCCGCACGCATACCTCTCCCATGCAAATTCGCACCATGGAGAAACAGCCCCCTCCCGTGCGCATCGTCGTGCCGGGAAAAGTCTACCGGCGCGATAATCCCGATGCGACCCACGGCTACATGTTCCATCAGATCGAGGGTCTGGCCGTCGATACCGACATCACTTTTTGCGACTTCAAAGGCACGGTCGAGTATTTCGTCCGCGAGTTTCTCGGGCCGAAGGCACGCACGCGCCTGCGGCCGAGCTATTTTCCGTTCACCGAGCCGTCGGCCGAAGTGGACGCGAGCTGCCATGTGTGCGGCGGCAGCGGCTGCCGGATCTGCAAGTTTTCCGGGTGGATCGAGCTTTTCGGAGCGGGAATGGTCAACCCGGCCGTCTATGGCTTCGTGAACTATGACGCGGAAAAGCTTTCAGGATTCGCGTTCGGCATGGGCGTCGACCGGTTGGCGATGATGAAGCACGGGATCACCGAGCTACCGCTGCTGTTCGGAAACGACGTGCGCTTCCTGCGCCAATTCCCCTAGACCGATGGATCGCGTGCCGCCGTCCGACTCACAAGAGCGATTCGCGAACTGCGTCCACGATTCGATCCGCTACCGCTCGACTGCGATCGTTTCAGAAACAGAGTGAATGGCGATGAGGATTCTTTACAACTGGCTCGAAGAGTTCGTCGACTTTCAAGCGCCTCCGGCCGAGCTGCGCACGCGCCTTTCGCTTGCTGGGATTGCGATTGACTCGATCGAAGATTCCACGGCGGGCCCGGTGCTCGATGCCGAAGTGACCGCAAATCGTCCCGATTGCCTCGGCCACTACGGCCTGGCGCGCGAAGTGGCGGCGATTTACCGGCGACCTATGAAGCCGCTTCAACCCAAGCTCCTTGAGTCGGCCGACAAAGCCGCCGACGCGACGCGCGTTGAAATCGAATCGCCCGATCTTTGCGGGCGCTATACGGCACGAGTTCTCATCGGTGTCCGAGTCCAGCCGTCTCCCGATTGGCTGCGCCAGCGCCTGGAAGCGATCGGGCAAAATTCAATTAACAACGTGGTGGACATCAGCAATTACGTGATGTTCGAGCTGGGCCATCCGCTGCACGCATTCGATCTCGACAGGCTCGCGGAGAAGCGAATTGTGGTGCGGCGTGCGCGGCCGGGCGAGCGAATGCGGACGCTCGATGGCGTCGAGCGCACGCTGGGACCAGACATGTGCGTGATCGCGGACGCCTCGCGCGCCGTAGCCATCGGCGGCGTGCTGGGGGGCGCCGAAAGCGAAATCGGTTTTGCGAGTCGCAATCTGCTGATCGAATCTGCCTGGTTTGATCCGATTTCCGTGCGCCGCACGTCGAAGGCGCTCGGGCTGCGCACCGAGGCGTCGTATCGCTTCGAGCGCGGCGCAGACCCCGAAATGGCGGAGCTGGCGTCGCGGCGGGCAGCGGAGCTCATTCAACAGCTGGCGGGCGGCCAACTTTTGGCCGGGGTCGTCGATGTGTATCCGCGGCGCGAGGTAGGGCCCGCGATAGAGCTTTCGCGCAAGGAGCTCTTGCGCGTGATCGGCGACGACATTCCGGACCGGGAAATCGAGGAAATTCTAAGCGCGCTCGGATTTCATCCTGTACGCAAGGACACCCATCGCGGCAGCGCCGGGTCGATCCTTGCTGTTTGGGAGTGCCGGCAGCCCTCGTGGCGCCGCGACGTGACACGCGGAATCGATTTGATCGAGGAGGTGGCGCGGCATTACGGCTACGAGAAATTCCCGTCACGTTTGCCCGCCGCAAGACAGCCCGCCAAGCGCCTTCCGCACACCGGAGCGCTCGATCTCTTGGGCCAGCGCCTGATCGCGCTCGGCTATCAGGAGATCGTCACCATTCCTCTCGTGGATCGGCGGCGCGACGAAATCTTCCGCAGCCCTGGCGCGGTACCGGCAGTGATCGGCAATCCGCTGGCCGAGGACGCATCGGTGATGCGATCCAGCGGGGTTGTCAGCATGGTGGCTGCGCTCGAATGGAATTTGAATCACGGCCAGCGCAACCTGCGCCTGTTCGAAATGGGCAAAACTTACGAGCTGCGGAAGGGCGAGCCGCTGGAAACGCCCGTGCTCACGCTCGGCGCGACTGGCCTGGCCCGCGAGAAGAGCCTTTACGAAACTTCGCGCCAATTTGGCTTCGCGGATCTGAAAGGCGATCTGGACGGCATCGGCCGTTTGGCGGGGGGCCGGTGGCGCTGGGGTGCCATGACCAAGAGCTGGCTCAATCCGGCTCGGGCGGGCGAAATCGGCATCCCGGACCCGTCGACCGCGTCGTCTTCCTGCCGGCCGATCGGCGTGGCCGGCGAGCTGGCACGGAAGATTGCCGATCAACTCAAGCTGCGCCAGGAGATTTTCTTAGCTGAGCTGCGGCTGGAACCCTTGCTCGAAGCCGTTCGGGAGGCTGGCGTCTTGCGGAAATTCGAACCTCTGCCCCGTTTTCCCGCCGTGGAACGAGATTTTTCGCTGGTGCTTGCCGATGGCGTGACCTTCACCCAGGTGGTCGATGCGGTGTGCGCGCTCGGAATTCCGGAACTGCGAAGCATCGAAGCCGCTGACTTGTTTCGAGGCGGGCAAATCCCCTCCGGAAAATTCTCCCTAATGATCCGCGTGGCGTTTCAGAGCGCGGAAGCGACTTTGACCGATCGCCAGATCGCTGAGTATTCCTCGCAAATTCTCGGTGCGCTCGAGCGCGAGCTCGGTGCTACGCTGCGGGCAAGCTGAAAAACGCTCAGGCCCGAAGATAGTTGCGCGGCGCGGCGCGATCGTCGACAATGGCGGCCGGTCGAACCCGGGGAGGGAGCGCCAACGGTGAAAGTGGACATTTACGATCAGAGCTACAACGTCAGCGCGGGTGAAAACGAAGCCTACGTGCGAGAGTTGGCAGCCTACGTCGACGCCAAGATGCGCGAGGTTGCCGAAGCCGCGCGAACCGTGGATTCACTGAAAGTGGCGGTGCTCGCTGCGCTGAACATCGCCGACGAATTGTTCTCGCTACGCTCGCGCCAGCAGGAAATCGCGGGCCCGCTGCGCAAGCGCGTCGAAAAATGTGTGGCCCTGGTCGAAAAGGCGCTCGAACAGTCGAATTGAGTCTGCCATTTCGGCGGGTCGAAGCGATCTCCCGCAACCTGCGGTCGGCGCTGTTGCCGCTGGCGCGCGAGACTCTTTCCCCGCTTTTGCGCGGCGAGGATCCTGCCGATGGCGCCGGCCAACCTCAAAACGTCGCGCTAAAGTTTCCTGCTAGAATGAGTGTTGGAGTCGGCCTGCGACGCAGGTGACGTTGCGAAAGCTTATTTGAACCAACACTGAATCCCAGGGTGCTTGCGTTGTCCTGCCCTTGTGCATGTCTCGGCGGCTTGCCGCTCGGGAAAGCCTCAAAGCAGGCTCTGGGCGCCCGATCTGTTAGGTGGGGTTCAAGGCCTAGCAACGCACGGCCAAGTGGACCGCTCCTCAGAAATCGGTGACCTGGTCGAACTGGCTCGGCGGAACCGTCTACCTTGAAAATTCTCTTTATCGGTGACATCGTTGGCTCCCCAGGCCGCAAGATCGTCCACGAGCGGCTGGCAGACATTCGTTCGGCGCGCAGCGTCGATTTCTCGATCATCAATTGCGAGAATGCCGCGTCGGGGTTTGGGGTCACGCCGAAGATCGCCGAAGAACTCTTCGAAGCGGGCGCCGACGTCCTCACCAGCGGGAATCACATCTGGAAGCGCAAGGAAATCATCGACTATCTTCCCAGCGAGCCGCGACTGCTGCGCCCGGCCAATTTCCCCAACGGCTCGCCCGGGGCCGGTCTCTATATCGGCCAGGCGAAAAATGGGGCTGGCTGCGCGGTTCTGAACCTTCAAGGCCGCACCTACATGGCGCCTGTCGACGATCCGTTCCGCACCGCAACAGCCCAGCTCTCCCGCATTCCGCCGGATGTAAAGGTTATCGTCGTCGACATGCACGCCGAAGCTACGTCGGAAAAAGTGGCCATGGGCTGGTATCTCGACGGCAAAGTTTCCGCCGTTCTGGGCACCCATACCCATGTCCCCACCGCCGATGAGCGCGTCCTTCCCGGCGGCACCGCCTACATCACAGACGTGGGCATGACCGGGCCGCACGATTCCATCATCGGCATGGACAAGCGATCGATTCTTCAGCATTTCCTCGACGCCATGCCGTCGCGCTTTGTCGTCGCCGAGAGCGATATTCAAATGAACAGCGTGCTCATTGACGTCGATTGCTCCACGGGCCGCGCCCGTTCGATCGAGCGCCTCAATTTCCGGTTGGATTAGTTCCTGGCACACGAGCTGCCCGCTCCGCCCACCGACCACGGTCCGACGAAGTAAAATCGCAAGGCCGTGCCTCGAGGCGGCTCGCGCAGGATCAAGCATCTGAGCAATCCAGAAGCCGCCTTTTCCCCACAATGATCGCCGCAGCAAAGATCCAACCTATTTTGCATTCAATGATTTGCAATCGATCGCTTCGGGTATGCCGCGCCCGGAAACCGCTTGAGTTCGACCGAACACGATCGTATCTCGGTGCCGACAATCCAAACGGAATTTTCGATATCGCTCGTCCGGAAATGCGCAAGGCCCGCTAAAAAGCAACGGGCTGTTGAAACGCCCATTTGTGGAAAAGTCGGCGCAATGGCTGCGCACAAGAGAGACCTATCTCGCGTTCCTATGCGATTTTTCAGCCCGCCGACCCATGCGATTTCTCTGTGGAAAACTTGTGGATGCTCTGTGAAGCGCATCCGAAAAATTTGTTCAGTTTTCTCTTGCCGAGCGGGCTGCATTTAGGCAGAATCCGGCCTCGCATAGCTTGAGCAAAAAAGCGGACCCAGCGTTGCTAAGGACATCGCACTTGCCGGGTGCGGTCCGGTAAATCGAACCCGACACGTTAGTTACCATTGTTGCTTCTCGCAGAAGCGGGAATTCCACAGTATTTCCACAGCAGTGGAAATCTGGGGCGGGGGGTTGTTTGGGCCGATGAGCCTTTGGGACAAGATTTTGCAGCATGCCGAGCGGCGCGTTAACCCCCACAGTTTCGCCACCTGGTTCCGCCCTACACGGCAGGAGCGCGCCGAAGACGACCGACTGGTGGTTCGCGTTCCCACTCGATTGTTCTGCAAGCGCTTGACGGAAACCTATGGGGAGTTGCTGCAAGCCGTCCTGGGTGAAATCGGCAGGCCGGGGCTGGCGCTCGAATTCATCTGCGCGGACTCAGAGCCGGTTGCGGCTCACCCCGCCCAGGCTTCACAGGCAAAACTCGATTTTGACTCCTCGGACACCCAGCTGAACCCGCGCTATACCTTCGACCGATTCATTGTCGGTAAGTCCAATCAATTTGCGCACGCCGCAGCCATTGCCGTTGCCGAACAACCCTCCAAGTCTTACAACCCCCTTTTCCTATATGGTGGAGTGGGGCTGGGAAAGACGCACTTGATGCAGGCGATCGGACACGCGCTCAAGCGCCGGAATCCCGCCTTGCGGCTGACCTACATCAGCGCTGAGAAGTTCACCAACGAGGTGATTGCAGCAATTCGCTTTGAGCGGATGCCGGCCTTTCGGGACCGCTTCCGCAATATGGATGTCCTTATGGTGGACGATATTCAATTCATAGCCCGGGCCGAGCGTACCCAAGAGGAGTTTTTCCACACCTTTAACGCACTCTACGACCAGCAGAAGCAAATCGTCATCTCCTCCGATTGTCCCCCGAAGGAGATTTCCGCAATCGAAGAGAGGCTTCGGTCACGCTTTGAATGGGGTCTGATTGCCGACATCCAAATGCCCGACCTCGAGACAAAAATCGCTATTTTGCAGAAGAAGGCTGATAGCGAACACGTACACTTACCCGACGATGTGGCTGAGTTCATCGCCCGGGCAATCAAATCGAATATCCGCGAGCTGGAGGGTGCGTTGATTCGTTTGATTGCCTACTCCTCGCTTACCGGTGCGGAAATCAACCAGGCAACTGCACAACAAGTGCTTAGAAACATCATCGAAACACAGGAGAAGAAAGTCACCATCGAGCAGATCCAAAAGCGCGTTAGCGAGCATTTTGGCATGCGCGCACAGGATCTGAAAATCCGTAGCAACTCCAAGGTGATTGCCTTCCCGCGGCAGATCGCCATGTTCCTGGTAAAACAGCTCACCACAGCCTCGCTGCCTGAGATCGGAAAGCAGTTTGGCGGCAAGCACCACACGACCGTCCTTCACTCCATTAACAAGATCGAAAGTCTCAGGCAAAAGGACAAAGATTTAAACAAGACCATCAACAGGATAATGGACTCATTCGGTTAGACTTCGCTTATGGCGATATGGTTTTTCTTCTATCGGGTTGTGAAAGAATTGTGAACCGAATGTGAATCGAGCAAAAGGCACTGCGAATGACCCTAGGAATCCCACAGCACCCACTCAAGATCCACAACGGTACGCAGCGAATAACTTGCCTGGCTGCTTCCAGATGAGTGGCTTCCCCACAAACTCACAGCTGCGGCGAAGACGACGTTATTCTTTCTATAGATTAGAGAAAAGAAGTAAAGTAGGCGAAGGCTCACGATGACACCAGAAACCGGTGTAAGGACTGCAGAAGAAATGGAATTCAGCGTTAAGAAGTTTGATTTACTTGAGGAGCTTAGCCTTACTCAGGGCGTTGTCGAGCGCAA
>JASHRC010000240.1 GCA_030037525.1 Candidatus Acidiferrales bacterium | reverse complement strand
TTGAATACCTGATTAACTCGAAGAACACGTTCTATCAGAAGTTCTTCTACTCGAACGATCCGCAGGTTCAATCCTTCGTTTGTCTTGACGGAATCGGAAATTTGGTCAACAGCTGCGCCCCGGGCTCACCGGAAGACACTACTTACAGAGCACTGAACGAAACGGTTAAGCTGACCACCGTGGCGACCAATAATCTGGTCAACGAAGTGCTGTTTTCCTACGTTCGGGAGACGCAGCTCGCCGTGCCCGGCAATTATTTCACTGCCTGCTCAGTGGGTATCACTCCGCCGGAACTCCTCGGTAGTTGCAGCAACCCGGCTACCGGCATCAATGACATACTGCTGCAGGTTCCCACGCTGTCGATTGGCGGTCTCCCGCTGGCCGATACGAGCGGTAAGCCGGTGGGCTACGCGACCGGGGCGTTAAACACCGGGGGAAACTTTTTTGCTTCCGGCATCAATAAATTCAACACATTCGAGACGAAGGACAACATCTCCTGGAATCACGGCAAGCACGCGATTCGCGCCGGTGTCGAAGTCGATCGTCTTCAATACAACGTGGCGTTGCTCTCCAGAGGGGGATTGATCTTCCCGACGGTGAGCGACTTCCTGACCAGCTCGAGCGGCCCGCCCTACACCACGACCCCGGCAACGTTTAGCAGTGTCCTCGCCAATTTTTATGGACTCGCCTCACCCATCGGCAACCCGCTTGGACTGAGGGCGAACGAATTTGCCGCCTATGCCGAAGATGACATCAAGGTAACGCCGAAGCTCACGCTCAACCTGGGGGTGCGCTGGGAATATGACGGGTATCCGACCGACGTCGAAGGTGGCGTGTACGGCAACAACTGGACTTCGGCCACTGCTCTAGTCAACACAGGCTCGTTCTTCCTCGGCGAGCAAGCCAGTAACCTGGCCTGCGGAAACGGTACAGCCTTTGGCTCCGCCGGTTGTATCAGCAACCAGATCGGCACTCTCACCGGCTCTGTCGTGGGGTCCAACTACAATCCCAATTTTCCGCGATGCGGCAGCCCCATTGCGCTCAGCGGATGCGGGTTCATCGCACGAGCAGGTATCTTCCCCGGATATCGGGGTGGAGCAACCGGCGTGCTGGTCAACACGAACAAGACGCTAGTTCACGGCCCTCCGATCGACAATTTTGGTCCGCGCGTGGGACTGGCTTGGCAGCTAACCAATAAGCTCGTTGTGCGCGCTGGTTACGGCATTTTCTACGACGCAGTATATGCGAACTTGCTGGCAGACAATCAGGAAGGCAACTCGCCCAACAACGGCTATGCGAATGCCGGCTTTCCGGGCAATTCCTTGAATCTACCCCTGGTGCCTGGTGTGTCCCAGGGCTCAATCCTGGGGTGGACGCCGCGCACGCTCCAGGTTCTAGCCGGCAGCCCCGCGACCGGCGCAACCCTGATCGAGGACAATAGCGGAGGCCTAGGGCTTGGCGGAACATCTGATAGCGAGTTCCTCGGTTCCCCGCTAATTCAGGAATACAATCTCGATCTCCAATATGCCTTTGCTCGCAACTGGGTGTTGGATGTGGGGTATGTAGGGCAGCATGGCACGCACCTCTATGATTGGGCGCGTCCCATCAACATCGCGTTCCTCGTGCCCGGTGCTCCGAATGAGCCAACCGATCCGCAGAATGAGCGGATGATTATCGGATCAGGTGCGCGAGGTACCCCCAACTCTCTGCCGTTCAATGACGTAGCCAATATCAACCCCGCCACCCAGATTCTGTACAACACTGGAAACAGTGGCGCCTATCCGGGCAATGCGCTTGGGCGGGTCAGGTACTTGGGTTACGGACCGACTGGCATGTCTACGACTTCCACAGTGGGCGATTCGCTCTACGACAGCCTGCAGGTCCAACTTCGTCACCAGTTCTCGCATGGAATTCTGCTTCAGGCGTCCTATACTTGGAGCAAGCTCATCACAAACATCAATGCATCAGAGGCTGGCGGTGGCATTGCTGCTCCCGGAAATGTCCTTTCCGGCGGTGCTTCGAGCAACGATCCGCTCGATCTTGGCCAGCAGTATGGGCTTGCGGCTTTCAACCGCCCGCAGCGCCTCATCGTGGCTTATAGCTACGACCTGCCGTACAAGAATACGCAAGGCATTTCCGGCCACGTTCTCGGCGGCTGGACAGTCTCCGGCGTCACCACAATACAGGGCGGCCAGCCTTTTACGGTAATTAACACCAACTTAGGCACAATTTACTCCCCATTAGGAGCAGGGTTTGGCGGGTCGGGCTCGCGCGGCGAGTTGAACCCGGCCAATACCGGCAAATGCAACTTTTACGGCGTGTGCCAGGGGACCGACCTGACCACGCCTGGCAGCACGGAGCACCGTGCGCTGACAGGCTGGATCAACACCGGCGCTTTCAGTGCGGTGGGGCCGTGCATCGGTGGTATCCCGAACCCTGGAGGCAGCCCATTGGATCCTTGCGGCGCGTTTCCCAATCCATTTACGGGCGATCCCGGTTACACGTTCATGGGCGCGGGCTACGGCTGGGGGAATTCTGCCGTGGGGTCGATCATGGGTCCCGGGCAGAACAACTGGGATATTTCGATCATCAAGCATACGAAAGTCACCGAAAGGTTCGACACCGAGTTCCGCGCCGAGTTCTACAACGTTTGGAATCACGCGCAGTTCAATCCGCCCGTCAACAACATCGCGGACACCACGTTTGGGCAGGTCCAGAACAGCTCGGTACCTCCGCGCATCGTCCAGTTCGCTTTGAAGGTCCTGTTCTGAACGAGCAATTCCGCCGCCCCATTCCTGTCGCGCAGGCAGGAGTGGGGCATTTTTGTCCAATCAAGGCTGTTGGTTTCATTGAGCCGTTTTTTGAGTGCATCCTGGATGCCGAAATTGCCGCCCACCGTAAAGCGAAACTCTGATACCATGTGAACTCAATCCATCCCTTCGCAATGGTGGGGAATTTTTTCGATTCGGAGTCGGCCCAAATGGCATTGGCATGCGAAATCTGCGGCAAGAAGCCGCACTATGGCAACACCATCAGCCACGCGCACAACGTCACGCGTCGCCGCTGGAATCCCAATCTGCGCCGCGTACGCGCAGTCATTGGCGGCGTGCGCAAGCACGTACGCGTCTGCACGGCCTGCATTCGTTCCGGTCGCGTGAAAAAAGCTGCCTGATGATGGCCCGGCTGTTGCCGGGCCGTGCCCTCTCGGAAGGAGACCTGTTGAGACCCAAGCCCCTTGTCATCGCCATACTCGGCGTGTGCGCGCTCGCCGGATGCAGACAGCAGATTGCCCCGGGGCCCGACGTCTGGGCGGTTGTTGACGGCAAGCAAATCCTGCGGCAAGAGGTCGAGAAAGTCTTCCGCTCGCGCGTGACGACCGAGGCACCCGCGCCGTCGCAGGAAGAGGCGCTTTCTCTCAAGCTCGGCATTCTCGATGAACTGATCAATAGCGAAATCCTGCTCGAGCGCGCCAACAAAATGAACCTGGTCGCCAGCGACGCCGAGGTCGACGAAAAATTCACCGAATCGAAAAGCCCCTACACCGAAGAGGAATTTCAGAAGAAGCTTGAAGAAACCGGCCTCACCGTCGACGACTTGCGCAACGACATCCGCCGCCAGCTCTCAATCCAGAAGCTGCTCAATCGCGAAGTGGTTTCGAAAATCTCGATCACCGAGCAGGACGTGACTGACTTCTACAACAAGAATCGCTCGCAGTTCAACGTGGTCGAACCGCGCTATCACATTGCGGAGATTGTAATTACGCCGCACCCAGATCCGACTGTCTACAACCGCAAGAACAACAAAGCGACCAACGAGGCCGAAGCCGGCCGCAAGGCGGCTATGCTTGCGCAGAAGCTCGATGCAGGAGCTGATTTCGCGCAACTGGCCATGGACTACTCGGAAGATCCCAGCGCCTCGACCGGAGGCGATCTGGGATTTGAACCCGAATCCGCGTTCAATAAGTCCGATCCGGTGCTCAAGCGAGCGGTTCTTTCGCTCAAAGCCGGTCAGGCGACCCAGCCGATCCACACCAAGGACGGCGGCTACGTGATTTTGAAGCTGATCGCCAAAGAGTCGGCCGGGCAGCGCGAACTGGCAGACGCGCAGGTGCAGCAGGCCATCCGGGACGGCCTCCGAACGCGCAAAGAACAGCTGCTGCGTTCGGCCTACCTCATCGAAGCGCGCGATGAGGCGCACGTCACCAATTACCTGGCGCGTCAAATCATGGAATCCTCCGGCAAACTCCCGGCCGATGGCCGGTAGTCGACGGTCGAAAGAATCGCGCTCTACTGCGCGGATTGCGGAACCAAGGGTCGCGTCGTAATCGATCCGGTTGCCTGAAATCCTCGAATCACTGGCGAGCACCATGGATCCATCCGAGCAAAACAAATGGAAGAAAGCGGCGGGAGAAGCGGCGGCGAAGCTTGTCGAAGACGGCATGGTCCTGGGCCTCGGCACCGGATCGACAACGGCATATTTCCTGAGTGCGCTCGGGAGGAGACTCGCCGAAGATGGTTTGCGCATTACCGGCATCGCGACCTCCGAGCAAACCGCCACCCAGGCGCGCAGCCTACGGATTCCGCTCACGAGCTTTGCCGAGCATACCGAGCTCGATCTCACGGTAGATGGAGCCGACGAGGTCGAGCTCGGGACTCTTTCACTGATTAAGGGGCATGGCGGGGCGCTGCTGAGGGAGAAAATCGTGGCCTCGGCGTCCAAGCGGCTGGTAATCGTCGCGGACCAATCGAAGCTGGTCGAACGGCTTGGCTCGCTTGTGGCGGTGCCTGTCGAAGTTGTGCGCTTCGGCTGGCAGGCAACCGCAAGGTGCTTGGCGAAGCTCGGCGGGAACCCCTCGCTGCGCCTGGGCAACGATCAGAAGCCCTTCCTCACCAATGGTGGGAACTTCATCATGGACTGCGCTTTTGGGCCCATCCCGAATCCCAAGGAAACTGCCCATCATCTCGATCACGTGGTGGGCGCAATCGAGCATGGCCTTTTTCTCGGCCTCTCGAGCGAAGTGATCTTGAGCGGCCGCGACGGAGTAAGAATCCTCCAGAAAGCCCGAAGCTGAACACAAAAAACGATCAGAAATCGAACCGCAGGGCTAGCTGTCCGGTGCGATTGCCTCGGTTTCCTTCTTGATTTGCTGTACGGGGACCGGCGCCGCTCACACCCGAGACCATTGCTTCCCTGCTTACGGAGGAAAGCTCAGCCTTTGCCTCCAGTTCCGGATACAATCGCCGCGGTTGTAAAAGCGAGGTGTGTCATGAACGGTCGAAAACCCGGGGAATCGGGAGACGTTGCCAGCCGGCGCGCGCTGTTGAGGTGGGCCATGCTTGGCGGAGGAGCGGCCTTCGCCGAGCTGTGGAGGGGTTCATGTGCTCTAGGCGCAACCACAAAGAAAGAGCAGGAGGCCCAGGCGGCCGTCGAGCAGGCCACGCGCGGCATGCCGGCTCCGCGTATCCAGGACGTCACGGTGATCGAGGTAGGAGGGGGCGGCGTGAATGACTCGACGGTTGTCAAAGTGACGACCGACCAAGCCGGCCTGTACGGTTACGGCTGCGCCACGCACTCGTTTCCCGGCGGGCGCTCGAGGCTGGTTCGCGCTGCCGTGGAGGATTACCTCAAGCCGCTGGTCTTGGGCCGAACGACCGAGCGCATCGAGCAGATCTGGCAGATCTGTTACATGAGTTCCTACTACAAAAACGACGGGGTGCTCAATAGCGCGATCGGCGGCCTCTCGGATGCGCTTTGGGACATCAAAGGCCGCCAGGCCGGGATGCCCGTTTACCAGCTCGTGGGTGGCAAAGTGCGGGAAGCGGCGGCCATTTATCTCCATGTGGGAATGGGACGACCGGACCAGGATCCAGGCAAACAGTTGGTCGAGAATTCCAGGAAGCTGGTCGAACGAGGATGCCGTTATCTGCTGGTGGCGATGTTCGTGCGCGATGGCGCGGTGAGCAATCTCTACGGCCAGCCGAAATTCGATGACGGCTCGATTCCGTTCGATCGCGATAAGGAGACGCGCAAGATTCTTGCGGCCTTCGAGACGTTTCGGCAAGAGATGCCTCCGGAAATCGGATTGGGCGTCGATGTGCATTCCTTGCTCGATCCTGTGCGAGCGACGCAGTTCTCAAAGGATGTCGAGCAGTTTCGTCTGTTCTACTGCGAGGATTTATTCTCACCGGAAGAGACGGGTCATTACCGGATCGTGCGCCAGCAATCCAGCACTCCGCTGGCCGTGGGCGAACTCTGGACGAATCCGCAGGAATGGCGCCCGCTGGTCGAAGAGCGCCTGATCGACTACGTCCGTCATCACGTGTCGCACGTCGGAGGTTTTACCGCGGCGCGCAAGATCGCGGCATTTGCCGAAAACTACGAAGTGAAATTCGCCTGGCATGGCAGCCCGAATTCGCCGGTGGGCCACATGGCCAATCTGACCCTTGATCTTACCCAGAACAATTTCGGCATTCACGAGCATTTCGACTATCCGCCGCTCGTCCAGGATGTTTTTCATGGCTGCGCGGAAATCCGGGACGGCTACGCCTGGATTAGCGAGAAACCAGGGTGGGGAATCGAAATCGATGAAGCGCTCGCCGCCAAGCACCCCATCACCGATGAGCATCCCAACGAAATGCGCACGCCCGACGGCTCGGTCATTGAGGGCACCGGATAGCTAGTGCAGGCCGGACCAGTCGTCGGCGAGAAGAATGGAATTGCTGGGATTCGAGGGGTCGTACTTGACGCTGGCGGTTTGTCCCGATGCGACGCGGCCAAGATGCGCCCGCTCTTCCATGCCCGTGATGTCCTGTGCCGTTTCATAAGTCACGCCGGAAATCGCGTAGCTGTAGTAGAGCAGTTTTCGGGGACCGTCGGCGACCGGGGTGCGTTTGAGCGCAGATGAGAGCTTGCGTTCGCCTTTGGTTGCGATCGTCGCCCGCGCCTGATCGACAATTTCGACCACGTGGCCTTCGGCGATCCGGCCGACTCGATTGAGATAGGCGCGGCGCGAACGCTCCATTTCCATCGGGTCTTCGGGTTTGCGCTGAAATAGGAAGAAAATCCCGATGGCGGTCACCACAGCGATGCCGATCGCGGGAACCAGATTGTGCCAATCGCTCACAAGCTCTTTCAATGCGCGTCCTCTGTCAGGTGAAGATCAAACTCACCGGGCCAAACGCTATAGATTATAGGGCAAGTAATTCGGTCGGCCGCCGAAACAGAGACAAGTTGCGAGAAAGTTACGGCAGGGGAAGCACGGGGTCGCTTTGCGCAAGTCTCCGCCCTGGTTCGGGCTGCCGTCGAAATGGGGGTTTGCTGCTATGGCCGGCTAATCGCGCGGACCGACGACCCGGTTGCGAAGGGTGCCGATCGCGTCGACGCGAACTTCCACAACGTCGCCCGCACTGAGAGGGCCGACGCCGGCGGGGGTGCCGGTGGCAATCAAATCGCCGGGCTCGAGCGTCATCGCTTCGGCGATCCAGCGAAAGATCGTCTCGATGCCGAAGACCATGTCCGCTACCCGCGCGGATTGCCTTTTTGTGCCGTTCACGAAGGTCTCGATCCGGGTATGGGGCGAGGGAGGCTCGGTATCGATCACCGGTCCGAACGGGCAGAATGTGTCAAACCCTTTCCCGCGCGTGTATTGCCCGTCCAGGCGCTGGAGATCGCGCGCGGTCACATCGTTCAAGCAGGTGTAGCCCAAAATGTAAGGCGCGATTTCTTCCGATGGTTTCGGATGGGAGCAGCGGCGCCCGATGAGGAAAGCCAGCTCACCTTCGTAATCGACACGCTTGGAAATGTGCGGCATAACAATCTCGTCCAGCGGCGCGATGATCGCCGACGGCGGTTTGGAAAAAATCACCGGCTGTTTGGGAGCCTCAATATTCATTTCGGCGGCGTGATCGAGATAGTTGCGCGCCATGCAGATAATCTTGCTCGGCCACGAAGGCGGGAGAAAGCGAACCCTCTCGACTGGAAATTCGCGGCCTGTGGGCTGGCGCTCGCCCCAAATTTCGCCGGAAATTTCTCGGATCACTCCGTCTTCTACGATTCCGGCATGAGAACTTTGATAGGCCTCCGCTGGCGTGCGTCCGGGGAGGCGCCCGGCGGCTTCGATCGGCTCAAATCGGCAGAGTTTCATCGCACGTGGCGAGCCGCTTCACTCGCTGCCTTTCGGCTCGGCGCAATCCGATGGTGCCGGGCTTGGATGCACATTCCCGCCACCCACGACACAACCGAGCACACCCCATAGACCACGGCCCCTTCACACAGCACCATCAGCGGAGTGTGTCGGAGGGAATCGAACAGGTTCTCGAAGACCATTCCGGCGATGTCGTAGGCGGCTGCGAAGATTGTCCATCCGATGATGGCCGCGCCGAACATCTTGAGAGGGCGATTCCAAAAGCGCACCACGGGAATCAACATGAACAGGATGAACAGGCCAAAGGAGATCGCGTTGCGCTCAAGGGCGTATCGCTCCAGGGAGGGAGTTCGATTCGCGGCGACCAGCGCCGCGAGCATGGTGATCACAAGCAGGGCGCCGGTCGAAAGCCCGTAGCGGACCGTAGGGTGCGGCGCGGAAGCCTCCGGCTTGCTGGTCAGTAATTCTGTCATAGGGCTACTGATTTTCTGCCGGCACGCTGCCCGCGATAACCTCGCTCGGTGCGCTTTCGTTTCCGAAGCGGTCAACGGCCGTAACGGTATACAGGTAGCGGTGGCCGGGTTCGACATTCATATCGCGAAACGCAGGCGTAAGCAACAGTTCCGGGTTCAGGTGTTCTCCCCGAACACCTGTCTGCTCGCTTCGATAGACGTTGTAACCGGCCACTTCGGTTTCCGGGCTGATGGCCCAAGAAAGCTCCAGTTGTGGAGCGGTTCCCGCCTGTCGGGGAACTAGCACAACGACCAGTCCCGTGGGAGCCGCGGGCGGAAACGTGTCGCGCGGGGTGAGGGTGACCAGATTCGAGTCGGCCGACTCGATGGCCTCGCTGCCGGGGCCGACGACGCTTCGCACCGAATACAGGTAGGTTTGGCCGAACTCAAACTGCCTATCCTGAAAAGTCGGGGAGCTGGTTTCGCCGATTCTCACAAGTGGCGGGGCCACGGCTTCCTTGCCGGTTGCGCCTCGATAGATCTGGTAGCCGCCTACCGGGGGGGCTTGACCAGTAAGAGTTTTCGCTGGCGGGGTCCAGGTCAGAATGATCGCGGACCGGGTGACCTCGGCTTTGAGATCGGCGATTGGCTCATACGCCGGATGAACGCGAAGGGAGGCGACATTGGAAGGATCAGAGTCTTGCTTCACCGATGCGCGCGTGCGAACGCTGTAAGAGGCGCTGGCGAGATCGTCGAGCCCCGCAAAATCGGCGGCTTTCAAGGAATCCACCCAACGAACCCGTCCTTCGGTTGAATATTGAGCAACCTCGCCGGAAGGGATGGTCGCCACGAGCGCCAGCTGCGCCGCCGCATTCGCTCCTGGCTCGCCGATGCTGCGGTAAATCTCAAGGGAGAGAGGCTGGGTGAGTGCGCGGCGATCGACGGTCTCCGTCGGCAGGGTGAAGCTAAGAACCACATCATTGCCCGCCTGCACCGCACTGAGGTCTCCGATCTTTTCTGCGACAACGGGCTTGCGCTCGACGGGCTCGCTCGGTGAGGCGCAGCCAATCGAAAACAGAGCCAACGCGATCAGAAAATGGAACGCGCACGAACGCGCGTCCCTCGTGCAAGGCCGGGACGTTCCCATTTTCGCTTTTCTATAGAATGTAGCGGCTCAGATCCTGATCCTTCACGATGTCCGCGAGTTGCTTCTGAACGTAGGCAGCGTCCAGCTTGATCGTTTTCTTCTTCATTTCCGGAGCTTCGAAAGAAATATCCTCCAGAACCTTCTCGAGGATGGTGTGCAGGCGGCGCGCGCCGATGTTTTCAGTCTGCTCGTTGACCTTGGCGGCGAATCGGGCGACGGCCGCGACCGCATCGTCTGCGAAGGAGAGTTTCAACCCTTCGGTATCCAGCAGCGCCATGTACTGCTTGATGAGCGCATTTTTAGGCTCGGTGAGGATGCGTACGAAATCGCCCTCGGTGAGCGAGCTCAATTCGACGCGGATCGGAAAGCGCCCTTGCAGTTCGGGAATGAGATCGGACGGCTTGGAGGTGTGGAACGCACCCGCAGCGATGAACAGAATGTGATCGGTGCGGACCATGCCGTAGCGCGTGTTGACGGTGGTCCCTTCGACGATGGGCAGGATATCGCGCTGAACGCCTTCCCGGGAAACGTCGGGTCCGTGCCCGGATTCGCGGCCGGCGATCTTGTCGATTTCATCGATGAAGAGAATTCCCATCTGCTCCACACGATCGACCGCGATTCGCGTCACTTGGTCCATGTCGATCAGGCGGTTTTCCTCCTCCTGGATGAGGTAGTCGAAGGCCTCGGAAACGGTCATTTTCCGCTTCTTCTTCTGCTGTCCAAACATGCCCGAGAGCATGTCCTTGACGTTGATATCCATCTCCTCGACGCCCTGGTTGGTGATGATTTCAAACGAGGGCATGGAGCGTTCCCGCACTTCGACTTCCACCAGCCGCTGGTCCAGCTTTCCTTCGCGGAGCTGGATGCGCAGCTTATCGCGCGTTCGCTGGGCTTGTTCGCGGCGCTGCGCTTCGCCTCCGTCGGCGGCGTTCGGGGCGGGAGTAGAGGGGGGCAAGAGAAGATCGAGCAGGCGCTCTTCGGCGGCTTGTTCGGCTCGCTCGGCAACTTCATCGAGTTTTTCTTCGCGCACCATGTCGATGGCCGTTTCCACCAGGTCGCGGACCATGGACTCGACATCGCGACCCACGTAACCGACCTCGGTGTACTTCGAGGCTTCTACTTTCACAAACGGGCAGCCGGCCAGGCGCGCCAGGCGCCGCGCAATTTCCGTTTTGCCCACGCCCGTAGGCCCGATCATCAAGATATTCTTCGGCAGGATGTCTTCGGCGATTTCGGGCTGCAATTTCTGGCGGCGCACGCGGTTGCGCAAAGCGATGGCCACGGCCTTCTTGGCCGCAGTCTGGCCGACGATGTATTTGTCCAGTTCGCCGACGATTTCGCGCGGCGTCAGTTCATCGAACGAAGGAAGCGCCTCGGCTTCTTCGGTTTGCTGGTCACCGGACAAGTAAATCACCATGATTCCCCTACAATTCTTCGACGCTGAAATTGGCGTTGGTGAAGATGCAAATTTCACTGGCGATGCGCATCGCTTCCTGGGCGATGTCCTTGGCGTTCATCTTGGTGTGCTTGGCCAGCACGCGCGCGGCCGACAGGGCGTACGGCCCGCCCGAGCCGATGGCGCAAATGCCATCGTCGGGTTCGATCACGTCGCCATCACCCGACAGCAGGAAGGTACCCTTCGCATCGGCCACAATCAGCAGCGCATTCAGATGACGCAGCGAGCGGTCGGTGCGCCACTCCTTGGCCAGTTCCACCGCACTGCGAGCCAGATTGCCGTGATATTCCTGCAATTTGTTTTCAAAGCGAGCAAACAGCGAAAGGGCGTCCGCCGTGCTGCCGGCAAAACCGGCCAGGATTTTATCGTTGAACAAGCGCCGCGTTTTCCGGGCGCTGTGCTTGATGACGGTTTCTCCCAGCGTGACCTGCCCGTCGGCGGCGAGGACAACCTTGTTGTCCCTGCGAACGCACAACACCGTAGTGCCGTGCATCCGGGACAATTTTCCCTTTGGCGCCATCCCGCGATTATACTCCGGGAACGGAGCATCCGAGCGCCGGCCTTCGCTACTCGTTCGAAGAAGAGTCTTTGTCTTTCTTCTTGGCGTCTTTTTTGCCGGATTGAGTCCAGCGCTCATCGAGTGAGGCACGGGTGAAGAGCGAGTCGGGCAAATTCGTGTTGTAAGCGCACTTCTCGTAGAAACCCTGGAAGATCTTAAAGCCGTTCCGCTCGCGTTCGATTTGAAACGGAGTCGCGATGCCGTCGACTGCGTGATAGTTCGACAGGTATTCGATTTCTTCGGTTTTGAGCTGCGTTTTGGGATCGCGCATCTCGGCGCTCTTGCGAATCGGCAGGTGGGTCTGTTGGTCGATGGCGATTCGAATCGTGTGATTATCAGCATCGGTCAGCTCGATCCAATCCACCTTCTTCAGCTCCACGATGTCTGGGCCGGCGTACCGGAAGATCATCCCCGGCTCCTTGAGGCGGAAGCGCAGTATGTTGTCGATGCTTCGCTTCACCTGTTCCTGAAACTGATTTACGGAACTGGCGGGGAGTTGGCTAACGCCGCTGCGGTCGTAGCTCCAGCCCTGATTCCCGTTGAAAACCGTGATCACCATTCCGCCGTGGGAGTACTCCAAGCCGTCAATGCCGACCACATACTGAAGAATGGTGTTCCGGCCCTTGCGGATGTACTCGGTGCGGTCCTTGTCGGGCAGTTCCTGGGAATCGTGCACAGCGATGAACTCATTGAGGTCGCCCGAATGATCGAAGGTGCTGATGGTGCCGTCGCACGTCGTGTCGTGGAGTTGGAGATAGGCCGATCCGCCAAGCGCGTTGATGGCCTGGTTGAGGATTTGCTTGGCTTTGGCGGCGCTCTGATCCGGCATCAGGAACTGATCGCCCTGAGCCGACGCGGCAGCCGGCGTAATCAAGCAGGCGCCCAAGAGAAGCAATAAGGGCAGAAGGGTTATGCGCACAGCAGAGAGCTCCACTTTACATTGACACTCGAGCAGTGATGAAGGTTGCCCCGCAAACCGTGTGACCGCCGAAGCAGGTGGCTTCGCAGTTTTTTCCGTTTCACGCCATCCCGGCTGGGAACCAACGGCAGTTTCTCACTTCCGAGCATACCACGGCTAGGCTTGCGCGGGCATTTTCCCCAGCCGAGCGACAGCAACCAGATCCGCGAACAGGCCTCGTGCGAGCGAGTCAGTTTCGGCCATGCGCTCCGGATGCCATTGCACTCCCAAAATCCAGTTGGCGTCACCTCTCCATTCGACCGCCTCAATCACACCGTCGCTCGTGCGAGAGACGACCCGCAAATGGCGCCCCGGCTGGCCGACGGCCTGATGATGGGAGCTGTTCACCAGCGCTTGGAAGCCGCTGGCGGTCTGGGCAAGACGCGAGTCGGGCTCGATCGAGATCGCGTGGGTGCGATCCGGAGCACCTGGCGAGTCATCCCAATCGTGCTCGATCGCCGCTTCGACCTCGCTCTGGATGTCCTGAATGAGGGTGCCGGCGAGAAAGACGTTCAAGCTCTGCATGCCGTAACAGATGGCCAGCACCGGTTTTCTCTCCGCCAGACAATGCTCCAGCAAAGCAGAATCGGTCCGCTCGCGGTCTTTGTCAGGATCGGCGCATTTGGCGTGCCTGGGGGCTCGAAAACGCGCGGGATCTACATCGGCGGGGCTGCCAGTCAAAACGACGCCATCGAGCGTGCGCGCGATCTTCGCAAGATGGAGCGAGCCCAGACCCAGCGAAATTACGACGGCTTCGGCCCCGGCCTTGCGCACCGAGTCGATGTAGTTTTCGAGCTTGCCGAAATCTCCGGTAAGTTCTTCGTTTCTAGTGCGATACGGGATGCCTATTCGGGCCTTGCGACCTGCTTGGAGACTCATCTAACAACCATCGTAGCATCGCCGCCCGCCGCCATCAACCCACGAAGGTTCAAATCGGTTAGCAGACCTCGGCTGAAAGCGATATGAAGCGGGACCCCTCCCGGCCCGTGCGAGCCTTTCGCGGCGGGTGGGTGCCAAGCCAGGACTGGTAATTCTGCTTGATTTGGTCGATGTGATGGGGAATGTGCTGCTCCTGGCGCTCAATCCACTGTTCGAGGCTCATCGCGCCTCGCTCGGAGTCCTCGGGGGGGATGTGCCGCCAGACTGATTCAGGGAGCTTGGCAAGCAGGTTGTAGGTCACTCGGCGCAGGCGGCGAATGATTTCAAGCGCCTCCCGGGTGCTTTGGTGAAAATAACCGAGCGTGCTTGCCCATTTCTCCGGATCAAACTCGGGTATGGCGATTCCCGGGTCCGCGATCAGGTAGCGACAGCGGAGGTAAGAACTCGCCTCGCTGTCGGCCAGATGGACGATGATCTCGTGGATACTCCAGCGGTCGGGCGCGGGCTTATACAGCCACATTCTTTTAGGGAGTTGTCGCAAGGCGCCGGCGAGAAGCATAGGCGCGCGACCAAACGACTCGAGCACTTGTCGCCTTTCGTCACGCGTCACAGCTCACCCCGCTGCTTCTCGTCTGGAACGTTAGACGTGCGGAGCGGGGTTTTGCTGCTCGCTTCTCGGCTCGATTTCGCAGATTTCCGCGCGGCACAATCAAAACAGAAGCCCTCATCCTATGATTCGGAGATGGGGAATATGAGTTTTGGGAGAACTCTCAGCGTTTCGAAGACTTGGCGGCGGGAACCGGATGGACATGCTCGATCGAATTTCGTCGGGACCAATAGGAGCGCAGGTCGCCCACCAGGTAGAGCGAACCGGTAGCGAAAATGGCATCCTCCGGCAAGGCGATATCGATGGCGTGCTCGAGCGCTTCGGAAGGTTCGGGGATGATGATCGAACTCTTCGCCAGATGTCCGGTCATTTCCGCCAGAAGGGGGGCTGAGATGGCACGAGGCTGAAGCGGCTGGGTGAAGATCACGAAGTCGGCAGCGGGAAACAGGCATCCCGCAATTTCATCGACGGCTTTATCGCGCATCGCGCCGTAGACGAGCAAAATGCGGCGGCCCCTGAGATTCTCCTTCCAAAAGGTGAGCAGCTCGTTTGCGCCGGAGGGATTATGCGTGCCGTCGAGATAAACCGCCGGGCTCGCCTGGAGCCGCTCCAGCCGGCCGGGCCATCTTGTCGAACGTATGCCTTGCTCGATGGCTTCGTCCGTGACAGCGAACCCGCGCTTGGCGGCCAGTCGCGCAGCAGTCGCCGCCGCAAGGGCGTTGCGAAGCTGAAAGCGGCCGGCGAGCGACGGTTCCAAACTGAGCGGGCTTCCCGAGTCGACCGAGAGCGCCCGAGCACGATAGTAGCCAGCCGAGGCGCGGACATCTTCGAGCCGCCAGGTCTGGTCCACCTCGACCAGCCACGCACCGACCTCCTGGCAGCGGCGCGCGATCACGGCTCGTGCTTCCCCTCTTTCGGCAGAACTCGCCACCCACGCGCCCGGTTTGATGATGCCTGCCTTTTCGGCGGCAATTTCCGCTATGGAATAGCCGAGAAAACCTTCGTGGTCGAAGTCAATCGAAGTGATGACGGCAACCTGCGGCTGGACGATATTGGTCGCATCGAGTCTGCCACCCAGGCCGACTTCATAGATGGCGAAATCGACCCCTGCTTCAGCGAAGGCTACAAACGCCAGTGCAGTAATCGATTCAAAGTAGGTCGGATGCGCGGCGAGTCTGCCGCTTGCGAGCAGCGATTCGATCATCGCCCGCACGCGCTCCCAGGCCGAGGCAAACTTTTCATCCGAGATGTCCCCGCCCTGGATGCGAATGCGTTCATTGATGCGTTCCAAGTGCGGCGAAGTGTAAAGGCCCACGCGATAACCGGAGGTACGAAAGATGGATTCGAGCATCGCCGCCGTCGAGCCTTTGCCGTTCGTCCCGGCGATGTGAAGGCAGGCAATCGATTGCTGGGGATTACCGAGATGCCCTGCGAGCGTGAGGATATTGGCGAGGCCGAATTTTTGCACGCGAGCTTGCTGAGGCGCGGCCAGTTCCCGCCCTAAGGCCAGCAGCTCGCGAACCGCTTCTTCATAGGTCATTTCAGTCGAGGAAGAAACCGAGGGCCTGCGCGATGTAAGCTTTGAGCTCTTTGCGGGGAACGATGGCGTCAAGGAAGCCATGCTCAAGAAGGAATTCCGCCGTCTGGAAGCCTTCGGGAAGCTTCTGGCGGATGGTCTGTTCGATCACGCGCGGTCCGGCAAAACCGATCATCGCTCCCGGCTCGGCGATGTTCAGATCGCCCAGCATGGCGTAGCTCGCGCTCACCCCTCCTGTGGTTGGGTCGGTTAACACCGAGATGAACGGGACGCGCGCGTCGTCCAGCCGGGCCAGGGCTGCTCCCACCTTGGCGAGCTGCATCAAGCTGACTGCGCCTTCCATCATGCGCGCGCCAGCCGAGCAGGAGACGATCACGAGGGGGATGTTCTCGGCAAGGCAGCGTTCGATCGCGCGTGCGACTTTTTCGCCGACGACCGCGCCCATCGAACCCCCGATAAACCCGAACTCCATCGAGCAGCAAATCACCCGCCGGCCCGCGAGCGTTCCTTCGGCCGTCATGATTGCGTCTTTCATGCCGAGCTTTTCCTGAGCTTCCAGAAGGCGCTGCGCGTAAGGGCGCGTATCGGTGAAATGCAAAGGGTCGCTCGAGGCCAGCTCCGCGTCATGCTCGGTCCACTGGCCGTCGTCGAGGAGAAGTTCCAGTCTCCGGCGGGCGCCCAAGCGGAAATGGTGATCGCACTTGGGACACACTTCCCAATTTGCTTCGAGATCCCTTTTCCAGATGATGGCACGGCAGGCGTTGCACTTGGTCCAGAGGCCTTCGGTGCGGACGCGCCGCTCATCGACGGGCGTTGGATTTTCAATAGCGCTTTTTTCCCGCTTAAACCAGGTCATGGCGGAACCGGACACGCATTGGCCCCCGCCTCCTTTCTAATAATCAATTCCGCGCTGCGCAAGAATGCCCTTTGTATAGGGATGCTTTACGTCCTTCATTTCGGTGACCAAATCGGCTGCTTCGACCAGTTTGGGATGCGCATTTCGTCCCGTGCAAATGACATGCACGCGCTCAGGCCGATCCACGAGCGATTGGACCACGCGATCCGCGTCGAGCATCTTGTAGCTGATCACGTAATTGAGCTCATCCAAAATCACGAGATCGTACTTTTCTCCGTAGATTTGGGCCCGTCCGTACTCCCAGGCCTCCTCGCAGAGGCGAATATCTTCCGGATCGGTTTCGACTTCGCCGATCTTGACGAACCCCCGGCCCATGGGCCGAATTTCAAATTTGTCGTCGCCCAGCATTTTGGCGCTATCGAGCTCGCCGTAGTGCCACGAGCCCTTGATGAACTGCACCATCAGGACGTGCAGACCTTGCCCTACGGCGCGAAATCCCGTGCCCAAAGCACAGGTCGTTTTGCCCTTGCCTGGACCGGTATAAACGATGAGCAGCCCTTTGCCTTCCGGCATCGGTCAGTGTCCGTGGGTCACAGTTTCCCATAGGGGAAGGAAAGGTCAAGTCGAACCCGACCTTTTCTGTGAGCTCAGGTGGATGACCCGTCTGGCGGGAGCATCCCTCTGGCCAGGCGTCGGTATTCGAAAAGAACTGTTGGTTATTTGGAATAGGGGTGTCCGGCCAGAATGGTCAGAGCGCGGTAGATCTGTTCGGCGAGGACGACCCGTGCAAACTCATGCTGCAGGGTGAGGGTCGAAAGCGAGATCTTCTCTGTAGCGCGCTCGCGAAGTTGGTCCGGAAAGCCCTCTGCGTCGCCGCACAGAAAAATCACCTCGCGCGTGCCGCGAAAGCGAAGGTCGCCAAGCCAGCGCGCAAATTGCTCGGATGTGTACTGTTTCCCGGTCGCATCGAGAAGGACGGCGAGGGCAGTCGGGTCGAGCTTCAGCTTGCGAACCGCGGCCGGAGAAGCCTCGCCGAGCTCGGTGATTGCGATCTCGCTATAACGCCGTATCCGGCGGAGATAATCCTCAACGAGCGCGCGAATTTCCGGGCGGCGGGTCTTGCCGAACATAACCAGGCGAATCTGCATTCGCGAAAAGAGGCCAAACTTCCTCTTGGATTTTTCGAGACGATCCACGCAACGCTCAAGCCCGCTCCATTCCGGGATCGGCGGCGCCCATGCGCGCTCCGTCGCTCAGGGACCAATCGTATCGTTTCGAGACTCCGCATGCCGCCCCGGCGCAGGGCGGTCGGCGGGAAAGTCCATGCGCTGGGCGGTTCGCCAGAGTCGTTCGAGATCGTAGTACTGGCGCGCGCGTTCGCTGAAAATGTGCACCACGAAATCCCCGTAATCGAGCAAGAGCCACTCCGCGCCCGGCTTTGCCTCGCGGTGCATCAGGCGCACCCCATGCTCGTCGAGCCGGTGCTCGATCGCCTCGACGATGGCTTTGAGCTGCGGCGGGCTATGGCCGGAGGCAAGCACGAAGTAATCGGCAAACGCGCCGGAGAGTTTGAGGACCGTGATGTCGGCGGCCTGCTTCTCCTGAGCCGCTTCCACAGCCCAGCCGATTTCGGGGCGAAGAATGTCCTGTGTCACCGGTACAGGGCCTGACTGAGAATGTATTCTTCCACCCGGGCTGGCACAAGTCCGCGGATGGACTGCTTTCGCTCGATCCGTTCGCGCACCTCCGTCGATGAAACATGGCAGGCAACCGTGGCGAGCAGGTGGACGGCTGATTTTCGCAGCGTAATCTTGTGCGGATCGGTCGACGGAGTGCGTCCCAACTTTTCCGGGGGAATCACCAGCCGCAGCGCGTCCAAACGAAAGCCAGGACGGCTGGCGATGATGAAGTCGCACGAGTCGAGCAAAATCTCGTAATTCTTCCACGTGGGAAGTTCCAGAAATTGGTCTGCGCCTACGACGAAATAAAGGTGATCATCGGGATGCTCGCGATGATATCCCCGAACGGTGTCAATGGTGTAAAAGACGTGTGGCGGACCGGCCGGCGCTTCCGCAAGCGAGGGGATCAATCGGGGATGCTCCGCGCAGGCCAGGGCCACCATCGTGTAGCGGTGAATGAACGGAGTGAGCTCGCGTTGCGATTTGTGCGGCGGGCGCGAAGAAGGAATGAAGTAGACGGCGTCGAGATGGAAGCGCCTCTCGACTGCTTGCGCCACCGCCACATGGCCGGTGTGCGGAGGGTCAAAGGTGCCGCCGAAAAGCGCGACCGAGCGGCGGTGTGCGCCGAACGGTTTATGTGCGATCAACGATCCTCCCGATGGGGCGCCGCGGAGTGTTCTTCAGCATAAGGAGAATCGCTTTCAATCGATAGCTTCTCATGTTCGTCTTCTCGAGCCGGCTTCGGCAGGCGGTCGAGCAAATCGGCCATGCCCCGTACAAGAGCGGGGATACCTTCGCCGGAGGCCGATGAAATGGAATAGAACTCGAGTCCCCGCTCGGCGGCAAAGGCGCGCAACTTTTCCAGGCGCTCGCGACGAGTCGTGGCATCGAGTTTGGTCGCGACGACGATCATGGGCTTTTGGGCCAGCGCGGGGCTGAAGGCGGAAAGCTCGTGCTCGATAATCTCGACATCGCCGACCGGATCCCGATCGTTCCCATCGCTTGTGTCCACCAGGTGTGCCAGCAGGCGCGTCCGCTCGACGTGCTTGAGAAATCTGACGCCCAAGCCGACCCCTTCATGCGCTCCCTCGATCAGGCCCGGCAGATCGGCCACCACGAAGGTGCGGCCCAGGCCCGGTGCCGCGTCCGGGTCTGCCGACACCACGCCGAGGTGCGGCTCAAGCGTGGTGAACGGGTAGGCCGCGATCTTGGGCCGTGCCGCGGAGATCCGCGAAATCAGCGTAGATTTGCCCGCATTGGGGAAACCGACCAGTCCCACGTCGGCGAGCAGTCTTAGTTCCAGGCGCAGGCGGCGCTCTTCGCCTCGCTCGCCATCTTCGTGCTCGCGCGGCGCCCGATGCCAGGGCTTGCGGAATGCCGGATTGCCATTGCCGCGCCCACCCCGGCCTCCCTGTGCGGCGCGGAAGCGTTGGCCGGGAGCGGTGAAGTCAACGAGCTGCTCGCCGGTATCGGCATCGAAAACGATTGTACCGACCGCCACCTTCAGAACCGTGTCGGCTCCGGAACGGCCCTGGCAGTTGGAGCCTTCCCCATGCCGCCCGCGCTCGGCGCGAAACTCGCGGTTGTAGCGGTAGCGAAGCAGTGTGTTGTCGTTGGCGTCGGATTCAAGGTAAACGGCACCGCCGTGGCCTCCATCACCGCCCGACGGCCCTCCCCGCGGAACGTACTTCTCCCTGCGAAAGGCAACACAGCCGTTGCCGCCGTCACCGCCCTTTACCCAGATTTTTGCCTCATCGACAAACATGAATGCCTGGAAAGAACCTATCCCAAAGAGTGTGCAGCTGAAAGTTGAAGGCTCGGCGATCGCCTGGCCGGCGTAAAATGGGGGAGAACTTCAATCGGAGGCCGCTGCGCTGCGGGCGGCTTCCTCGGCCGAAAGCACGCTGATGAAACGGCCGCGTCCGCCCCGATCCTCAAAGCGCACTACGCCGGTGACGAGTGCGAAGAGCGAATCGTCTTTCGCGCGACCGACGTTTCGCCCGGCCTTGTAGCGCGTGCCACGCTGCCGGACCAGGATGCTGCCTCCGCTGACCAGTTGACCACCGAAACGCTTGACGCCGAGGCGCTGTCCTTGCGAATCGCGCCCGTTTGTTGATGAACCGCCACCCTTCTTATGTGCCATCGGAACCTCTCGGAAAGCTGCGCGACACGGCGCTAGGCCAGTTCGATGTCAACTTCGACGGCCGTCAGCCCCTGCCGATGGCCGCGCTGGATCTTGTACTGCCCGCAGCGCTTGAATTTCAGCACCTGCATTTTGGGGCCCCGCAGGTGCTTGACGATTTTGCCTGTCACTTTGGCCTTAGCGGCATCCCGACCACTCAGAATCTTCTGTTCGTCGGTGCGGACGGCAAGGACGTCGTCAAACTTCACTTTTCCACCGATCTTGCCGTCGAGCCGTTCGACTTCAATCGTCTCGCCCGGCGCCACCCGATATTGCTTGCCTCCACTGCGAATGACCGCGTACATGCTGCCCCCCGGCATCTTTCGGAAACTTCGATTATATGTGGCGGTTGCCGCGCCGTCAACGCAGCGGCGAACCTTGTCATCCTCGGGGGCGGCGTCGTGGGTCGCGCAATCTGGAACGACCTACGATTGTCGGTGGAGCAGGCGATCGAAGGCCATCGGTAAATCGGAGAATCGAAAGGCGAACTTCGCACCGAGCAACTTCTCGGGGTGAACTCGTTGGCTGGAAAGTAGCAGCGGACCGGCCATTTCACCCAGCGCAAGGCGCAGCGCAAAGGCGGGCGCTGGGAAGATCGCCGGCCGGTCGAGAGCCCGCGCAAGGACGCGCGCAAATTCCGCATTTCGCACCGGCTCCGGCGCCACCACGTTCACCGGCCCCGAGACGGCGTCGTTTGAAATCGCCAGACGCGCCGCTTGGATTGCGTCCTCCAGCGCGATCCAGGACATCCACTGCCGTCCGCTTCCGAATCGGCCGCCGGCTCCCAGCTTGAAAGGCAGAATCATCCGCGGCAGAGCGCCGCCCTCACTGGAAAGGATGAGCCCGAAGCGGAGGCGTACAGTGCGCGTGCCGGCGTGCTCTGCACGGACTGCTTCAGCTTCCCAATCTCGCGTCAGCAGCGCCAGAAAGTCTGTTCCGGGCTCGCTGGCCTCGGTAAGAATCTCATCTTTGCGATCGCCATAGTAGCCGATGGCTGAAGCGCAGATGAACACTTTCGGTTTTCTTGATAGCCGCGTGACTGCGTCGACCAGCACACGCGTCGAGCCCAGGCGGCTGCTCCGCAGGATTGCTTTGCGTGCAGCCGTCCAGCGGCGGTCACCGATGCTGGCTCCGCTTAAATGGACAAACGCGTCGGTCCCCTCGATGGATTCTAGTTTGATGGTGGCGGCCACCGGATCCCAGGGCACGTCGCCGGGCGCCAACACTCCTCCGGGCCGCACCAGCCGCCCAACGCTGTGGCCACCCTCTCTCAGCGCTGCTGCTAGGTGCACTCCGACAAATCCGGACGCGCCCGAAATCAGGATTCTCATCGCATGGATCGCTTCTGCGGCTTACCGAGTTTCGTCACCGTCACACTTTCTCCTGAAGCGCCCTTGGCGCAGGAAGCCTCATAGTTCAACGAGCCGACTCAACCGCGGCACTCTCCCCCTGTCGGCTGGTCGGTGAGCCGTGGCAGAATCCGCATTCCCAGGCACCGCGCGGCCACTGGTAGCAGAATCCCCGGAAGGCGTGCTGCTTGCGCCCCAGCGAAACACAATACATGCTGTCTCCTGGGCACGCCCTTCGAGCGAGAACTTCCCCTGCGCGGCGGTGGATCAGCCCTTCTCTCGGAACGTGCCGAATTCTATACCCATTCAGCTGAGAACCCACCTGCCATGAAAAAAGCTTTGGCACGGCCGATTGGCTGGACGAGGCGAGCATGATTTGTAAACTTTGCTTCTTACCGATCTCTAATCTTCACCCGCGGCCTCGGCCGCGCGTCGTTCGTGGCTTCTCGCCCCGGTTGATCCGTTTAAGCAGGAGTCTCGCTTCTTCCTTCGCTGACTCAGTTGTGTCATCAATCCTCGCGCTACAAACTGCCTCCAGCTGACGAGTTGCTCTGTCGATGCCCCGCTTGTCCCTGAGAAAGATCTTGGCGTTAGCATGGCGTCTTTGTGGCCCACAGCTCGACGGAACCAAGCCGGGCACGCTTGAGCTCCCTTCTTTCCCGATAAATTACTCCGCTGTTATTGGGCGCGACGAAGCTCCCGCGTCGATATGTCCTCTTATACCAGCACAGAGCTGCATCCTTATCACGCTTTGTGCGCACACCGCGACCATCAAAATGCCCCAAAATCTCTAGGGATATTTCCTTCCCGGCGTTCCCCAGAGCGATAATTTTGCGAACGAAAAGAATCCACAAAACTGGGTCCTTGCACTTCCCCGCCCCTCCACTAAGATAGGCACGATGCGCGATGGGTTGAGAATTCAAGCAAAGAGCCGGCCGCGGCCCGGCAACCCTCGAACCGAGCGAGGTGCAAGCTTCCCTATGAGTTACCGCACACAAAAATGGGGCGGCAGTCCTCGCTGTGTAAACTATTGGTTTGTTGCGGCGGCTCTGACGTTCCTTTTCGCAGTGCTGGCCGGTCATGCGCAGGATTCGGAAGCGATTACAGGCTTTGTACCGGCACGCATGGCCGAAGAGCGCCAACTCGAAACCAACTTGAGGAAAATCCCCGACGCGGCGCACGCCGAAAACAATCTCCGGCGATTAACAAGCGAGCCGCATATGGCGGGAACCGAAGCCAGCCGTCATGTGGCCGAGTGGCTGAGAGATCAATATCGCAGTTTCGGGTTTGATGCGCAGATCGTTACCTACACGGCCTGGATGCCACAGCCTCGTGAGGTGAGGCTCGAACTCACCAAGCCTGAAATCAAAATTCTCGCCTCTCCGGAACAGCCCATTGCCGGGGACAAAGCTACGCAGGACAAAAGGGTGGTCGTCGCATTCAATTCCTACTCCCCGTCAGGCGACCTCACCGCGCCGGTCGTCTATGTGAATTACGGCACACGAAATGATTACGAGGAACTGGCTCGACTGGGCGTGAGTGTGGAAGGCAAGATCGTCCTGGCGCGCTACGGGCGCGGTTATCGCGGCATTAAGGTGAAATTAGCCGAGGAGCATAAGGCCGCGGCCGTCATCCTTTATTCCGATCCGCAGGATGATGGTGCCGCCGTAGGTCCGACCTATCCGACCGGCCCGTGGCGGCCGATGAGCGGGATTCAGCGCGGTTCGATCATCTACACCGAGATTTATCCCGGCGATCCGTTGACACCCGGCATGGCAGCCACACCTTCTGCGGCACGCCTTCTGCCAGCTGATGCGGCCAACCTTCCGCACATTCCCGCCATGCCGATCAATGCGCAGGACGCAGCCGTGATCCTAGCTCACCTCACCGGCCGCCAGGTGCCGGCCGGCTGGCAGGGAGGATTGCCGTTCAGCTATCGCGTCGGGCCGGGCGAATCGGAAGTTCACATGAAACTTGTGATGGACTACAAGGAGCGGCCGCTGTACGACGTGATTGCCAAGCTGCGCGGCGCCGACGATGGCCAATGGATCATTCTCGGCAACCACCACGACGCATGGGTTTACGGTGCTGCGGATCCCGGCAGCGGAACAGCCTCGCTGCTTGAGGCCGGGCGGGCGCTCGGCGTGCTCGGAAAGTCGGGCTGGCAGCCGCGGCGGACAATTGTCATTTGCCACTGGGATGGCGAAGAGGAAGGTCTGCTCGGATCAACGAAATGGGTTGAAGGAAACGTTTCCGAACTCCACCAGAAAGCGATCGTTTATATCAACACGGATATTGGCGTGGACGGACCGAATTTCGAGGCCGCCGCAGTACCATCGCTCAAAGATTTGGTCCGAGACGTCACGCGAGACGTCGAGGATCCGAAAGGCGGCGAAAGCGTGCATGAAGCGTGGGTCGATCAAGCCACGCGGGAGCGAAAGAATCCCTCCGGGCCCGGGCGACAGGCTCTTCCTCCAGACCCGTCCGGCAAAGTGCCGCTCGGCGCGTTAGGTTCCGGCTCGGATTACTCGGCCTTTCTCGACTACGCGGGCATACCGAGCATCGATGTGGGGTTCAGCGGCCCTTACGGCGTGTATCATTCGCTTTACGATGATTTCAACTGGATGAAGGATTTTGGCGATCCCACCTTCTCCTATCATGTGGCGCTGGCCCAGATTCTCGGAACGCTCGCGCTTCGACTCGACCAGGCCGATATTGTTCCCTTCAACTATCCGGCGTATGCGCTCGAGATTGAGCACGCCGCAACTGACGTGTACGTGAAAATCACAAACGAGGACGATCAGGATGCGCTCGAAGCTACGCTCGATGCCGCAGCGCATCTTTCGGCCTCGGCGCACCGCGCTTCCGAGGCGCTACGCTCGGTCACGGACTCGCCGCTCGATGTGGCCAAAGCGAGTGAGCTCAATCACGCCCTCGCGTCGGTCGACCAAGAGCTGCTTGCGCCCGACGGCCTGGTGGGCCGCCCGTGGTTTAAGCACACCATCTTTGCGCCGGGAAGCTATGACGGCTACACGGCCATGCTGATACCTGGGGAGAACGACGCGGTTTTGCGCGATGACCGAGCGACGCTGCGTCGCGAGGCCCAGTCCCTCGCCGCGGCGCTTCTGCGAGCCGCCGGGCGCCTCGACCAGATCGCGCAAATGGCCCGCGAAGTCGCCGAGACACGAGCGCCGGCCGGTCACTGACGGAACATTTCTCAAACTTTCACCTGCTTCCATCGCCCGCGCGTGAACACCAGAATGCTGGCCAAGGCCACCGAACACTCCGCGACGACGATCGCGAGATAAACGCCATTGGACCGCCAGCCCTCCCGAACCGCCAGCCAGTAGGCCAGCGGGATCTCCAGCAGCCAATATCCAAAGAAGTTCAGGACGGTCGGCGTCAGCGTGTCGCCGGCCCCGTTGAACGCCTGCAGCATCACCATCCCGTACGCGTAGCCGATGTTGCCGTAACTCACCAGACGCAGGCAGGAAGCGGCCAGCGGACCGACGGTCGGATCGTCGGTGAATACGCCGACCAACGGCGTCGAGAAAATGGTGAAAAGGATTCCCACGCTCCCCAAGAAGATCATGTTGTAAAGGCCCGTCCGCCACACGGAAGTCTCGGCCCGGCTGGGCTGCTGTGCTCCGAGGTTTTGGCCGACGAGCGTCGCCGCAGCATTGCTCAGTCCCCAGGATGGCAGGATGATGAAGATCACCATGCGAATCGCAATCGTGTAGCCCGCAACGGCGGCCGCTCCAAACAGACTGACGATGCGCACCAGCGCGATCCAGCTTGTCTGCGCGATGATGAACTGAAAGATGCCCGCAAGTGACAGCCGCACCAGCCGCGTCAGGACTTGGAAATGGGGACGAATCTGCCGGCGAAGCACACGAATCCGTTCGGTTCCGTGCAGAAGGCGATAGAACTGGTACAGCACGCCGATTCCGCGTCCGGTGAAGGTTGCCAGGGCTGCGCCGGTTACGCCAAGACGGGGAAAAGGGCCCCAGCCGAAAATCAGGCACGGATCGAGAATCAAATTGAGGATGTTGGACACCCAAAGCAAACGCATGGCGATCGCGGCATCGCCGGCGCCACGAAAGATCGCGTTATTGAGAAACAGGAGCACAACCACGCCGCTTCCTCCCAGTGCAATGCGCGCGTAGTTGCTGCCAACGGCCACAATCTCCCCCGTCGCCCCCATCGATCGGAGTAGCTTTGGCGCAAGCCAAAGACACGGGAATCCAGCGACCGCCGCCGCAGCGAGCCCGAGGAAAATCGCTTGCACGCCGGCGACCGCTGCCGCTTCCGGTTTTTTTTCGCCGATGCGCCGCGCCACCATGGCCGTTGTGGAGAGGCTCAACCCCATGGCCACGGCGAACACCAGCGTGAGCATGGACTCGGTGAGCCCCACGGTTGCGACTGCGTTCGCCCCGAGCCGCGCGACCCAGAACACGTCCACGACGGCGAAGAGCGACTCGAGCACCATCTCCAGCACCATCGGGATCGCCAGCAGCAAGATGGCGCGATCGAGGCTGCCCGCGGTGAAGTCCTGGTGCGAGCCGCGCAGGGCTTCGCCGATCGAAGCCCACAGACCGGGTTGTTCGGACCTCTCTTGGACCGCAGTGCTCATGGCTTGCCTTTTTTGCTCTTGACAACACAGATGCGCGGGCGCAACGCAGCTAGAAATCAACAGTTCGGTGGAACGAAAAGAACAGCGTGCTGGACTACGCGAGGACTGCGGTCGGGATTGTCATAGATTCAAACCTCCCGCCCCGTTCCGAATGCTGGAGCGACGCAAGGCCGATGAGAGCAAGATTTTACCTGAGAGAGGATTTCGGAGTCATTAACAAAAACCTGCCCTATGACATGCTCAGAAACCGAGCCTTCCGTTCCAAGCATTCTGGCCACCGCGGGCGCGACCAAGGGCGCGGAATCAATCTTCAGCGTCACGATTGAGGCGCGCGGAGAGAAGATGGAACTGACCTTGCGCCACTCAGGCCTTCCGGATGATGAGTCGGGACGGCAGCACAAGGACGGTTGGACCTTGTCCCGACTCGCCGAGGCCCTCGGTCGACGCCGCTTGCCTCCTAGGAGCGACTCGCTTCCAGGTGGTCGTTCGAGCGCGCTAGAATAAGCCCATGCGGGTTCGGGTTCTTTTTTTCGGACAATTGAAGGAAATCACAGGCGTGGCGCAAGAGGATGCGGAGCTCGCCGAGGGCGCACGCGTCGAGGACCTTTTCGAGCGCTATGGCCGGAAGTTTCCAAGGCTCGCCACATTTCGCGACTCCGTTGCCGCTTCGGTGAATCAAGAGTATGCCAGCTGGCGGGCACCATTATCGGGCGGCGACGAGGTCGCTTTTCTTCCTCCGGTGAGCGGCGGCGAGCCATCGGCGATCGGGGAAGACATATTTCAAATCGTGCGGAAGACGATTCGGCCGCAGGAAATTGTCGAGGGTCTGAGGGCTCCCGAGGACGGGGCGCTGGTCGCTTTTGACGGTTTCGTGCGCAACACCTTCCAGGGGAGGCAGACGCTCTATCTCGAATACGAGGCTTATGAGCCAATGGCGCTCGCGAAGATGCGTGAGATCGGCAGCAAAATTAGAGCCAAGTTCCCGGTCGACCGGCTTGCCATCGTGCACCGGCTGGGCCGTTTGGAAATCGGCGAGACGAGCGTTTTCATTGCGGTGAGCTCCGCCCACCGGGCCGCCGCCTTCGAGGCCTGCCGCTATGCCATCGATACCCTCAAGCGGGTCGTCCCCATCTGGAAGAAGGAATATTTCGCTGGAGGAGCCGTCTGGGCCGAGGGCGCATTGCCTGGTGAGGAAGCCATTTCCCGTTCGGGCGAATCTACTTCTTAGATGAGCGCATCTCCGGCAGTCGAGGACCGCCCCGGCCGCCTCCTGCAGAAGGTTCTGTGGCTTGCTCTGGCTGCGGGAGCAAGCACCAGCCCCTGGACCTTTGCCGGCCAGCAACGGGGGCGCGTGCTGCGCGCGCGAACCGATATGGTCACGATTTTGGCGAGCGTGACCGATGCGAGCGGCCGGCCCATGCCCGACCTGACCCAGGATGCTTTTCAGCTGGCCGAAGAAGGCGTCCCGCAAAAGATTGAGTATTTCGAAGCGCAGACCAACCGACCGCTCGATCTAGCCTTGATGATCGATGCGAGTCTGAGTACCTACAAAGATCTTCATTTCGAGACCGATGCCGCGGTGCACTTTATCAAGCAGGTGATGCGGCCGGGCGACACCATGGGCGTGTTCGAGTTTTCAGAGGCGGTCGAACGGCTTGCAGATTTCTCTCCCAATGTTTCGGCACTTGAGGCAGCCGTGCGCCGCGTCTCCCCCGGGGCGGGCACTTCCATCTACGACGCGATCGTGCTGGCATCGGGCGAGCTGAAGCGAAGACAGGAGACGCGGCGGCGCGCCATTGTGCTGGTTACCGACGGCGGAGAAACGACCAGCATTTCGAAATTCGATGACACGCGCCGCGCGGCCGTCGCCTCGGGAGCACTGCTGTACACGATTCTGATTCGGCCCGTAAAAAACGAGGGCGGACGCAACACGGCCGGTGAGCACGCGCTGGTCACCATCACCGACAGCGTCGGCGGCAACATGTACATTCTCGACGATATCGGCCAGATCCAAGGAATGTTCGACCGCATCAACCGCGAACTGAGGACGCAATACCTGCTGGGCTATTACCCGGCTCCCGAGCCTCCCCCGGGAAGCGATCGTCACGTCAAAGTCGAGGTGGCGGGCGACTATATCGTGCGGTACCGCAAGGAGTATATGACTCCCGGTCAGCTCCGGTAGGCGAACGTTCTCTTACAACTGACTGTCCAATGAACGAGTACCTGAACCGAGCGATCGAGATTGCCCGGGAGGCGGGAGCCATCCTGCGGGAGGGATTCAACCGGCCCAAACAGATTTCCTACAAGGGCGAAGTCGACCTTGTCACCGAATCCGACAAACGCTCGGAAGCACTGGTGGTCGCGCGACTGCGAAACGATTTCCCCGATCATGGGATCGTGGCCGAAGAAGGCGGAGGCGCGCAGGCCGTAGCAAAATATTGCTGGCACGTCGATCCGCTGGACGGCACAACGAACTTTGCCCACGGATATCCCTGCTTTGCCGTTTCGATCGGCTTGGCCGAGAATGGGCATCCCATTGCGGGCGCAGTTTTCAACCCGGTCTATGATGAACTCTTCGCGGCGGCGCGCGGAGAAGGTGCTTATTTGAACGGCGAGCGGATTCGCGTGTCCCCGGTCGAAAAGCTCGCAACGAGTCTGGTGGCCACGGGTTTCCCGACGCACCAACGGAAGAAGAGCGCGAACATCAACTATTACTGGCAGTTCACACTGCGTTCGCATGGCGTGCGGCGGGATGGTGCGGCGGCGCTCGATCTGTGCGCGGTGGCCTGCGGCCGGTTCGATGCGTTCTGGGAATTTGGCCTCAAGTCGTGGGACACGACGGCCGGAATCGTGATTGTGGAGGAAGCCGGAGGCTGCATCACTGACCTCCAGGGCCAGCCCTATCATCTCGGCGGGCCGAGCATCCTGGCCTCCAACGGGCGCGTACACCGAGAAGTGCTCGAAGTTGCTGCCGGGATTGCCAAAGATGCTCAGTAAAGCGAATGGATCTAGGTGAGCTCGATTACAATTTGCCCGCGGAACGGATCGCCCAGCATCCTTTGCCGGAACGCGACGCTTCCCGGATGCTTCTTCTCGATCGCTCGACCGGTCGATGGGAAGACCGCCGATTTCGAGAGCTCCCCGATCTCCTTCGCGGTGACGAAATCATCGTAATCAACAATGTGCGAGTGATTCCGGCAAGGCTTTTCGGACGGCGGGCCGGGATTCACGCGCAGCCGGTCGGTGCGCATAACCCGGCTCGAGGCGAGTTTTTGCAAACCGAGGTTGAGGTGCTGCTGCTACGGCCACTGGGAGAGGACGCCTGGGAGGCGCTGGTCCGGCCGGGCAGGAAAGTACCGAGTGGCGAACGCATTGTTTTCGGCGACGGGGAACTGGAAGCTTCGGTTGAATCGCGAGGCTCGTACGGGCTTCGCGTTCTGCGGTTTAAATCCAAGAATGGTTTCGACCAAGCCCTCGGGCGCCTGGGCCATATTCCGCTGCCGCCCTATATCAAGCGCACGGATGAGCCGGAGGACCGCGAGCGCTATCAAACGGTTTTTGCCAAGCAAGGCAGCGCGATCGCGGCGCCCACCGCGGGGCTGCATTTTACTCCAGAGATTTTGAAGCGAATTCGGGAGAGGGGAATTCCGATCCTCGAGATCACGCTCGAGGTCGGGCTCGGCACGTTCGAGCCGATTCGCACCGAGCGCGTGGAGGATCATGCGATTCATCGCGAGAGGTACGAAATTCCTGAAGCCACCGCGACGGCGCTCGAGTGCGCCAGGCGCGAGAATCGTCCCGTGCTGGCCGTGGGGACGACCGTTGTGAGGGCGCTCGAAGATGCCGCAGAGAAGAATCTCGGAAAAGGGGTGCCGGTCTCGCCCGGCAAGGCGGAAGCAAGCTTACTGATCTATCCGGGCAAGCCTTTTCGAATTGTGGACCAGCTGCTGACGAACTTTCACTTGCCACGATCGAGCTTGCTTGCGCTCGTGGCTGCGTTTGCCGGCCGCGACAATATTCTTCGAGCCTATAAGCACGCGGTGGAGCGAGAGTATCGTTTTTACAGCTATGGGGACTCGATGCTGGCTCGCTGATTCGCGCGGTCGAGTTCGAAAGCGCGGAGCCGTGCGAGTTTCGTGCAAGGCGACGAATCTTCGTCTATGATGTTCCGACCCATTGCCGGGGGCGGGCATGCGACATCTCATTCTGAGCGATATTCACGCGAACGAGACTGCGCTCGATGCCGTGCTGGAGGCGGCCAAGGGACGCTGGGACGAAGCGGTCTGCCTCGGAGATCTGGTGGGCTATGGTCCGGACCCGAACGAAGTGACCGAACGCATTCGCGAGATTTCCGTGGCCACGATCCGCGGCAATCACGATAAAGCCGTAGCGGGGCTGACCGATTTCGAGGAGTTCAACCCGGTCGCGCGGGCCGCCGTGCTTTGGACGCGCCAGCAACTGCAGCCGCGGAACCTGGAATATCTGAAAGAGCTGCCCAAAGGGCCGATTCAAACCGACGGCTTCTCAATGATTCACGGCTCGGTGCATGATGAAGACGAATACGTATTTGCGCCCGAGCTTGCTCTGCCTGGACTGCAGGATGCGCCCTTGCAGGTAGTGTTTTTCGGCCATACGCATATCCAGGGCGGTTACACCTTGCGGGGCAAGGAGATGGGTGTGCTGCAATTCAAGTCGGCCAGCGGCAATCCGCTGGCGCGGCTGATGATTGAAGAGGGCACGACGTATTTGCTCAATCCCGGCTCGATCGGGCAGCCGCGCGACGGCGATCCGCGCGCGGCTTTTGCGATCGCAAATCTGCAGGAGCGGGTCGTGGAATTCTGGCGGGTCGCATACGATATTGAAGCTGTGCAGAGTCGCATGACGCGGGTAGGGCTTCCCGAAGCGCTGGCGCTGCGCCTCTCCTTTGGCCGCTGAAGACAGGCGAGATGGCAATGGCAGCCGAAGGCAGCAAGGATCGGAGCGAAAGGAGCCGTTTTCCGGCGGCATTCGCGGTGGGACTCGTCATCGTGCTGCTTCTGGTGGGCGGTTTCCTGTGGCTCACGCGCGTGACCGAGCGACGCGTGCCTCCGCAGGTTGGAAAACTCCCGTTTGGCACCGAAGAGCAAGCCTACGCAGGACAAATTCATTTCGACCCTGGTCAGATGTCCCAGGCCACGAATTTCTTAAACCAGGAATTCACCTACGTTGCCGGCACGGTTTCCAATGCTGGGCCCAAAGCGGTGCGAGCGCTCGATGTAGTGCTTGAATTTCACGACCCTTTCAATCAAGTCGTGTTGCGCGATCCGCAGCGGATCATCACGGGGGACGAACAGCCGCTTAAGGCCGGCGAAAGCCGCGATTTCCAGGTGACGCTCGGGGCCCATCTCCCCGTGGAGTGGAACCGACAGTACCCCGTCATCCGCATTACGGGCCTGGTTCTGAAGTAGCTCGGCAGGTCGTAGGCATCGAAGGAAGCAACAAGGGGCCTGGACACTACGAAACAGAGAGCTACCCAAAAATAAAGGAGGGAAGCGGACCAAGCTCGTTGATCTCGCTTCCCGGGGTGTGTCCTAGAAGCAGTGTTATCCAATTAGACGCGCATAATCGGGAAAGGTTGCACGTCCTTCGAGCGCGACAAGTATTTAGTAGAAAAGATACTTGCGCCACTTTTCGTCCCGATGACCAATGAGGCGCATCAATTGGCGGGAGGTGTGAAGGGTGAACGGTCGTGGCCGGCGCTGCAACTTCAGCCCGGCTTCCTCCGGGGTCCGGTCGCCCTTGCGGTTGTTGCAAGAATAACAAGAAGCGACGAGGTTCTCCCATGAGGATCGCCCGCCGCGAGAACGCGGTAGGACATGGTCCAGGGTCAACTCGGAGGCCGGGAACGAGATGCCGCAGAACTGGCAGGTGTTCCGGTCACGTAACAGAATATTCTTCCGAGACAGCGCACGACTCTGCTGCGGAATATGCCGGTAGCTCACCAGGCGAATCACCGACGGCACTCGAATAGCTTTCGAGGTGGAATGCACCTCGGAGTGACTGGTTTCTTCCGCCTGTGCGACGCCCTTGAGCATGAGCACTAAAGCACGGCGTACGGCCGTGACATTGATTGGCTCGAAAGTAGCGTTCAGCACCAAAACCGGTGCTTGCATCACGGAGGGCCGACCGGAAGCCGAACTAGGGGGTTTTGGCAAGGTGGCCGCGCCCGGCGCTGCGGCCAGCCCAAGACTGGGCCGGGGACGTAAGACCATCTTTTTGCCGCTATCCATTCCGTGGCCTTTGCTTTGGCATGCAGTCCACCCACCTTGCAGGCTATGGATGCTCGGGGCGTCCGCCTGGTTTGCCAGGCTCGGAGCGTTCACCTCCGGACGCACAGGTCGCACCTAGTATAGCGCGTGCTTCAGCTTTTTTCAGGCGACGTGCGCATCTGTTAAGAGCCCGCGCAAGTCGCGAGGACCTCAGGTACCAGCGCACGTGCAGTTTGTCAACCTGAAAGCTAAAACACTCAAATTCGAGGCGAGGATAGACCGCATCGTGGCACCCCGCGATTTGGAATCGCGCTCAGAAACAAGCTGGCTGGAACCACGCTGATCTCGTCAGTACCATAAAACGCACTGGCGGCGGCAGGGCGTGCCGTCATGGCTTGTGAAGAGTTGGCGCAGTTACGCCACTGCTGTGAAGCAGGACCCGCCGGGGCTCGGTTGGCCGGAATCGTCGGACTTAAGATCGGGAGGATGTCAAAGCAGGCCCTTTTCCTTCTTCTCTTGGCAGGAAATGCAATACTGGGTCCACGGCACGGCTTCCAGGCGCTTCTGCTGAAGCTCCTCGTGGCAGGAGAGGCACTCACCGAACGCGCCGCCCTTGATCCGCGCGAGCGCGTCGTCAACCAGTTGCAAAAGAGCCCGATCGCTGTGCGTTTGGCCGAAGAGAAACTCCTTTGTGTACGAGTTGGCTGCCTTATCCGCAAGATCTACCGTGGGATCTTCGTCTGCTTCTCGCCCTTCTTGTTGGTTTCGGGCGATATCGCGCAGCAACTCCTCGCGTCGGATCACCAGCTTTTTCTTGTAATAGTCGAGTCGCTTCTTATCCATGAGAGTATTCCTAGGGGGTTCACGAGCCCCGTCCAAAATCAGCGATTTTAGTCTCCGGCACCGTGGTTGTCAAATTAGCGAACATTGTCGGGAAAGCGCGACTGTAAAGGGAACAACGGCTGATATCCTTTTTTCGGGCTGGGAGGGTGGACCGTACGAAGCGGCTGCGACCGACAAGGCATGGCGGTCAAGCTGACGATACGGTTCAATAGCGTCGGCACACCGACCGCACGCGAATTTCAAGACGCCGTGCTGGCGGTCAGCGCCCAGCATTTGGATGCTGAGTCTTTTTCTTTTCTCTCTTAGCTTTCCCGGCCATCGAACGGGCTGAGACGCTTGCCCTCAGAGCCAATGCCGGCTTAAGGTTCGAAATATGAATGAAACAGGGCACGTAAACGCGCCACATGGCGGGGTGCTGGTGAATTTACTTGTCGATGAGCGGCGACGCGAAGAAGTTCGCGCGGCTTCGAAGGACTGGCCATCGTGGGAGTTAACCCCGCGGCAACTTTGCGATCTCGAGCTTCTGATGAACGGAGGCTTTTCTCCGCTCGAGGAGTTTATGGGTCAAGCAGACTACCGATCCGTTTGCTCCTCGATGCGGCTCAGGAACGGCCTAATTTGGCCCATACCGATCGTTCTGGACTTGCCTCAGCAATTTGCGTCCAAGCTCCGACATGGTGCCCCGCTCGCTCTGCGCGATCTGGAAGGCGTGATGGTGGCGGTTGTGCACGTGGAGGAGATCTGGGAGCCGGATCGGCAGGCCGAGGCGGAGAGCGTCTTTGGTACAACAGACCGTAAGCATCCCGGGGTGTCCTACCTTCTGGACCAGTCGAATCCAATCTACATATCCGGTAGGGTCGAAGGATTACAACTCCCGCAGCACTACGATTTTCGAAGTTTGCGTTTAACGCCCCTCGAACTGCGCGCAAGGTTCGCACAGCTGGGGTGGCGTCGCGTGGTCGCCTTCCAAACCCGCAACCCGATGCACCGTGCCCACGTAGAGCTTACCTTTCGGGCCGCGAAGGAGGCCTCGGCCAATCTGTTGATTCATCCCTCCGTAGGGATGACCAAGCCTGGCGATGTGGAGCACTACACGCGTGTTCGCTGTTATCAAGCCATTCTCCCGCACTACCCCTCGAACTCCGCGACGCTCGCGTTGCTGCCCTTGGCGATGCGCATGGGCGGACCGCGCGAAGCCCTCTGGCATGCCGCGATTCGCAAAAACTATGGCTGCACTCATTTGATTGTTGGTCGCGATCATGCAGGACCAGGCAATGATTCCAAAGGGAAGCCATTCTATGATCCCTACGCTGCCCAGAACCTTTTGCAGAAACATCAGGACGAGCTGGGGGTAAAAATGGTGCCCTTCCAGATGATGGTGTATCTGGAGGACCAGGATCGCTTTGTTCCCGAGGACGAGGTGCCGACGGGAAGCAAAGTTCTGAGTATTTCGGGCACCGACCTACGCCAGCGGCTCTCAGAGGGGCGTGAAATTCCGAGCTGGTTCACCTATCCCGAGGTGGCGACCGAATTGCGGCGCACCTATCCTCCGCGACATCGCCAAGGGTTCACCGTCTTCTTCACTGGGCTGTCCGGTGCCGGAAAGTCGACCATTGCCAATGTCTTGCTGGTAAGGCTTTTGGAGATCGGGGGGCGGCCGGTTACTCTGCTCGATGGCGATGTGGTTCGGAAAAATCTATCTTCGGAGCTTGGTTTTTCCAAGGAACATCGTGACCTGAATATCCGACGCATCGGATTTGTGGCCAGGGAAATCACACAGAATGGGGGGATCGCCCTATGTGCTCCCATCGCGCCTTACGATGCCCTTCGCAGGGAACTCCGCCAATCGATCGCTAGCACCGGCGGCTTTATCCTGGTTTATACGTCGACCCCCATCGGCATTTGCGAACGGCGGGATAGAAAGGGCCTGTACGCAAAGGCTCGCGCGGGGATGATCCCTAACTTTACCGGTGTGTCTGACCCCTATGAGCCCCCCCTGGATGCCGATGTGGCCATCGACACGACGAACATGACGCCGCAAGAAGCAGCTCAAGAAATTTTATTGTATCTGGAAAAGCAAGGATATCTGGGCGGATCTACAGAATCAGGCTGAGCGCAACATCAGCCGACGAGATCATCAGGCCTAGCCACGCTGCACTGTTTGGCAGAAACGAAGGAATACAAGAATTCACAAAGACTTAGACAGAATTGTAGCTGCGCTCAAAGCGGCCGGTCGAATCTATCGGTCGAGATCGATGGAAAATGTCCGTGTGCACAAGAAGGAGAATGGAGACGTCGTCACCGACGCGGAGCTCGAGGCAAATCAACTGTTATTTGAAAGGCTGGTAGAGGCGGGAGACGGCTGGCTTTCTGAGGAAACCGCCGATAACGAGCGTCGCTTGCGATGTTCCCGGATTTGGCTTGTCGATCCGCTGGATGGAACAAAGGAGTATGTCGCAGGAATACCAGAATGGTCGATTTCGATCGCTTTGATGGAGAATGGCGGACTCGTTGCTGCGGGGATACTAAATCCCGAGACCGATTGGCTGCTCTACGGATCGCGCGAAGTCGGGGTCGTCTGCCAGAATGGGCAGGCGGAAATCGACATGGCGTCTGGCGAACCGCTCGTTCTGGCAAGCCGCAGTGAAGTAAAGCGCGGCGAATGGGAGCGGTTTCGACGAGCACCATTTCAGGTGCGGGCCATGGGATCGATGGCTTACAGACTCGCCTTGGTTGCGGCAGGCAAAGCCGATGCCACCTGGACGCTCGTGCCAAAGAACGAGTGGGACGTGGCAGCCGGCGTTGCCCTGTTGCACTTCTCGAAAGGGCACGCGCTCACAACGGAAGGCTTGCCACCCACGTTCAATCGGATTTCCCCCCGTTTCCCAGGATTAGTTGGAGTTTCTACGGCCGGACTCGGACGACTGCGGCCTTTCCTTAAGTACGCGGTGGAAGACCCTGAATTTCGCGATTGCCTTCCGTGGGCGCGCCCTTTAGCAACTCTGGAGTCACAAAGGCCGATGCGCTCAGAGGGAATCAGCTGAGCGAGAAATCCTCAAGTGCGCGTAAGTCGCCGACTCGAGCAACGGCACCCTTGCACGTCCCGACGCGGGAGTCTAGATTCACCGTCTTTCGATCGAGGACAAGCGATGAAGCTCGTGTCGCCCTTGCTGGCGCTGGCGGTTCTGGTCGCTTCAGCGACCGCGCAGGAACGCAGTCAGTCACGCTCGATGGTGATTTCACGCAACGGGATCGTCGCGGCGGAATCTCCCCTGGCAGCCCAGGCGGGCGCGCGAATCTTGGAGAGTGGCGGGAATGCTGTCGATGCTGCGATCGCGACCAACGCGATGATGGGGGTCGTCGAACCGATGATGAACGGCATGGGCGGAGACCTTTTCGCCATCGTCTACGACGCGAAATCGGGCAAGCTCTATGGTCTGAACGCCAGCGGATGGGCCCCCCAGGGGCTCACGATCGATTACCTCCGCCGTTTGGGGTTCACGAGCATGCCCAGCGAGGGAGTGAACTCGATTACCGTGCCGGGCGCGGTGGACGGATGGCAAGAGCTCGCGGACAAGTTCGGACGACGGAAGCTGGCTTCTGACTTGGCTGGCGCGATTGCCACCGCGCAAGATGGGTTTCCAGTTCCGGAGTGGACCGCGGCCTACTGGAAGGCGAGCGAGGCGTATCTGCGCTCAAACGCCGAAGCAGCAAGGATCTACCTGCCGAGCGGTCACACTCCGGAAGTAGGAGAGATCTTCCGAAATCCGGAACTGGCGTGGTCGTTGCGGCAAGTGGCGGCAGACGGCCGCGAGGGGTTTTACGCGGGCCCGGTGGCCGCTAGGATTTTGGCAGCCATGGAAACCCTGAAAGGACCCGTGACCCAAGAGGATCTCCGAGAGTTCCGAAGCGAATGGGTCGAGCCAATCTCCACTACCTATCGGGGTTGGACGGTCTATGAGATGCCGCCAAACGGCCAAGGGCTTGCCGCGCTCGAAATGCTCAATATCATGGAGACCTTCCCGCTTGGCCAGACCGGTTACGGCTTCGGCTCGGCCGACACGCTGCACATCATGATCGAAGCGAAAAAACTGGCTTACGCCGATCTGGTCAGATACATCGGGGATCCCCGAGGCCAGAAGCTGCCGCTCGGGACCCTGCTGTCAAAGCAATGGGCCCGAGGGCGCGCAAAGCAAATCGATCCCAATCACGCGAGCTGCCACGCGATCGCGGGAGATATTCCTGCGGGGGGCGATACAACGTATCTGGCGGTTGTGGATCGCGACGGAAACATGGTCTCGTTGATCCAAAGCAACTATTCCGAGTTTGGATCGGGGATTGTGGCGCCGGGGACAGGCTTCGCTCTGCAGAATCGTGGGGGACTCTTTAGTTTCGATCCCCGCTCACCGGACGCGCTGGCCGGGCGCAAGCGCCCGCTGCACACCATCATCCCGGGATTTGCCGAGAAAGGCGATCTGCGCATGGCCTTCGGAATTATGGGCGGCTGGAATCAATCGCAGGCGCACGGGCAATTCATTGCTAACCTTGCGGACTTCCACATGAATATTCAGGCCGCGATGGAGGCTCCCAGGTTCAGCAAGCTCACTTTCGAAGGCTGCGATGTGGCCATCGAAGACCGTTTTGGCGCCGAAACGCGCACGGCGCTGGAGAGAAAAGGACACCGGATCAAGCTCGAAGGCCCACTTTCGACGGTGGTAGGCGGCGGACAAGCGGTGCTGCGGGATTTTTCGACCGGAGTCAATTTCGGGGCATCGGATCCCCGAAAAGACGGAGAGGCGGTCGCCGAGTTGCCGCTGGAAGCCCGGCCGTAGGTTCATTCGAGCCGTCTTGCAAAGAACGGCCACCCGGCTTACGCTCGGCTGTCGGATATCGCGGTGAAGAAGAAAAAGGCCAACGCGGCGGAAACCCATGCGGGCGAAGGGTGCCTGTATGTGGTGGCGACGCCGATCGGCAATCTCGAAGACATTTCCTTTCGCGCGCTGCGAGTTCTGAAGGAAGTCGATGTGATCGCCTGCGAGGATACGCGGCAGACGCTGAAGTTGCTTTCGCACTTCGGCATTTCGAAGCGGCTGGTAAGCTATCACGAGCACAACGAAATGATGCGCGCGCCCGAGATCGTGATCGAACTCGAGCAGGGTGCAAAGGTTGCCCTGGTCAGCGATGCGGGAACGCCTGCGATTTCCGACCCCGGTCACCGGCTGGTCGGTTTGTGCCTCCGGCATAACATTCACGTCGTGCCCATACCGGGCGCGTCGGCCTTCGTGGCTGCGCTGGCCGCCTCGGGCCTGCCCATCGACCAGTTCGTTTTTGCCGGGTTTCTGCCTTCGCGTCCGACCGAGAGGCGTAAGGCGCTGCGGGCGCTCGGAGCCGATCCGCGCACGCTCGCCCTTTACGAGGCTCCGCACCGCCTGCTCGATACGCTGGAGGATATTCTCGAGATTCTCGGCAACCGCCCTGCCGTGATCGCCCGCGAAGTGACCAAAGCGTATGAGGAGTTCAAGAGGGGGCACATCGAAGATTTGATTGCGGCCGCTCGACGAAAAACGCCGCGCGGCGAAATCACGCTGCTGGTCGGCCCCCCGGACGGGCACCCTTCTGCCTCCGCAGCGGAAGAGAAAGTGCCGCTTGCCAGGCGCGTCGATGAGATCATCGAGGAGCGCGGCGTGGATCGCAAGGCTGCGCTCAAGCAGGTCGCTCGCGAGCGCGGCCTGACGCGGCGCGAAGCCTATAAACAACTGTTGATTACCCGCGACCAGTAGCTCGGGTGGGCCTAATCGGCCGGCGAAGCGGCCGTGCGCGCGAAGAAGGCGTCGACGCAGTCGAGGATTTCCTGGGCCGTGTGCGCGTGATGAACGTGCTGCCGCAGCTCGCCGCCGTTGCGCACGCCGTGTGTAAACAGAGTGGCAAACTGCTTCATCTTGCCGACGCCGTCCGGCAGGTCGGCATCCATCAAACTCCGAAAATAATTGGCGAGCAGGCGGTAGCGATCCAGTTCGGTCGGCTCCTCGTACCGGCCGGTGGAAAGATATTCGGCGATCTGGCGGAAAATCCACGGATTCGATGACGCGGCGCGTCCGATCATGATGGCGTCGCACTCGGTTTCCTCGACCATGCGCACGGCGTCCTCGGGCGTGCGAATATCGCCATTTCCGACGACCGGAATGCGCACGGCGTGTTTCACATCACCGATGATCTTCCAATCGGCCGCCCCTCGATAGCCTTGCACGCGCGTGCGCGGATGAACGGCGATCGCTTCGATACCGATCTGCTCGGCCATGCGGGCGACCTCCACCGCCACGATATTGTTTTCGTCCCAACCCGAGCGAATTTTGATGGTCAGCGGGAGGCGCACGGCCGCGCGGACGCGACGCAAGAGCCTTTCCAGATGGGGCAGGTCGCGCAGCAATCCCGAACCGCCGCACTTCACCACTTTCTTGACCGGGCAGCCCAGATTGATGTCCGCCTGATCGAAACCCAAATCCTCGATGAGAGCGGCGGCCGAAGCCATCACCAGCAGATCAGAGCCGAAAATCTGTCCCGCGATGGGATGCTCATCCTCGTCGAAATACAGATAGCGGAGGGTACGAGCCGAGCCGCGCGTGAGGCCTTCGGCGCTGGTGAACTCGGTCATGATCAGGCCGCAGGCGCCGAGCGAGCGGATCACCCGGCGAAACACCGTATCGGTCAGTCCAGCCATGGGCGCAAGAATCGTGGCCGGACGTATCGAAAGCTCGCCGATACGGAGCAGCGCGGGAAACATTTAGTCAAATCCCTTGCCGGTTGCGCCCGCCGGCCCACCGAGCGCACCTTGATTCTCCGTTCGCTCGGCGAGGTGTTCGAGCAGAGCGGCCGTCGAGCCCCCGAAAAAGTTCTCTACGATTTGGGCCACGGCCTGAGAACGCGCATCGGCAGCCGCAAGTTTGGGGCGATACAGGTAGGCACGGCCGGCTTTGCGGCGTTCGACCACCCCCTTGCGCGCGAGGCGGTCCATGATCGTCATGATCGTGGTATAAGCGCGCGCGCGGCGCGGAGTGAGCCGGTCGCGAATCTCGCGGACGGTCGCTTGGCCCATCGGCCAGAGCATATTCATGCACTCCAGCTCGAGCGGAGCGAGACCGAGGAGTGAATGGCGCGGCGACGGTGTGCGTTCGGCCATCGAAGCTACTCCTTTCGCACCTGCGTTGCAGGTGAGGGAGTGGCTTCGCCGGTGCCGTTGGAAGGAGCGTTTTCGGCCAAGAACTTGTTGGCGCGAAGCAGGGCGCGCCGCAGGGAAGGATTGCGGCCGGTCCAATTGCCAGGGCCGCGATCGGCCGATGCCGCTTCCAGTGTGGCGCGCATCCCCGCCATCTTGGAATCGACTTCGTCAAGGAAATGCAGCATCACGGCCTCGGGAATCTGCGGCAAGGAAGGAGATCCAAATTCATGGGTCCCGTGATGGCTCACAATCAGGTGTTCGACCAGCACCGCAAGCGGCGCCGGAAATCCGGGGATCTGGTTGCACTTTTCTCGGACCAGCCGCGCCCCGATCATGATGTGGCCGAGCAGGCGGCCATGGTCGGAATAATCGATGCTGCGGACATAGCGAAGTTCATCAAGCTTCCCAATGTCGTGCAGAACGACTCCAGCCAGGAGCAGGTCGGGGTCGAGTTCCGGATAATGCACCGAAACAGCGGCTGCCAGACCAGCGAGGCTCACGATGTGCTCCAGTAAGCCGCCGAGATAGGCGTGGTGCATGGTCATGGCGGCCGGGGCGCGCTTCAGCCGGGGCGCCAGATCGGGATCGTCGATGACCGAGGAGAGCAGCTGCCGAAGCCACGGGTTTTTCATTCCCGCGATGGCGGAGCGCACCGAGGCATACAGCTTTTCGACATCTTCTTTGGTGTGCGGCAGGAAATCGGCAATATCGTAGTCGCCGTCGGCGGCCAGACGGATCTCATCGAGCGCCAATTCCTTTTGCCCGTTGTAAATTTTCACGCGGCCGCCGACGCGCACCACGTCGTCGCACTCAAAGGCTTTGGCCGAGGCTTCGAAGTTCTCCCACATCTTCGCGGGGATTGTGCCGGAACGGTCCGCGAGGCTCAGTTCCAGCCACGATTTCGCCGAACGCACCGAGGTGCGAACCTCCTTCTCGCGGACCAGGAACAGAGACGAAACCACCTGCCCGTCGGCAAGGCTCGAGATGAACTGGGATTTCATCAGCTGTTGACTTTGGGAAGCGGCGCTTTCTTTTTGGCTTTCTTCTTTTCCGGAGTATCTGGTGTGGGCGCGACTTCCTGAATCACCGTGGCGCCCGGCACAGCAGCCGTGTCGGTATAGCCGGGCTTCACCTGAACGTAGCTCTCCTCCCGCAGTTGCGCGAGATAGGCGCGCAGGGCCGGCTCCATCTTCTGCCGATAGAGAATGTTGGTGATTTCACCTTCCACCTTTTCGAGCGGCTGCAGCCCGGCCTGAAAGTGATCTTGGACCTTCAATACTTCGAACCCCGTCTTGGTCTGAATCACGTCGGTGAATTGGCCCTTCTCGAGGCCAAACACGGCGTCTTCGAGCTGCTTGGCGAGCTGTCCCCGCTCATAGATGCCTAGATCGCCGCCATCCTGCGCCGTTGAGCCCTGCGAATAGCGCTTGGCCAGGGTCGAGAAGTCCTCGCCTTTCACCAACCGGTTGTGCAGATCGTCTGCCCGCGTGTGTACCGCGGCGATTTCCTCCGGACTCTTGTCTTCGGTGCTGAGGAAGATTTCGGCCAGGTGCACCTGCTCAGGCCGGTTGTAGTCCTGCTTGTGGGCCTGGTAGTATTTCTTCACTTCATCGCTGCCGATGTCCATGCGGCCGCCCACTTCCTTGCTGATGACCTGCTGGGTGAGCAAGTTGTTGCGCAGTTGGTTCCTGTAATCCTCCCAAACCAGGCCCTGCGACTCGACGGCCTTCTCAAGATCCTCCATCGTAGAGAGGTTGTTCTGTTTGCGCACCTCATCGAGGCGCTTGACGAGATCGGTTTCGACGTTGATGTCCATGTCCTTGCCGCGCTCGATCAGCAGCTGTTGGTCGATCATGTCGCGCAGGAGGTTCTTGCGGCGCTCGGTCACTTCGGCAGCGATCCGCTGCTCGGTGCAGTTCTGGCAGTCCTGCTGGACCTCCTGCTCGAGTCCGGCATTGGACTTTTGATAGTCCGAGAGGGTGATGATCTGATTGTTCACGCGTGCGACGATCTCTTCGACCACCACCGGCTTTGACTGCGCGGCGACTGTGCCAGCGAGCAAGAAAACGAGGCCCGCCGCGATCAGACTAGAAAAGGTTGGATCTTTCATGTTGAGTCACTCGAGAGAAAGTCTATCGCTACGATTGTAGTTGCTTCAACACGTTTCTTACGATCTCCAGGGCGCCGCTCTTTCCGTCTTTCCTCCCCTTGGAGGTGACCCACAGGACGCCGGCGGGGTCGAGTCGCAGGTCGCGGCGCTTCCGAATCAGCTCGACAAGGCTTTCGGGGCCGAGCGGGGTATCTTCATAAAACTTGATGGCGATCTGATCGCCCCGGCGATCGGCTGTAGAAACCAGCAGCCGCTCGGCCATGGCCTTCACGACCGCATAGTCGAGCAGATTGGCGACGGCCGGAGGCACGGGCCCAAACCGGTCTTCCAGTTCGCGCCGCACTTCTTCGCGTTCGGTCTCCGAGGCGACGGTGGCGATGCGCTTATAGATGCGCAGGCGCAGGTTTTCGTTTTCAATGTATTCGGACGGGATGCGGATATCCTGACCCAGATTGAGCGTGGCTCGCCGCTCGGGCGCGACCGTTTGGCCTTTGCGCTCGGCCACCGCGCGTTCCATCATCTGGCAGTACAGATCGAACCCGACCGCTTCGATATGCCCATGTTGCTCGCGGCCCAGCAGGTTCCCGGCGCCGCGCAGTTCGAGATCGAGCGCCGC
>JASHRC010000239.1 GCA_030037525.1 Candidatus Acidiferrales bacterium | reverse complement strand
GGTTCAACGTGGGCGTGCAGCCCAAGCCGCAATGCTCGGCCTGCTTCATCAACTCCGTCGAGGACAACATGGATTCGATCATGAACCTGGCCAAGACGGAAGGGATGCTCTTCAAATGGGGCTCCGGTACCGGCACGAATTTTTCAACTCTTCGCGGCAGCCACGAGACGCTCTCCGGCGGTGGGGTGGCCTCGGGGCCGGTCAGTTTCATGAAGGGCTTCGACGCGTTCGCCGGCGTGATCAAGAGCGGGGGGAAAACCCGCCGCGCGGCGAAGATGGTGATCCTCAACATCGATCACCCGGATATCGTCGAGTTCATTGAGTCGAAAACCAAGGAGGAGCGCAAAGCGCATGTGCTGATCGAGCAGGGTTACGACCCGTCGATCGATGGCGAAGCGTACTCTTCGGTTTTCTTTCAGAACGCCAACCACTCGGTGCGCGTGACCGACGATTTCATGCGCGCCTGTGAGGAGGATCGCGATTGGTGGACGCGCCAAGTGACTGATGGCAAGCCGGTCGAGAAGTTCCGGGCGCGCGACCTGATGCGGAAGATGGCCGAGTCGGCGTGGCGCTGCGGGGATCCCGGACTGCAGTACGACACGACGATCAATCGTTGGAATACCTCGAAGTCGACCGCCCGCATCAACGCGTCGAACCCGTGCTCGGAATACATGTTCCTGGACGACACGGCCTGCAACCTCGCTTCGCTCAATCTGATGAAGTTCCTCGGCGCAAACGGCCAATTCGACGTCGATGCCTTCTGCCACGCCGTGGACGTCACGATCACGGCCCAGGAGATTCTGGTCGACAACGCCAGCTATCCCACCGAAAAAATCACGCGAAACTCGCATGACTACCGGCCGCTGGGCATCGGCTACGCAAATTTGGGCGCGCTGCTGATGTCGCTCGCGCTCCCCTACGATTCTGATGCCGGGCGCGATTTTTGCGGCGTGGTTACCGCATTGATGACCGGTGAATCCTATGCGCAATCGGCCCGGATTGCCGAGCGGATGGGACCCTTCGGCGGCTACCTCCGGAATCGTGCGTCGATGCTGGAAGTGATCCGCATGCACCGCGATTCACTGCGGCCCATCAAGGAAGAGAACGTACAGCCGCCGCTGCTGCGCGCGGCGCGCGAGTCCTGGGACACTGCGCTTGAGCTGGGCGAGAGGTTTGGTTACAAAAATTCGCAGGTATCCGTCCTGGCCCCGACCGGCACGATCGGCTTCATGATGGATTGCGATACGACCGGCATCGAGCCCGATCTGGCGCTGGTGAAGCAGAAGAGGCTGGTGGGCGGAGGGGTCATCAAAATCGTCAACAACACCGTGCCGCAGGCATTGATGCGCCTCGGGTATGCGCCGGAAAGCGTGGCGAAAATCGTCGATTACATCGATGCCGAGGGAACGATCGAAGGGGCGCCGGGCCTCAAGCCGGAACACCTGGCTGTGTTTGATTGCTCGCTCGCGCCACCAGGCGGCGGGCGCTCGATTGCCTGGCGCGGGCACCTTCGCATGATGGCCGCGGCGCAGCCGTTCCTTTCCGGCGCGATCAGCAAGACGATCAACATGCCGGAGGAATCGACGGTGGAAGACGTCACGGAGGCCTACTGGGAGTCCTGGAAGCTGGGACTCAAGGCCGTGGCCATCTACCGCGATAATTCCAAGCGATCGCAGCCTCTTTCGGCGGCGGGCAAGAAAGAAGAGGAAAGGACAGCGGCAGCGATCGTCCCGGTTGCGGTGCCGAGCGTCGGGACCATTCCGGAAGCCGATCCGCGGCAACAGGATCTCTTCCCCGACACGAAGCGGCGCAAGCTGCCGGCCGAACGCAACTCGATCACGCACAAGTTTTCAGTTGGCGGTCACGAGGGCTACATCACGGTGGGCATGTACAAGGACGGCCGGCCGGGCGAAATCTTCATCAAGATGGCCAAGGAGGGGTCCACGCTTTCGGGCATCATGGACGCCTTCGCGTTGTCGGTTTCAATTTCACTGCAGTACGGCGTGCCGCTGCGGGCGCTGGTCGACAAATTCTGCAACTCGCGATTTGAGCCGTCCGGCTACACCGGCAATCCCAAGATCCGCTACGCGAAGTCTGTGGTGGATTACATCGGGCGGTGGCTCGGCGGGAAATTCATCTCCTCCGATTACCTGGATCACGATGGATCGCTCGAGGAAGCCGGGGCGGTTGCCAGTGCGCCGGTCGTTGCCGCGGCCGCGAAGCTTGTCCAGGGAGAGGTGATCGCGCGACCGCGCGCTGCGCTCGACGATGCGCCCTACTGCTCCGAGTGCGGCATGCTCATGACGCCCAACGGCAGCTGCTACAAGTGCTCGAACTGCGGTTCGACCTCCGGCTGCAGCTGAGCAGAAAAAAAGATCCCCAAAGGGTGTGTCTCGGCGCGCCCCGTTTTCATCGGGGGCTTGCCGAAGAGACGCGACCCGCACCGCGGCAATTCGCAGAAAAATAGGGGGCCCACCCGGACCCCCTCTTTGCTCTACCCCCAGAATTCCGGTTTCGGCGCGACGAAACCGGCCCACCCCGGGATAAGAGACAGCCAAACTGTCCAGCTGCACGCGCAGGGCCACCTCTGCTCGGATTTGTGAGCGAAGCTATCTCTCTTTTCTAACAGATACTTAGCTCGGCGACTCGCCAGACAAGCTGAATGGAATGAATGACGAATCCAGTTTCTGAAAACTTCGGCTACATTTTCTACGTTGTTTGGAAGAGTGATGAGACTCTGGCGGCTCTGGTTCCCGCCGTTTGTGTCTCTACACGCCGATCGAGCGGCCGAGCGCGGAAGCGAGCGCTTCACTCCAGCGGCGGACGTCCTCGTCGCGTTCAGCCTCGACCATCACGCGCGCCAGAGGCTCGGTTCCCGAATAGCGAACGACGACGCGGCCGGAGCCGCCCAGCGCGGTCCGGGCCTCGTTCAGCACGCGGCTGACATCGGCCAAGGAATCGATCGGTGGCTTCGAGCCGACTTTCACATTCACGATTTTCTGTGGGTAGATCTTCAAGTCAGCCACTAATTGGTCAAGAGGTCCAGCAATCGAAACCAGCGAGGCGATCTTCACGGCGGTCAGCATCCCGTCGCCGGTGGTCGCGTCATCGAGAAACAGAATGTGGCCGCACTGCTCCCCTCCGAGATTCGC
>JASHRC010000238.1 GCA_030037525.1 Candidatus Acidiferrales bacterium | reverse complement strand
AAGCACACCAAGCTCTGGCGCACGATGGACGGGTACTATTCCGGTGCGAATTTTCCGAGCGATCCGCAGGTGATTCAGGACGAAACCACCTTCGATGCCAATCAGCCGGCCAGCAGTCCGAACGCGCGCCGCATCCGTTGGGACCAGCTGCTGGCCGGAAACAAGGGCAAGATCGACACGAGCCTGGCGGAGGTGTTTTTGGCCGATCACTACGACACGTTCACCAAACAGGAAGGCGCGAACCGCCGCACGATCTGCGGCCACGGCGATGTGCAGGCGGAAACGCTGCCCGGGTCGGGCGCCCCGCCCTTTGATCCGCACGGTGCGGTGTCAGGCAAGGTGATCGACAGCAGAACGGCCGCGTCAATGGACTTTATCGTGCGCTTTGGCCATCCCTGCGGCATCAAGTTTGATGCCGCGAAATTCCTGGAGGAGCATCCGGAGTTTTCCTGGGAATCGGCGGCGCTCCGTGACATGGTCGTCGGTCCCTGGACCGAATTTCACATTGGCGAGCACCTGGCGCAGCCAGCCCGGTGAGCACCAGGGCGGTGGTGGTGCCGTCCCCTCAGGCCGAAGCGGCATTTACACCAGCCGACTGACCTGGGCACCGGGCGCAGGTTATACAGTGCCGCACCGAGGGGTGCGCGGCCCCTTGGCTTAAAGGGCGGGCGCACCTGCTCGGCTTCCGACTCCGAGACTAGCTATTCTCGACACGCAGGTTATTGGTGACTGAGAATACGTTCGGAACGCGATTTGCGGCGAGTCCGGCTATGTTTTTATCCGTCTGATTCCTGACCACACCTTCGAGCGTCACGTGGCCGTTGTCCACGATGATGTGAATCGGCTGCACGCTCCGGATGACGTAAATGTCCATTCCCGGAAAGCCATAGATGGCCCGAAATTCAGCGCGCCGAATCTGCTCATCCATGGGGTCGATCGGCAGTACCTGGATCTGGTTGTCGACCGACTGGACGCCTTCGATCTGCTTCACCGCCCTTGCCGCATCGTCTTTCAACGTCGGCCAGACCACCTGACCCACGAGTGTCACCTGCCTCCCCTCGATCCTGTATTCCAGATTGTCGAACACAGAGTAATAGGGAAGCATCACCAACCGATGCCGGACCTGGTTGGCTAGCCACGCCTGGTAATCAAGGCTGCTGGGTGAGGGCGCCTGCTGGTTGGCAGGAGCCATCGGGGCGGTCCCCAACATCGCAAAGGCCAGAAGCAGCGAGAGAATGCCAATATGTACGGGTTTCGAAGTCACTGAGCCTGATTTCCGCATAAAGAAACCTCCGATGGAGCATGAATTGTATGAATCCGACCGCTCATCGTTAGATGCGGCGGCGAGGAAGGGAGTTAGCGGCCAGGTGCTGCCTGATACGCAGCAGCACCTCCTGGCGGTCTGGCAATTGGCGGCCGAAGATGTTAGAAAAAAAAGAGCTTGTCCCGGGGTTGCTCGGTGGCAGATTCTTGCTCCGCGAAAGGATGTAAGGCGGTGGTGCCGGCGGTGCTCGCCGAGGACCGTCTGTGCGTGCTGCACTACACTTTGTTCATAGAGCAGGAGTGCGCCGAAATCCGTCGCGAAACCGCCCTCGGCACCACTCCTCACGAGCGCCAAGCCGAGTTCATGGAGAGGATTTCGAAGCGGGGCGAATCGCTCGTACAAGTGGCGACGGGCGGCTACACGATGTCGGATGAAATAAAAGCGCGGATCTTGAGCACCCTGCTCACCCTAATGAATTGCCGCGAAAACATGGACCGCGCTGCGATGCGGCAGTCCGCTCTGCGCCGATTCGTCGGCTGAATCTGCTCGCCATCGATCCAGGCGCCCCAGTGCTGCTAGGCCCCCAGGTAACGTGCATAGAGCGAGCGCGCAATGGCAGGATCTTTTGTGCCTTTGATGATGGCGCGGCCATCGGCGAAGACGGTCATTTCGTACGGAGGTACGCGGAAGCGCAGAAGAAAATCGTTGCTGCGAACCTCCGCGACCGAAGCGGAGAGCAGGCGTTGGCCCAGATCGGTCAGGTCGAGACGGCGACTGCGCTCGTGAATTTGAACCGAATCCCGCCCGCACAGGGTGATGTGCGGCTGAACCTCCCCGGCCAGATAACGAAAGTCGTGGTGCACGCAGGCTGCGCAATCCGGGTTGCGCGGAACCTGGATGGACTGAAATCTTGCGGTCCACACATCGGCGGAGACCAGCCGCCCGTGAAGCGCTTCGGGCTTTCGAGAGAGAATCTTCAGCGCTTCTGCGGCTTCGATCGACGCAATCAGGCTTGCGGCCGAGCCGAGAACGCCCACGGTGTCGCAGGTTGATTCATGCCCAGCGTGTGTGCCGTCGGCTGCCACCAGGCAAGCGAGGCAGGCCGTTTCGCCGGGCCGAATCGTCATGGTCACTCCATAGCTGCCCACCACGGCTGCGTAAACCCACGGCACGCCCAGCGAAATTGCCGCATCATTGATCAGAAGACGGGTTTCGAAATTGTCCGTGCCGTCGAGAATCAGCGGCCACCCGCCGAGAAGGTCTCGAGCGTTCGCCGGAGTCAGGTCGGCGACCGCTCCCTCCAGGTGGAGCTCGGAATTGATGGCACGCAAGTGCCGCTCGGCCGCGACGGCTTTGGGTAGGGCTTGGCGCGCGTCGGATTCGTCAAACAGCGTTTGGCGCTGTAAATTCGAGCGCTCCACGAAGTCGCGGTCAACGATGCGGAGCGAGCCGATTCCCGCGCGGGCCAGCAGGTCAGCCACCGCGCTGCCGAGCGCGCCGCAGCCAACCAAAACGGCGCCGGCGGCCAGCAGCTTTTCCTGGCCCTCGTCTCCAATCTCAGCGAAAAGAATCTGCCGCGAGTATCTCTCCCGATCCCCGGGTTTCATGGCCTGATGTTTTGCTCTCGATCATCATAGCTCTATTTCGCACCAGACAGGCAACGCGCCTGTGCTAACCTCGCCTCTTAACTTCTTGCGGCGAATGAATTTGACACGAACCAGGCCGGCCGTGGGCGACCGGGCGCTCGGCCGCGCCACCCGCGCGACCCTGGCCATGATCCTTACTCTGCTGGGGAGCAGGCTCGCGCTTGGGCAAGAGACTACGGTCGAGGGCCGGCCGGTAGCAGAGATTCGCGTCCGCTATTCCTCTGGCGCGGCGGTGAGCGAACCGGTTCCGGCGCTGGCGCTCAAGGTTGGAAGGTCGTTCAGTTTCAGTGAAGAGCGTCAAAGCCTGCGGCAAATCTATCGGATGGGCGACTACGCGGATATCCGCGTCTCGGCCGTGGTTGCCTCCGGCGGCTTGGAAGTGAACTTCATCGTCACACCCAATCTCTACAACAACGTGATCAGGATTGAAGGGCTGAGGGCGCCGCCCACCGAAGCTGTCGCGCTGGCTTCGATGCGACTCGCGCTGGGGGACCCGTTTCGCGAGAGCGCTCTCGGCGAGGCCATCGAGCGCCTCGAGGGAGTTTTACGCGACGACGGATTTTATCAGGCTCGGGTCAAATGGCGGCTCGAACCGCATCCCGTTACACGGCAGATGGATGTGTCGGTTTCCGTTTCTCCCGGACTGCGCGCGCATGTCGGGGCCATCACGCTGGTGAACCGAACTCCTTATATGGATGAGCAGTTGCTGCGCCGGTTACGAATTTCCGCGAAAACGGCGATCACCGCAGCGGGCCTTTCGCATGACAACGAAAGATTGAAGAAGTTTCTCGTGAACCAGGGATACCTGGGGGCCGGGGGAGTGATTAGTCGCGGAACCTACGATCCAAAATCGAATCGGGTGCCGCTCACCATTGCGGTGACCGCCGGCCCTCGAGTGCGGCTGGAAATTGTGGGGGCGCATTTGAGCGAGAGCCAGCAGCGAAAGCTCGTTCCGATTTTCGAGGAAGGCGCTGTGGATGAGGACTTGCTGCAAGAAGGGCGCCGGAATATCCGCGATTATCTGCAGAGCCAGGGCTATTTCGATGCCGACGTGCAGGTTCGTTCCGAGCAAGAGAACCAGCACGGCGAGCGCGTGATCACCTACGATATTGCCCGCGGGAATTATTACCGGCTCGCGGGAATTGCCTTTGAGGGAAACCGGTATTTCGAGAGCACGTTGCTCTCCCGGAGGCTGGGGTTGCAGCCGGCGGCGTTTGCATCGCGAGGCCGGTTCAGCCAGCAGCTTTTGCGTGCCGACGCCGATTCAATCCGCTCGGTCTACGTGGCCAACGGCTTCCGCGACGCGCAGGTGACCTCTTCGATTAACGATCACTACCGCAATAAGAGGAACAACCTGTTTGTCACCTTTCATATTGTGGAAGGGAACCAGACGCGCGTGGCGAGCCTTGAGGTCGAGGGGAACCAGGCCATTCCGACACGCGAGTTGCTGAATGTAGCCGGCTCGACCGACGGGCAGCCGTATTCGGAGTCGACCATAGCGAGCGACCGTAACA
>JASHRC010000237.1 GCA_030037525.1 Candidatus Acidiferrales bacterium | reverse complement strand
TGTCAGCGTCACCGGGCGGTCCCACTGACTCGGTTGTCCCCAAACGCGCGAACATACCCGCAACCGACAACGGTCCTCTGGCCCTTCCACCTGTGAACGATCGTGTCCCGAACTATGTTTGGGTGGGCCGGTATCAACGCCAGGATCGCGCCGACCAGGTGTCCAGAAAGATTTCCGATCTCGGCCTGCCAGTCCTGGTCGTGCCGCGGCACACCGAGACGGGCCAAGTTTACGTGGTGGTGAGCGGTCCGTTCGGTCCTGATCGCGTCACCAGTGTCATCGACTGGCTGAAAACCCAGGGTTTCCTTGGCGCGCATCCGGTGAACACGGTGCCGGGGGAGCGAGGTGCTTCTTCAAACCGAGATGTGTCGGAGCCGTGAGACGCTCGCTGGCAAGCGCTCCCGATCGGGCGGAGGACGAAATGCAGTTGGAATACGGCGCGCAGAGCGACACGGGGTGCGTTCGCGAAACGAACGAAGACAGCTATCGCGCCGTCCCGGAGATGAAGCTGTTCGTGCTCTCCGATGGCATGGGCGGACTGGAGTGTGGGGAAGTGGCAAGCCGCATCGCGACCGATACGGTTGTTGAGCACTGCCGGAAGGCGGACGCGAATGGCTCGCTTCCACTGCTGGGCGAACCCTTGGAGGGGGTTTCCGCACTGACGAATCGGCTGGCCAGCGCGGTTCACGCGGCGAATCGGGCGGTGCACTCGACCGCACAGGAAACGGCCGCGGGAAGGCCGATGGGCGCCACGGTTGTTGCGGTGCGCCTGTCTGGGGAACGGATGAGCCTCGTGAATGTCGGTGACAGCCGGGTCTACTGCCTGCGAGGCGACGATCTCCAGCAGCTGACCCGCGACCACTCGTTCGTCGCCGAACAAGTGCGCTCGGGACAAATGACACATGAGCAGGCCGGTAGCAGTCAGCTGCAGAACGTGCTGGTGCGGGCGCTGGGCATTGATCCGACCGTCGAAATCGATGTCAGCGAAGAGCTCCTGCTTCCCTCCGACACCGTGCTGCTCTGCTCCGATGGTCTGACCCGCGAGCTTTCCGATGCCGAGATTCGTGCCGTGTTGCTCGACCACGAAGATGCCCAGGAGGCTGCCAACCGGCTGATCGATTTGGCGAAGCAGGCCGGAGGCGGGGACAACATCACGGCCATCGTGGTCAGGCCCCAGGCCAAGACGCTGACCGCGTGGGGACGAATCGGCAAATGGTTCCGGAGTTAGAGCAGTTTTTGCGAGGAGAACTCGAATGCCAAAACTTGTGCTGAAATTCGGCAATTCCGTGCTCAGGGAAGTGACCGTTGGCCAAAACGAAGTCAGCATCGGCCGCTCCCCGGAAAATGCAATTGTGATCGACAATCCCGCCGTGTCCCATATTCATGCACGCGTATTTAACGAAGAGGGACGGCTGATGCTGGAGGATTTTGGCAGTCTGAACGGCACTTTTGTGAACGGTCAGCGCGTGAAGATGGTGACGCTCAAAGCGGGCGATTCGGTCGGAATCGGCAAACACACCATCGTGGTATCGGAATCTCGCGATCTCGATGACCCCTTTAGCGGCAACGGTAAGCCGGCCGTAGCCGCGCCGAAACTCAACGAGACGGTCATGCTCGATACCAAGGAACGGCGGAAATTTCTCGAGAAGGTTCGAGCCACCGGTGAAAGCGCGCAGGTGGCGCCGGCCCGCCTGAAAGTGCCGACCCTGGTCGTGCGGCGGGGACGAACCGACCAGGCCGAATACACGCTCAACGACAAGCTGACCGTGATCGGACGGTCGGCGATGGCCACCGTGAAGCTCAAAGGTTGGTTCGCGCCGAAAGCCGCGGCGCAGATCAATCGGCGCGACGATCAGTCCTACTACATCGGTGCCGCTGACAGGGTGCCCAGCGTAAACGGCCAGCCGATCGCACAGCCGACCAAGCTTGCTCCCGGCGACATCATCGACGTGGCCGGTGTTCACCTGGAATTCATGTATCGCGATTAGCCTGCTCGTCCTCGTTGCGCGTGCTGGGAAGGTCCCTTAGGATATCCTCTGGGCGCAGAATCGCACCCGTGCCTGGATCTGTGCCGGTTCCCTCGGTGTGTTCGATGGAAATCAAAAACATGGCGGAAATAGCGGGTCTCGCGCAACCTCGGGCCGAGGGGCAATCGCCCCCAAAGGCGGTTGAGACGCGTCGACTCACCAAGCGATTCGAATCTCTGGTGGCCGTGGACCATCTGACCTTTTCCTTCCCTCGCGGCTCAATTTTTGGCCTGCTCGGCCCGAACGGCGCGGGGAAGAGCACACTCATCAAAATGCTCACGACTCTGCTTCCGCCGAGCGAAGGTACGGCGCTGGTCGCCGGGTTCGACATCATCCGCTCGCCGCGCGAGGTGCGTCGGCGGATCGGCTACGTTTCGCAGATGCTGTCAGCCGATCAAGACCTCACCGGCTACGAAAATCTGCTGATTTCAGCAAAGTTGTACGGCATCAACCGCACCGAACGGGCCCGTCGGATCGCTGAGGCGCTGGAATTCATGGACCTTGGCGACGCCGCCCGACGACTGGTCAAACACTACTCGGGCGGGATGATCCGCCGGCTGGAAATTGCCCAATCGATGCTTCACCGGCCGAGCGTCCTGTTTCTCGATGAGCCGAGCGTGGGACTGGATCCGTTTGCCAAGCAGGCCGTCTGGCGACACATCGAAGACCTTCGGCGCGAGTTCCATGCCACGATTCTCATCACCACTCACGACATGCAGGAGGCCGACAGCCTGTGTGAAACGATTGCCTTTATGCATCACGGCAGGATCGCGACGATCGGTTCACCCTCCGCACTCAAGTCCGCGTTGGGGCCGCACGCTACCCTGGGTGACGTCTTCATCCACCATACGGGCGCCGAAATTTCCGAGGGAGGAGACCTGCAAGATGTCGCACGCAGACGAAGGACCAGCCAGCGTCTTGGATGACCGATTTCCCGCAATGAGCTATCTGCAGCAGACCCTCGCTGTTGCCGAAGCCGATGTCCGCAAACTCGTCCACGATCCGGTCGAACTGTTCACGCGTATGATTCAACCGGTTTTGTGGCTGGTGATTTTCGGCCAGGTCTTTACGCGAACGCGGGCGATTCCCACCGGCGGGATCCGTTATCTGGACTTCATGACGCCCGGCGTGCTCGCCCAGAGCGTGCTGTTTGGCGCCATCTTCTACGGGATTTCGCTGATCTGGGAACGCGACTTGGGAATCGTGCACAAGTTCCTGGTAAGCCCTGCGGCACGAAGTTCGCTGGTGCTGGGGCGGGCCATCTCCTCAACAGCGCGTAGCTTGTGCCAGATGGTGCTCGTCTACGGGCTGGCGTTTGCGCTCGGGATTCACTTGGATTTGGGTCTCGGGGCGCTCGCCGGAGTTGCCGCCGCAGTCGTTTTCGGTTCGGCCGTGTTCTCCACCTTTTCACTGATCGCGGCGTGCATTGTGAAATCGCGCGAGCGTTTCATGGGTATTGGACAGGTGCTTACGATGCCGCTCTTCTTTGCCAGCAACGCCATTTATCCCCTGGCGTTGATGCCTCTGTGGTTGCGCAACCTTTCGCGCATAAATCCGCTGACCTACCAAGTCGACGCCCTGCGGAGCCTGATGATTGTCGGAGGGGAGAGTTCGTTTGGCTTGATTCGAGACTTTGGATTTCTGGCGGCGGCACTGGCGATCTTGGTTTCGATTGCGACGCGGCTTTATCCGAAGATCATCACCTGACCGGGCTCGCTGGCGATTGGTCGGAGCAGATGCGTGGTATCATTCACCGAGATTTATTCGGGAGAGGGCTGGGATGGCCGAACCAACCAGAGAACAGCTGCTGGCCCGCATCGCGGAACTCGAACAGCGGGCGGGCTCGCGGGCAAAGGGCAGCCTGGAATTCCGTGTGGGAGAAAAAGGCGGCGTGAGCGTATATGGTCTGGGGCGTTTTCCGGTGACACTCTACTACGAGCAGTGGATTCGCCTGCTCGATGTTGCCGACGGTCTACGCGCCTTCCTGGAGGAGAATAAGAGCCGGCTGAAGTTGAAGGCCAAACAGTAGGTCTAGCTCGCTTTGCTCTTCTCCAGTTCCTCGATCATGGCAGGAACCACCTCGAACAGGTCCCCCACGACCCCGTAATCGGCAACTTCAAAAATCGGCGCTCTGTGGTCCGTATTGATGGCCGCAATGGTGCGCGCGCCTTTCATGCCCACCACGTGTTGAATCGCTCCGCTGATGCCCAGGGCCAGGTAGAGCTTGGGCATGACCGTTTGGCCGGAGCTTCCGATCTGGCGGTCCATCGGGAGCCAGCCTTCGTCGCAAATCGGTCGCGACGCGGCAACCTCTCCTCCCAGGAGCTTGGCCAGTTTCTCGGCCATGGGGATATTTTCGGGCGCCTTGATGCCGCGCCCAATCGACACGAGTACCGGCGCTTGCGTCAAATCGACCGCCTGCCGCGCCTCGCGGAATAGCTCGAGCGGTTTGGTGCGAATCTGCCCCGCCTCGAGACGAACCGCCACGGGTTTGATGGGTGCTTTGCCGCCTGCGTGTTTTACGGCCAGATCGGCGCGAAACGCGCCTGCCTGGAAGGACGCCACCCAGGGCGGCTGGCCGGCGAAAACCACATCGGCGACTGTGCGACCCTGAAACATTTGGCGCACGAAAACCAGCTGCCCATTCTCGTATCGATAGCCGATCGAGTCTCCGATCATGCCCTTGCCCAGCGACGCCGCAAGTTTTGGTGCAAAATCCCGCACCTGATAGCTATGCGGCAGAAGGACCAGATCCGGCTGCGTAGGTCCGATCACCTGGCCGAGGGCAATCGAGAATCCGTCCGGCGTATATTGGCCCAGAAGATCGTGCTCGATTAAGAGCACCTCATCGAGCTGGTAGGCAGCGAGCTCGTCGGCAAGCGCCGCCACGCCCTTTCCCATCACCACGCCGGAAAGCGTTCCCTGGGTCTGGCTGGCGATTTGCTGGGCGGCCACCAGCGTCTCGAAGCCGACCTTGTTCCATTTCCCTTCGCGCTGCTCGGTAACGAGTAGAATCCTCATGGTCTATAGTACCCGCGCCTCATGCCGCAATTTTTCAATCAGTTTGGCGGCAACCTCTTTCGGCGAGCCGGTGATGAATTCGGTCCGCTTCGATTTTTGCGGCACGTAAATTCGCTGGACCTGCTGCGTTGGGGCGCCGCTTGCGCCCAGAGTCGCGCGTTCGATCGTTCGGATCTCTTTCTTTTTCGCGTCCATGATGCCCTTGAGCGTGGCGTAGCGCGGCCGATTGATGCCAGACTGAATCGTCAGCAGCGCCGGAAGGGGTACTTCGACCCATTGGAACCATCCGGCCTCGAGCTCGCGCTTCAGTTTGAGTCCACTGCCCACGACTTCGATGGCCATGATGATCGTCGCATGAGGGCGTCCCAGCAATTCAGCCAGCAGCACGCCGGTCTGGCCGAAGCCCTGGTCGTCGCTCTGCAAACCGGTGAGAATCAGATCGAAGTTTTCAGGCTCGAGCGCGGCTGCGAACGAGCGCGCCGAGGTGAGTGGATCGAGTTTGAAGAACTCGGCGTCTAATACGTGAATGCCCCGCTGGGCTCCTTTGGCCAGTGCCTCTTTGATGGTTTGCTTCGAACGCTCGGGGCCCATCGAGATGGCGACCACTTCGCCGCCGTGTTTTTCCTTTAGGCGCAGCGCTTCTTCCAGCGCAAAGCTGTCGGCTTCGTTGGTCTCAAATCCGATATCGGCTTCGCGAATCCAGGTACTGCCCTCGACAATGGCGAGCGGGGCATCCTTCGCCGGCACTTGTTTGATGCAGACTCCGATTTTCACCGTTACCGTCCTTCCCAGCGTTTGAACACGAGCGAGGCGTTGGTTCCCCCAAAGCCGAAGGAATTTGAGATTGCGTAGGTCACTTCCGCTTGGCGCGCTTGATTGGGAACGTAATCCAGGTCGCAAGCCGGATCGGGATGCTCCTGATTGATCGTCGGCGGAAGAATTTGATCACGCAGCGCGAGAATGCTGATGCCCGCTTCCAGGCCGCCCGCTCCGCCGAGCAGGTGTCCAGTCATCGACTTGGTGGAGCTGATGGGGACTCCCTTGGCCCGTTCGCCGAAGACGTGCTTGAGCGCCAAGGTCTCAATCGCGTCGCCCATCGGCGTGGAGGTGCCGTGCGCATTCACGTACCCAACGTCGCTCGGTGAGATTTTGGCATCCCGGATCGCAGCCACCGTCGAGCGGTAGCCGCCGTCGCCCCCTTCGGCGGGTTGGGTGATGTGGCAGGCGTCGCCGGACATTCCGTAGCCCACAATTTCCCCAACGATATTTGCGCCGCGGCGCTCGGCGAACTCCAGAGATTCCAGAACGAGCATCCCCGCGCCTTCGCCGATCACAAACCCGTCGCGTTCGGCGTCAAACGGGCGGCTGGCGCGCTCCGGTTCCTGGTTGCGCGTCGAAAGAGCGCGCATCGCGCCGAAACCGCCAAGGCTCATCGGCGTTACCGCCGCTTCCGATCCCCCGGCAAGCATCACCTCCGCGTCGCAACGCTGGATGATTTTGTAAGCATCGCCGATCGCGTGCGCTCCCGCCGAACAGGCCGTCGCCGTGGCCGAATTCGGCCCCTTGGCTCCGTAGCGAATCGACACGTTTCCCGCCGCGAGGTTGACAATCGCCGAAGGAATGAAAAAAGGCGATATCTTGCCGGGTCCGCCATTCAAGTACTTGGAGTGCTCGCGTTCAATCACATCGAATCCACCGATGCCCGACCCGATGTACACCCCAGCGGTGTTGGAGATTTCGGGGGTGATCTGGAGTCCGGACATGCGCATGGCGAAATCCGACGCCGCCATGGCCACCTGGATGAACCGAGCCATCTTCTTCAGTTCTTTCTTCTCCACCCAGTTTAGGGGATCGAAATTCTTGATTTCTCCGGCAATCTGGCAGTCAAATCCGGTGATGTCAAAGGCGGTGACACGGTTGATGCCGCTCTTGCCGGCCAGCAGGTTGCGCCAGACCTCCTCGGTGCCAATACCGCAACAGCAGACCAAGCCAATACCCGTCACGACTACTCGGCGCCTCACGAAAGACTTCTCCTCGGCTGGATGGGAACGACTTTGCGGCTACTTTCCCTTGGAGTGCTTTTCGATATATTCGGTTGCGTCCTTCACCGTCGCGATCTTTTCCGCATCCTCGTCTGGTATTTCGATGCCGAAGGCTTCTTCGAAAGCCATCACCAGTTCGACCGTGTCCAGCGAGTCGGCGCCGAGGTCGTCCACAAACGAAGCGCTGGGGGTCACTTCGCCTTCATCCACACCGAGCTGCTCGACAATAATCTGCTTTACGCGTTCTTCAACGCTGGCCATTCTAAATAGTCCTCCAGTTTCGGCTGTCTGAATATGTGCATGTACGCAGTAGTGCGCCTATTCGGGTGAACCCCGCACGCCCAAGCCATTCTATGCGTGACGTAAGGGAGAATCAACTTCTAGCTGCGCCGCAAATGGCGAGCAGCGA
>JASHRC010000236.1 GCA_030037525.1 Candidatus Acidiferrales bacterium | reverse complement strand
AAGCGTATGGATAGTACGGGTAATAGCCCCATTCGCAATCCGGTGGGCCGTAGTATCCACCGTAATACTGAGCGGGCACGATGGCCGGGCCGATCCCAACGCCAAACGCGACTTGAGCGTTGGCATTCGATGTCAGTGCAAACGGCACCAGCAGGAGCAATGCAATCAAAACCAGGCGCAATCTCTTCATGACGAGCCTCCCATGTGCTGTCCGGTCCTGCTGTCTTCGGACTCGGGAAATCGATCTCAGCACCGCCGGTTCTCGGGGTCCTTCCTCCGGTCCGGCCTCTGATCATTTGAACAGCGGATGCCCAATTAAGTTGCGGTCTTTTGCGAAGAATCGTTCGAGGTTCGACGCATTTCCGGGATTCCGCTTGAGAGGGCCGATCAGAAACTGCGATCTTTCCTGGATCCTGAGCCGGGCGGGCGCGGGTCTAGACTAGGTCTTTGCTTGGGCCACAAAAAAGCGGCCCTTCCGGTGCGGAGGGGCCGCTTCAGGCAGCAGGCAGGCGCTACCTGCGGAAGCGGTCGCGATCCCAGCCGCGGTCGAAGCGGCGATCGTAGAAGCGGTCCGCGTGAAAGCGATCCACGACGACTGGTCCGCGAGCCCCTACGAAGTTCCACCGGCCCGGAACCCAGTAGCCGTTGGCGTAGTAGCCGGCGATCCAGACATATCCCGCTCCGGGGCAGGGCGGAACGTAGGCCACCGGTCCGCGCACGTAAACACCAAATTCCGCAGCCTGGGCCGGAACGGCTCCAAGGGCCGCTGCGCCCGCAACGATAGCTGCACCCAACATCCAATTCCGCATATTCTCCATAAGACCTCCGTCCTCGCCGGTTTCTTCTCAACTCCGGCCCGGCCCGTTTGCTACTTGAGGCTTGGTTCCTGCTGCCCCAGGGTGCGGGCCGTTTCATGTTCTGTGCAAACACTGGCGGGTGAGAAGGTTGCGGAGATGGCGCGAAAATAAAATCGCGCAACTTTGGGTCGGAAAGCGGGTCAGGGGCGCGGGAATACTCCCCAATCTGGACCTCATGCGCCAAGCAGAGGTCGACGCGAGAATAGGCCTGGATCGAGAACGCGGCTGGAACTCTGCCGGGAATACCGCGGGAGCGATGCTCCGCGCCCAGCAGTCTGCTACGTGAGGCTGCTGGCGAGGGTCGAACTGATGTTGGTGAAGGCGTGATTGAGACCGCTTCCCAGATTCTTGAGTGCGATGGTCGAGCCGAATGCGACCAAGGCAACGATGAGCGCGTACTCCACCAGGCCCTGTCCGTCTTCGCGGGCCACGAGGGTTTGCGCCTTGACGAGAAGCTTGAGCATCCAATCGTTCATTTTCCATTCCTCCCGAGGGGGTCACTGCACTTTCAAGTTTCAAGTTGCCGCCGCATGTGCACCATACTCCGAAAGCTCTAATGCCGCGCGCAAAAGCCCCAAAGCTCGCACCCACCAAGGCGTCATTCAAGACGCATTGATTGAGGCGAAAGCGACCCTGGTATGGAGAAGGTCAAGGAGACCGGGACGCCCCGGTGCTACCCTGAATCTTGACTCCCCATGTTCGCGACCCGGCAGCACGCGCATTTCATCGGCATCGGCGGAATCGGCATGAGCGGCATCGCCGAGATCCTGCTCAATCTCAAGATGCAGGTCTCGGGCTCCGATCTGCGGCGCAGCTCCGTCACTGACCACCTGGCCGGCCTGGGCGCAACCATCTACGAGGGCCACGACGCGGCCTATGTTTCAGGAGCGACTGTAGTCGTCGCCAGCTCCGCCGTGCCGCCCAACAATCCCGAGATCGTCGAAGCGCGCGCCCGCAAGATTCCCGTCATCCAGCGCGCCGAGATGCTGGCCGAACTCATGCGCTTGAAATACGGCATCGCGATTGCCGGAATGCACGGCAAGACCACCACCACGTCGATGGTGGCCAGCGTGCTTGCGGCGGGCGCGCTCGATCCGACGGTCGTCGTTGGCGGGCGCGTGGATGCGCTCGGCTCGAACGCGCGCCTCGGCTCGTCGCGCTACCTCGTCGCCGAAGCCGACGAAAGCGACCGCTCGTTCCTCAAGCTCTCGCCCATTCTCGCCATCGTGACCAATCTCGACCGCGAGCACATGGACTGCTACAAGGACATGGCCGATGTGGAGCAATCGTTTCTCGCCTTCATGGACAAGGTTCCGTTTTACGGAGCGGTCACGGCGTGCCTCGACGATGCGCAGCTGGCGGCCATATTGCCGCGCGCCCACCGCCGCATCTTTACTTATGGCACGGCCGCCGAGGCGAATTACTGGGTGCAGCCACTCGATGCGCCAAGCCATTGTTTTTCGCGCTTCGCGGTGTTGACGCAGAACATTCTGCTGGGGCCGTTCGAGCTGCACGTGCCGGGGCGGCACAATGTGCTCAACGCCGCGGCCGCGGTCGCCATCGGTCACCAACTCGAGATTGCGCACGAAAAGATCGCCGAGGGGCTCAAGAATTTTCGCGGCGTCGATCGCCGCTTCCAGCTGCGCGGGCAGGCGCGCGGCATCAGCGTGGTGGACGACTACGGGCATCATCCTACCGAGATTCGCGCCACGATTGCCGCCGCGCGCGACTGCGGCTACAAGCGCATTCTCGTCGTCTTTCAGCCGCATCGGTTCTCCCGAACCCGCGATCTTTTGGATGAGTTCGGTGGTGCGTTCATCGGCGCCGACGAAGTGATTGTGCTGCCCATCTATGCCGCCAGCGAAGAAGCGATACCGGGAATTACGGGCGAACTGCTGGCCCGCCGCATCGCTGGGCCGAAAGTGCAGTTCGCCGCCGATTTTCATCGAGCGGC
>JASHRC010000235.1 GCA_030037525.1 Candidatus Acidiferrales bacterium | reverse complement strand
GCGGGTCTTGGCCCTCGGTGGAGCCATTCGACCGCCGCTCGCGGGGCTATCGGATTTCAAGAATTCATGCGGGATTATCTGCCTGACCCGACAGTCGACTCCGCCCCAAACCGCACCATGGCCTCGTCACAGTCAAGTTGTCTGTGACGCTCGTCACAACGGGGCCCTTGGGCAAGTGCTCCTTTCGGTTCGTTCATGAACATCAGCGCGCCGACCACTGAGCCATGTTGGTCGAACCGATCGAGAATGCAATCGAGGCTCGCAAGCGACAGGAGTTTTTCGAACTCGCACACAAACTGAGAGCGAGATTCAGCGAGAGCCCGCAAGGGAAGCCCAAGCACTTGGATTTTCTGCCATTCCAGCTCCGGTCAGCATATGGGACGTGGCGAGTTGTGCTGCCGCTTAGCGCGATTCAGCTGCAAGCCGTCGTCTTTAGGCGATGGTAGTTGACTTATCGTCGGTTTTCGCTGTCTTTACTTCTGCTCCGATTCCTTTTGCGGCTGCCGTCATTACTTGCGTACGGGTCGGACCGTGGCGAAGACTCGCGAACTGCTCGTAGGTGCGATATCTTTCTTGAACGTCAGTCTGCGCTTGGCGCAAGAGCTCTGCCGCTTCGTCGGGACGTGTGAGAGCAAGTGCAGAGTAGCGCAGCTCATTGTAGACGTAATCCTTGAGCGGAACCGTTGGTCGCGGGGAGTCCAGCCGGAAGGGATTTTCGCCCACCTTGCGCATGTCCGGGACGTAACGGAACAACGGCCAATAGCCGCTGGCCACCGCCAATTGCTGCTGTTTCATTCCGTACCGCAAGTCGAATCCATGAGCAATGCAGTGACTATAAGCGAGGATTAGCGATGGTCCGTTGTACGCTTCTGCCTCGCGAAACGCCTGTAACGTCTGCTGGGGGTTGGCTCCCATGGCGATTTGGGCGATGTAAACCTTGCCGTAAGCGATTGCTTGCAGTGCCAGGTCTTTGCGCTCGACGCGCTTACCGGCCGCCGCAAATTTCGCAATGGCCCCGAGCGGTGTCGCTTTGGAAGCCTGCCCTCCGGTGTTTGAATAAACTTCGGTGTCAAGCACGAGGACGTTGACGTCGCGGCCTGTGGCAAGCACGTGGTCGAGGCCACCGTATCCGATGTCGTATGCCCACCCGTCGCCGCCGACGATCCAGATACTCCGCCGTACCAAGTGGTCCACCACCGAAAGAAGGTCGCGCGCAGCGCTTTCGTGTTGGGCAAGCTTTAGAAGTCTGGTCTTGAGTTCGGCAATCCGAGATCGCTGCGCGCGGATTTCCGATTCGCGGGCCTGCGGCGCCGTCAGGATTGCGGTAACAAAATCCGGGTCGAATTCAGATGCAAGTGACTTGAGCAGACTGACCGCCAGGTCGCGGTGCTTGTCAGCAGCCAACCGGAAACCCAGGCCGAACTCTGCATCATCTTCAAACAAAGAATTCGACCATGCGGGACCGCGCCCCTCGTGATTTTTGCTCCACGGCGTAACCGGCAGATTGCCGCCGTAAATCGATGAGCAGCCGGTCGCGTTGGCGACCATCATCCTGTCGCCAAACAGCTGCGATAGTAACTTGAGGTAGGGAGTCTCGCCACAGCCGGCGCACGCGGCAGGGAACTCGAACAGCGGCTGAAGGAATTGCACACCGCGTACGTTGGCGAAATCTACGCGCGCCCGATCGTTGACGGGAAGCCGCTCGAAGAACGCGATGTTCGCGCGCTCCGGACCAACCAGAGGTGCTTTGGCCTCGAGGTTGATCGCCTTGACGCCGGATTCGGTGGGGCTGTGCTCGGGGCAGGCCTCGATACATAGGCCGCAGCCCGTGCAATCTTCCACGTAGAACTGCAACGTGAAGCGGGCGTCGGGATAACCGCGCGCGTTGACGGGAGCTGATTTGAAGGAAGTCGGTGCGCCCGCCAGCTGTCCGTGATCGTAGTATTTAGAGCGGATCACGCTGTGCGGGCAGACAATGCTGCATTGCCCACATTGCACGCACAGGTCGGGCCGCCACACCGGCACCTCTTCGGCGACATTGCGCTTTTCCCATTGTGCTGTGCCGGACGGAAAGCTTCCATCCACCGGCATCAGGCTCACGGGAATTTCATCACCCCGCGTCTGGAGTATTCTGGCGGTTACTTCCCGAACGAATTCCGGCGCAGTCTCGGGCACCACCGGCGGTCGATCGAATGGGCTGCTTACCTGAGACGGCACCGCAACTTCGTGAAGCCGCGCCAGCGCCTCGTCGACAGCTCTGAAATTCCGCTGCACAACTTCTTCGCCCTTCGCTTCATATGTCTTGCGAATTGATTTCTTGATCTGCTGGATCGCTTCCTCACGGGGCAACACGCCAGCCAAAGCGAAGAAGCATGTCTGCAAGATGGTATTGGTGCGCTTTCTCAAGCCGACTTCTTGCGCAACCTTGTTCGCATCGATTACGAAGAACTGAAGCTGCTTGGATAGGATCTGCCCCTGAACCGAGCGCGGCAGGTGATCCCAAACCTCGTTTGGCCCGTACGGGCTGTTGAGTAAAAACGTGGCGCCAGTCTTTGCGAGCCGCAAAATATCTTGGCGCTTGAGAAAATGAAACTGGTGGCAAGCGACGAAATTCGCTGAACGAATGAGGTATGGTGCGCGAATCGGCCGCGGTCCGAAGCGCAGATGCGACACCGTTTGAGCGCCGGCTTTGTGCGAATCGTAGACAAAATAACCCTGCGCATAACGGCCGGCATCCTCCGCGAGGATTTTTACGCTGTTCTTGTTCGCACCGACCGTGCCGTCGGAGCCCAGGCCATAGAAGACGGCGCCCACTACATCGTCGGATTCGATCGAGTAACCCGGATCGAACGGTAGGCTGGTATGCGATACGTCGTCGTTGATGCCCAGAGTGAAACTGTTTTTCGGCGCAGGCTTTTTCAATTCGTCAAAAACGGCTTTGGCCATCGCAGGATTGAAGTCCTTGGAGGAAAGCCCGTAGCGCCCGCCGATAATTTTCGGCATGGCCAGAAGCTCGCCTCGCGAGTGCGCTTGCGCGAACGCTTCAATCACCTCGAGATAAAGCGGCTCGCCCGCAGAGCCTGGTTCCTTGGTTTGCTCGAGAACGGCGATGGCTCGGCAAGTACGGGGCACAGCTGCAAGCAAGTGTTCCGTGAAGAAGGGGCGGAATAGCCGCACCTGCACGACGCCCACCTTCTCGCCTCCGCGCTGCAACGCAGCGGCGGTCCCCCGAGCCGTCTCCGCGCCCGATCCCATCAGGATCACGATTCGCTCTGCGTCGGCTGGCCCTGCGTACTCAAACAGGTGATACTGCCGGCCGGTCAGCCTGCCGAAAGCATCCATGGTCGCCTGCAGAATACCGGGCACTTTGGCATAGAACGGATTTGAGCTTTCGCGCGCCTGGAAGAAGGTGTCCGGATTATGGGCGGTGCCGCGGATGAACGGATGTTCCGGGTTGAGTGCTCGCGCTCGATGAGCACGCACGAGATTGTCGTCAATCATCGCTCGGATTTCGGGATCGCTGAGGCGCGTGAGCGTGTTCACTTCGTGCGAAGTGCGAAAGCCGTCGAAAAAATGAAGGAAGGGCACGCGTGATTGAAGCGTTGCCGCCTGGGCGATCAGAGCGCAGTCGTGCGCTTCTTGAGGGGAACCGGAGGACAACAATGCAAAGCCGGTGCTGCGCGTCGCCATGACGTCAGAATGATCGCCGAAAATCGATAGAGCCTGCGTGGCTACGGCACGTGCTGCGACATGGAAGACCGTCGAGGTGAGTTCACCGGCGATCTTGAACATGTTGGGAATCATCAGCAGCAAGCCTTGCGACGCCGTGAAGGTTGTGGTCAAAGCCCCTGCCTGAAGGGCTCCATGGACCGTGCCGGCAGCGCCTGCTTCACTCTGCATTTCCTGGATCACGGGAACATTTCCCCAAATGTTCTTCACGCCCTGGGACGACCATTCATCCGCCAGCTCGGCCATCGGTGAGGAAGGAGTGATCGGGAAAATTGCGCAGACTTCGTTCACACGATACGCCACATAAGCGACGGCCGCATTGCCATCCATTGCTGCGATGTTGTCCGCCATTTCAGTAGCTTCCGTCGCCCTCTGTCACCATCTCGATCGCGTGGCAGGGGCACTGTTCGAAACAGACCGCGCATCCTGAGCATTTGGTGTAGTCATAGCGATAGCGATGCCCTGGGCCGAGCTTCACGATGGCGTTCTCGGGGCAGGCAGCGTAGCAGTTGTCGCATTCGAAGCAGTTGCCGCAGGAGAGACATCGTTTCGCCTCGTAGCTCGCCTCTCGCTCGCTGAGACCAGCGACCACTTCGTCGAATCCGTCTAAGCGTTCCTCTGCGGGCAGCGTTTTTTGCGCGCGAGGCTCAGCATCGCTATAGACCGGAAGCTGGAGCATACTGAACGTTACCAAGGGATGCTTCGCCCCCCGCGTATATCGCGCGCCGCGCAGCCATGCATCGATGTGGCGCGCTGCACGCTTGCCATGCCCGACAGAAACCGTCACGGAACGCTCCCCGGGGACCATGTCGCCGCCCGCAAAAATTCCGGGATGTCCGGTCATCATCTCCGCGCCGATTTTCACAATGCCATCTTCAGCGAACTCGATGCCGGGCACCTTTCGCAGAAAATTGCTATCCGTTTCCTGACCTAGAGCTAGCACGACCGCGTCCGCTTGGAGCCTGTCGAAACGTCCTGTCGGCTGTGGCCGCCCGTTGGCATCCAATTCCATCATTTCCACGGTTAGATCGGGGCCGGCAATGTCCTTGATCGTGGTCAGCCATTTGATCCTGATTCCTTCTTCAATGGCCTCATCCGCTTCAAACGCGCGCGCCGGCATGTGCGCTCGGTCGCGTCGATAAACGATCACTGCTTCCTCGGCTCCTAATCTCTTGGCAGTGCGCGCCGTGTCCATCGCCGTGTTGCCACCGCCGTAAACCACAACGCGCCGCCCGAGTCGCGGCGGATCCTCTGTCTCCATGTGGTGAAGCAGCGAAACGGCATCGAGCACGCGCGGCGCATCGCGAGCTGGTATATCCACATGTTTGCCGACGCCCGCGCCGATGGCGATGAAGACCGCGTCGAAATTTCCGCTTTTTTTCTCGGCAAGGACGTCTTCCACCTTGTGATTGACTACGATCGAAACGCCCATTGATTCGATGCGCTCGATTTCTTTCATCAGGGTTGGCCGGGGCAAGCGATAGGACGGAATGCCGAAACGCAGGAGCCCTCCTGCCAGTGGCCCGGCCTCATGTATCTCGACCGCATGCCCCAGCCGCGCTAGATGATAAGCCGCCGACAATCCGCTCGGGCCAGCGCCGACAATCAAAATGCGTTTACCGCTGGGAGGAAGCTCGATCTGGTATGACCATCCCTCTGCGGAAGCCAGATCACCGAGAAAGCGCTCGACGGCGTGGATGCTGACGCTCGAATCCAGTTCTGCCCGATTGCAGGCATTCTCGCAGGGGTGATAACAGACGCGGCCGTGTACTGCCGGCATAGGATTATCGCGGGTGAGGAGTTGCCAGGCTGCTCGATAGTTGCCGGCCTGCGCCAAATCCAACCATGCTTGCACGTTCTCGCCCGCTGGACACGCGTTGTTGCAGGGTGGCAAAAGGTCGACGTAAACGGGGAGCCTGTACCGAACCGGACCAGTCCCTGCGCCATGCGTCAGGTCAACGACGGGGGTCATGTCGCGTGGTCTTGCAGTCACTTTTGCGTCCTCACTCCGAGCCCGGGAGCAGCCCGCCCAACCGCCTTGCTCCTGCTCTCGCAGGTCACCACACTCAACCTGTTGTTTAAAAGCGCTTTATCCTTGCCGGGCTTAGTAGCCGCCGGCAACCAGGCAATCGTCGAGCGCAACCCCTCTGGATTCCCGGAACTCATGTTTTATTTGTAGGTCCGCAACGGGTGGGAAAACGGTGATGTCAGTCACATACCCTTGTACAGTTCGGCACCAGCCAAACCCACTGGGTGGGAACGGATAGAAGCCTAAGAACATGCCGACAGAGGGGTGCTCCAGCCGCTTTGAGCTGTCGTCCTCAGCTGCCGGCGTCCACTACCTCCATCCATCGAGGATGCCTGCGCTTGGGATAGGAGTTGCTGCACTGGGAGATTCTCACCTGGGAAGTTTCTTTTGAGCTGCCGGGCTCGGCTTCACCGCTTGATTCTGTTCGTAGTTCCAGCCGTGTGCTAGGGCGAACTCGGCCATAGCCAGTTCCCTGCCCAAATACGCAGCGTGGCCCAGTCGCGTGACCCAACCGTTGCGGATCATCGTGGAGTAAATATCGATGGCCTTTTTGCTGTGGAGGACGCGCAACAATTGGAACGACGCATCATAGTGCTCCACCACGATCTCGCCCGTCGTCCGGTCGATCTGAATGACAAAGAATCCCGCGGAGTCCGCCTGATAGTCGAGACTTTCGCGGTGCCAGCACGACACGTGCTCAACCTTGTCTAGCTCTGGAGTCGATTCGCGCTCGAAGGGCGATCGATCTCGACGGTTCAGTTCTGCAACCTTAGCCATTATCGTGTCGACCCTCTGCTCTCCAATCAGGTCCACAATCTCCACTTGCTCTTGGAAGCGACCAATTTGTTGGCGTCGGAGGTTCTTCAGGATAGGAACCTTGCCCAGTGACCCAACAATTCGGCCTTCGGAGTCAACGCCCGCCTGCTTGAGTGCGATCAACGACTGCCCGACTTTGTGCGGGGACTCGGGGCCACAAACGAGGAGGAAACGGATCGCCGGATTTGTAACGATATTTTGGACAACCTTCTCGATACCGATATTTTCGGTGAACGTCTTGCCGACGATCGCAAACTCCTCTCGCCGGCCAATTTGCTCCATTAACTCGACGCTGCCAAGTGTCGAGATAGCCACGGGACGGTCCCTTCGACCGACGTAGTAACGTCCCGCCGCAACAGGCCAGTTCTCGCGTGCTATAAAGCAGCGCTGCCGTATCCAATCGAGCGTCCCAACGGCCCGGACCATCAGCAAGTCGACATTCGTTCGCAAGGTCACGGTGAGATGTTATGGCATTTCTTCTGACACGTCTAAGCCCCGAAGTGCTCAGGGTGGCCGTGATCGACATCGACCCCCGCCATGGTGGCACAGCGCAGTGGCCAGAATGGGGAATTCGGGGCGGTTGCCGGGCGCGCGAAAAGTTGGACGATGCCAAACCGATCGTTATGGCGGTCAGCTCTCCTTCTTTGGATAATCGACAGATTGCGCCAACATGATTTTCTGTTTCAGTCGCAACTGTCCATGGCCTCGAGGGCCCTAGCAGCCACGCAAAGTCCGCGAGTCAGGCCGCCACGATCAGCGCGTCGACCGCAACGTCACCTTGGTTTTCTCCGTACACCACAAGCGGATTGATATCGATTTCGATCAGCTCAGGCCGAGCCAGGATGACCCCGCCGATCACTGCGGCAGTCTTGGCCAAAGCGGCGCAATCGCGGGGTGGCACTCCTCGCGCGCCACGCAATAGCGCGTAGCCGTTGAGCTTTGCGATCTCTTTGAGGATCATTCCTTCTGAAAGATCCGGCGGAAGCAGGCGCACGTCGTTTAATGTCTCCGTCCAGATCCCGCCCAATCCGACCAACAGCACGGGTCCCCAATTCGGATCGCGTTTGGCCCCAACGATCATCTCGACGCCTGGCGCAGCCATTTTTTCCACCAAGATCCGCTCCAACCTGAGATCGGGTCGCGCCCGCCTCACATTTTCGATCACTCCTGCCCACGACCGCCGTAGGTCCGCCTCATTCGCGATACCGACTGCGACGCCCCCGATATCGCTTTTGTGCTCGAGGCTGGCGTGTTGTGCCTTCAGAACCACGGGATATCCGATTTGGGTGGCAATGCGGGCTGCATCCTCAACGTCTTGCGCGAGTTCTCCGGGTGGGATTTTGATTCCCATGCGCGCAAGATATTGCTTGGCGGCGTACTCGAGCATCGTGCCGCGCTCGATGGGCGGCAACGGCCGGACCGTTCCGCACCGCGAGATGCCCTCCGAGGCAGCGCACATCCGGCCGTATTCGGTAACTCGCGCCACCGCCCGAAGAGATCTTTCCGGCGAACGCGAAAGCGCGATCCCACTGTCGCGAATGATTGCCGAGAACTCTTCGATCAGTGGCGAACCATCGCCCATCATGGCCAAAACGATCGGCTTGGCAGGATTCTTGATTGCTGGATGAAGCCCCTTCAGGTAGCGCACCGCTTGCGGCGGCGCTGGCCCCGGCACGATTGCGACAACCACGCTGCCAATCCCAGGATCAGCTAAAAGGGCGGCGAGCCCTTTCCCAAGCAGTTCCGGTTCCCGGATGGGCTGCGTCGTCAGGTCGAGCGGATTCGTTGGCGTCGCAAAGGGCGGCAGCACTGATCTCAGTGTGGCCTCAGTTTCCGCCGCTAGCCTTGGCACATCAAGTCCGATGTCTTCGCAGAGATCGAGAGCCACCCCGCAGAACGCGCCCGATACAGTGACAATGCCAACACCGGCTGTAAGCGGCTTGGGAAAGCGTGCCAAAATCTCGGCCACGTCGACTAGCTCCTCGAGGCTTTCCACCACTACGGCACCGGCATGGCTGGCGAACGTCCGCATCACCCCATACTCTCCGGACATCGCGCCTGTATGCGAACGCGCCGATTCGCGCGCCCGTACACTTCGCCCGGGGTGAAACAGAACAACCGGTTTCGCACATGCGCGGCAGCGCGTCAGTGCCGCGAGAAAATCGCGCGGACGCCTGATTTGCTCGGCGAACACCACAATCGCCCGTGTCGTGGCATCATCCGCCAGGTATTCCACGAAGTCCTCAATGCCGAGGCCGGCTTCGTTCCCCGTCGAAACCGAATATGTAAGCGGCAGGTTCCGCGCGCCGAATGCGAGCATGAAATGACCCATCAGCGCGCCACTTTGCGCGACCAGGGCAACCGCCGGGCCTGGCTGCGTGCGCTTCGGCGTTGACCGCCCCGCAAATCCGATACCGAATCCATCGATATGGTTCGTGAATCCGAGGCAGTTCGGTCCCAGCAGCGCGATCTCGCCTTCGGCAGCAATCCTCGCGATCGCTCCCTGCTCCGTCCGTCCCGCATCGCCCAATTCGGCAAATCCTGACGCGAAAACAACCGCTGCATGTGCCTTCCTTCTGACGCAAGCTTCGACGGTTTCGCGCACTGCCGCGCTCGGCACTGTGCAAACGACCAGGTCCACTCCTTCAGGAAGCTCCTCCACGCTTTTCAGGCACGCTCGGCCTTCGATCTCATTGGCATTGCGGCTCACGATGTGCAGCGCGCCGCCGTAGCCGCTGGCGATGATATTCGCCACGACCGTCACGCCCGTCGAGTTCGCTTGCGAGGACACTCCGACCACCGCGATCGAATTCGGCCGCAGCACTCGTGCGGCCGCCTCTGCGCCTCTGACCAGCGAGTTCCGAGTTTGCTTATTCTCCACGGCGATACGGCCCAAGCCCCGGCCGGTAGGACTTTTCATCGAGAAATTGGCCCATGCCTTTTTGGCGGCCGCGTTCGGGATCAGATGCGCGGGACGAAACCGCCATCGCCGACAGGAAGGTCTCCGATGTATCCCAATCCAGATCCCGTACTACTTTGAAGGCGGTCTTCGCATGCCGCAGCACGGTGGGGTTTCTTTGCAACAGCTTACGAGCGAGGGCTTCCGTTTCGGCCCGGAGCTGCGCTCGGGGCACCGACTTGTTGACCAGGCCCATTTCGGCCGCCTGTTTTCCGTCAAAGGTGTCGCCGGTCATGATGTAGTAGAGCGAGTCCCGATGGTTCATCACTTGCGCCACCGCGCGCGTCACGTTGCCTGCCGGAATGATCCCCCAATTGATCTCCGATAATCCAAATTGGGCCTCGTCCGCCGCGATCGCCAGATCGCATGCGACCAGCGGAGTGAAGGCTCCGCCAAAACACCATCCGTTTACCATCGCGATCGTCGGCTTGGGGTAATTGATCAGCCGCCGCCACATCCACGCGTACGCCGCCCGGCGCACCTGGGCCTGCTTCAAGGCAGGTTCGCGGTCCACCTCGCGAAAATATTCCTTCAAGTCCATCCCCGCGGAAAACGATTCTCCGGCGCCCGTGAGCACGAGCACTCCGCACCGGTCATCGAGCTCCAGCGCGTCAAGGATTGGCAACATCTCGTTGTTCATGGTGGGATTTACGGCATTCCGTTTTTCCGGCCGGTTGAGCGTCACCCACGCGATCCCGGCGTCGAACTCGACCTTCACTGTTTTGCCGCCCGGCACCGGCTTTTCCGATCGTGGTGATGTGGACATTTTCTCGCCCCCTGCAAGGATGTTTGCCGATCCTTATATCAGCCAGCCCGATTGAGGGTCAATTGACGCATCCTCGGGCTGCCGCTAATTCAGATAGTCGATCGGTCCAAGGAAACGCACCCGCGTCGATCAATTCGAACAAGCAGATGCTTTGGGACTGAGATGAGTTTGACGCCCACAGTGGGTACAGGACCCCCATCGACCGCCGATAATGTGAGCCTCTCGATGATCACCATCGGCCCACTACACTCGGGGCAGCGCCAGAGTCCCTTTCAGTCAGAGGCGGGCGACACGTCTAGCGGGCTGGTGGAGGTACCCGGCAGCAGATCATCCCACCGGCAGGCCCTACGATTAACCTTCACGATCAAGAGAGATTCTTCGCGCTCAGCGTGACGCGGCGCGGCTAACGACCGCCCGCTACAGCTGTGGCTGAATACCCTCGCGCCCGAGTGGTCTCGAAGAGGAACCAGACGCGGCGCTCGGCCTGATCGATCCAGACTTCAAGGAGGCTCGTTGTAGCTACGTCGCCTGCGTCGGCGCAGAGATCGTGGGCTTCGCGCATGCGCGCGACCAGAGCCTTGTTGTCCTCCTGCAGCTCGCTGAGCATGTCCGTGGGATCGACGTAGTCGGCGTCATTATCGGCTGAGCGCTGCAAGCGGGTGATATGGCCGACCGAGCGAATCGTGGTGCCGCCGATTTTGCGGACGCGCTCAGCGATGTCGTCACCGATCTGGAAAATCTGGTCGGCCTGCTCATCGAGCAGCAAGTGGTAATCGCGGAAATGCGGTCCACTGACATGCCAATGGAAATTTTTCGTTTTGAAATAGAGGGCGTAGACGTCCGCTAACAGAGCGTTGAGAGCGCCGCTGATGTTCTTCACGACATCCTGGCGGAGATCGGTAGGCGTTGCGAGGGGTGCCTTGCGGCGGTCCTGTGCACTATTTTTTTCCGGCATGGGAGCTCCTTTGAGAGAAAAGTACGGCCAAACCATCTTACGACCGGATCGCACGGGCGCGGTAATGCATTCTGAGCAAGAGGGAGGGATGCGCTTTCATCTGTCTGTCAGGCTGCAGGCGCCTGGAATCCGTCCTCGAACCCGTCCATGGATATCCCCATTTGAACGAACACCCTCAAATAAGCCTGCAGGCAATGCAGCCCACTCGCGGGAGCGAAAAACGCGGGAACAGAGCGAAGGGGCAGCGGGTTTGGATAACGATCAGGCCCCGAAATCTGTCGGAACGTGAGCACAATTGTCAACAAGGTCCAGCAGGCAGGCATAGGCTCGTGCTTAATCACGTCATTGGTGTGCTCGAAAAGGTTCGTCAGATGGCGACAGAAGTAGTGTGTAACTTGGCCTTAGAGTTCACTGCCTGGTCGGGAAACCATGAAATCCGAGAAGGTCTCGATGCCAATTGAGATTCAAAGACGTGGTCTCAGACGTCCTGAAGGTAAAGCCGGAGCCGAAACCGAAGCCTAAGCGCCGGAAGAAGGCGATCCAAAACCGTCGCGGCGGCTAATCTCATTCAGCAATTCGTCGATCTTGTTCTTGCGGGCCAGATATTCGGTGAGGCTGGCGTGCGTCAGTTTATCCTTGAGCGTAGCCATCTGTTCATCAATCAAGTTGTGGATTTCAGCGAAAATTTCTTCTTTTCCTCGCATGCCCACTTCTATAAAAGCGGGCGCGTTCAAATGCTGTGTTCTGCGTCACGCAGCGCATGTGAGGCTCGTCACAGGCCCATCGGAGAGCATGGGATTCCGCTAAACCTGGGAAAAGGCGGGCTGCCTTCCGCTTTTGGTTGACAAGTTTCTGGACCCCGGTGTGAGGGGAACATTCATGGCAAACGGTCGACCCGGAACCGCATTTCCAGATATGCGGAGACCAATCCCCAAACGTACAGCGCAAGGAGGACCACAAAGCAAACCGTGGCCAGCCCAAGGTAGCGATCAACCAATTGCGTAACGGACCACCCGTACGTTTCGGTGAGCAGGCTGGGGTCAGAGAGGTTCACTCCCTCGATCTCCCCAAAGGGAATATCTTCATACGGTCCTGACCATGAACGGAAAACGTACATGAAGGTCAGCGCTCCGATCGCCAGCAGTCCCCAACGCAGGCCCCAGTTCTTACATAGCGCGCTCTCGCGGGGAGCGTAAAACGTTGCCATCAGGATTGTGGCCAGGACCATTGCGCCGCCATCCCCGCCGAAAACGATCAGGGCTTCATCGGTGAAGGTGGGCAAGCTTAGGAAGATGAGTTGCAAAATGAGCACCGCGCCGGCGGCACAAACCCAACCCCAACGCTGCGTCTTCCAAGCCCGAAATCCACCAAAGACGATGGCGGCCGTCAGAGCCAGAACGATCCACCAGGAGCGATCTTCGCCGTGCAAGGTGACCCAGAGCGTGGGCACTGCCCAGCGGCCGGTAAGCCAGGCAGTAATTGCGTGCCCGCTCTCGTGCAGTACCATCGCGAGCATGCCTACCGCGGTGTGCAGGCCCACGCTCGTCACCAAGTGCGCCACAAGGAGAGCCAATGGAAGCGCGAGCACCCGGTACTTCAACTCCCTAAGAGCATCGTTTCGGACAGTAGGAGGTGCGGACCCTGACAGAGCCGCAGCCTGGACTACCGGCACGGCGAGACCAGCCTTTTTCGCGTCCAGCGCCGCCAGGTAACGCGCGAAGACAATTCCGCACTTTAGACATTCGGTGGTCTGCAATTCATGATCGAATTGGCATTTTGGGCAGCGCATCCTCGACGGAGCCGCGGCTCCCGCTCTGAGGGTGGAAACTGCGGAACACTGACTGCTCCACAGACGCGATTATGGTGCAAGGAACGTAACAAGTGACAGACTCCTCCCGATAAACGATCGTATCGATAACTGGTAACCGTGCGTCGGGTGGAAGCGGCTTGGGCAAAGAATCTGCGTTGAAAATGCTGGAAACGGCGTCAGCGCTTGTTACGAAGGACCTGTGTTTGGACTCTCTTCGATGCTTCGAGGCCAACCGCAGGGGCCCGCGCAAACCTTTGGTCTTCGACTGAATTTCGAAGGAATGGCGCTCCGCCTGTCTGCGGCCGATGGGCTCGGGATGACAAATCAAGTCTGACCGACATTTACTGATTCTTGAGTTGGGCGGGCCAGTTGGTGAGGACGTTCAGCGGGAGGGAACTGGTATCCGGCGCGGCGTTGCCAAGGAACTTCTGCCCGGAAGGATCGACGTCGAAGATGACCCGCATCACGCTGGCAACAAACGGCGAGCGGAAGAGCGGCTTGACGTCGCGAACTATGATGCTGCCCCCCGATTCGACGATGGATGCGGCCATCATATTGCCGTCCAGCGACACGAAGTAAAGCTCCTTCCCGTCACCGCGCCAGGCGAGCGGAGGATTGCCGCTGTTCGCGCTCACTTGCCAGCGTCCGTTTCCATCCGGGAACGACGTGATGTAAGCGAGCGACTGGCCTGTTTCGGAGCCCAGATAGGCAATCCATTTACCGTCCGGAGAAACCACGCCATCCGAGTGGTCGTCGGTGGCGTGCGGCAGCAAGCGGAACGGTTTCCGGTCGCCGAATAGAGGCATGATCCAGATTTGCTGCGTGCCTCCCGGGCCGCGATTGAAGATGATGTATCTGCCGTCGCGTGTCCAGTCCGTCGGATGGTCGATATACCCGGATGCCAGCAAGCGCTCAGCTTCGCCGGAACCGTCGGTGCGCTTGATGTAGAGCTCGGTACTATCCGAATCGCCCGGCTGGACGGAGTAAACGACCCTGCTTCCGTCCGGCGACAACGCAGCGTACCAAGCCCCAACGCCAGTGCCCCCAAACGTGAGCCGCGTGCCTGCTCCGGTCTTCAGGCTGGCCGCGTAGACGTAGCCGACCGGGCCTTCGTACGGAACGGCAACAACGTGACTGCCATCCGGCGACAGCCGCAAATCCACCAGCTGTCCTTGAATGGGGCCAGGGCCCAAGGGGTGGCCGGTGCGGTCGTACCAGGTGTTGGGATATTTCGGCTGCCCGGCGCTTTCGTAGACAAGCACGCCATTTTGCGAGGCGGCAGCGATCATCCCCCAATTTCCGGTTTCGAAAAGGACGGGAGCAATCGGCGCGGCTTCCCCTTTGAGCTCCAGGCGATCGGGATCGAATCCCTGAGCCATTAGGCTGCCGTCACGAAAATAGAGCAGCTCCCCTGATGCGTACACAACACTGCTTGCCGCGCGTACGATCAGTTTTGGAGGTGCGCCATCAATACTCCCGGCATAGATCCCGGAATTCGCCTCTTTGCCTTTTTCGTGGTTCGCGGCGAGATAGACAAAGTGTTTGCCGTCGGGCAGGAAAAACGGCCAACGATGGGTCGTATGAAGCGAGCGATCCAGAACCGTGACAGGAACAGGCTTACCGCCTGACGCAGGCACACGATAGAGGCACTCGTAGATGTAGGGAGTGAAGACGACGGTGTCGCCAGACCACGTCCCGCCGCGTCCATCGGGTGCCGGAGCGATCTTGATCGGCGGACCGCCGGCCACCTCAACGCGCTGGAGCTGTTCGTTGGCGAAGAATGCGACCGATTTCGAATCGGACGACCAGAAGGGGAATTTGCCGCCGTCTGTGCCGGGCAGCGCCTTCACGGTGCCTGTATCCATCGAACGGAGGAACAGCGTCTTTTTCCCCTGCTCCGAACCGACGAAAAGGAGATTCTTTCCATCGGGCGATAGCGCTGGCGCGCCGGAGTCGTCGCCCAGCGTGAGAAGAGTGACGTCAGAAAGAGGAGTGATCGTGCCGCGGACGACGGGCTGCGATGCCACGCGAGGAGAACTCAAATAGCCTGCAATCGCACCCACAGCGAGCGCCGCGACTGTCCACACGGCAATCCGCAGCTGCGGTTTCCGCGTTGTCTTTTGCGGCGCGACGGTGAAGGCGGCGGAAATGTCCGACGAGGTTTGCGCGATCCACTCCAGCTGATGCTTGATGTCGGCGGCGCTCTGCCAGCGGTCTTCTGGCGATTTGGACAGGCATTTTCGGATGGTGTAATCAAGCGCGGGTGGCGTACCAGGTTTCAAAGTTGCAATCGGAACTGGATCTTTCTCGAGAATTGCTGACACGACGCTAAGCTGGCTCTTGCCTTCGAAGGCGCGCTTTCCGGTGACCATTTCGTACAGCACCGCGCCCAGGGAAAAGATGTCGCTGCGACCGTCGGCCTCCCGGCCTTCCACTTGCTCGGGCGACATGTACTGAAACGTGCCGACGACGGTGCCCTCCTGCGTCACGGGAGTGATTGGGCTGCCAGTTGCAGATACCGTGGCGTCGTTTGTTAGCGCCACGGCCGTTTTCGCCAGGCCGAAATCCAGCAGCTTCGCGCCGGTCGCCGTGAGCATGATGTTGCCCGGCTTCAGGTCACGATGAACTACGCCCGAGCGATGCGCTTTGTCCAGAGCATCCGCGATTTGCGCGCCATACTTCTCGACGTGCTCCAGCGGCAGCGGTCCTCTCTCGAGGCGGTTCGACAGCGTTTCCCCCTCGACGCACTCCATCACCAGGTATTCGATGCCGTTCTGGCTTCCTACGTCATAAAGCACGCAAATGTGCGGATGGTTCAGGCTCGAAATGGTCTTTGCTTCACGCTCGAAACGTTGCTTGCGAACCGGATCGGACGAAACGTGAGCCGACAGAATCTTGATGGCAACCGTGCGGTCCAGGCGCGTGTCGCGCGCTCGATAAACCTCTCCCATCCCGCCAGCGCCAATGGCAGCGAGAATTTGATACGGGCCCAGCTGAGATCCTGTCGATAGGGGCATACAGTGGCGAGGATTCTACATCAGAAAAGGAGCAGCCCTACGCAGGACTCCTGTGTATAAGTTCATCCCTCCCAGGATGCTGTTCTCGACGCCATCTCGCGGCTGGGTGGTCAAAGAATTGGTCAAACTGGGAAATGAAGGCGATGGGAAATGAGACCGACTTCGAGTACTCAATAGCGCCTTTGATAAAGGGGCGAGATCGTGCGTCACAGAGTGGCTACTGTAAGCGTCGGAATTTGAGGTGACCTGCATCACACGCGGCGGTGATGCCGGTCACAGCCCGAGTGGACCCTGCGGCATACCAGGTGAGTTGCCCGGTGCCAGGGATCAATTCCTTCGGGGGGTGTTGACACGTTGGCTTTGCCTCTGAAATCTGCTGTTATCGTCAGCAATCTCTAAAGGGCTGATTGGGTGGCAGAGTCCCGCAGGTTGTTCAGCCCGAAGCGAAAGTCATGCTGGGGCGAAGGGAAGGAGGCCTTGTTATGGCGCAGATTGTCTTAGGTATGGCTTTATCGCACGGACCGATGTTGTCGACGACTCCGGAACAGTGGGGCCACCGTGTACCCGCGGACCGAGCTGGAAAGCATCCGTTCCGGGGGCGATTCTTTACCTTTCCGGAGCTCGTGGAGAGCCGCCGGGCTGACCATTTCGAGCAGCAGTGCAAACTGGAGGTGATGCGTGAGCGCCATGCCGCCTGCCAGCGAGCGCTCGACCGGCTGGCCGAGATCTTTGCCGAAGTGAAGCCGGATGTGGCCGTCATCTTCGGCAACGACCAAATGGAAATCTTTAACGACTCCCTGATTCCGGCGTTCAGCGTGATGTGGGGCGAGCGCATCGTCAATTCCGAACTGTCGGCGGCACGCATCGCAAACCTTCCGCCCGGCATCGCGGAGGCCGTTCCCGGCCACATCCCGCAAGGAGGGGCTACCTACGGGGGATCTCCCGAACTGGCCCGCCACATCGTCGAGGTTCTGATGGGCGAGCAGTTTGATGTGGCTACGATCAAGAGCTTTCCGAAAGGGGAGACGCCCCACGCGTTTGGCTTCATCTATCGTCGCGTGATGCGCGACAAGCCTGTCCCCAGTGTGCCCCTGCTGCAAAACACGTTCTTCCCGCCGAACCAGCCTACAGCAAGTCGGTGCTATGCATTTGGACGCGCGGCGGCGAAGGCGATCCACAGTTGGAAGAGCGAGGCTCGGGTGGCAGTGTTTGCGTCGGGCGGGCTGTCGCATTTTGTCATTGATGAGAATTTGGACCGGCCGTTTCTCGACGCCCTGCAACGAGACAACGCTGCGGACATTACCGGCATACAGGAGGAATTGCTGCAATCGGGCAATTCGGAGATCAAGAACTGGATGGCACTGGCCGGAGCCATGTCGGAAGACGGACTCAGGTTCAACCTAGTGGATTACGAACCGTGCTATCGATCAGAGGCGGGCACTGGGACGGCCAACGCCTTCGTTTGCTGGCGATAAGACGGCAAGCTAGGCTTCAAGACGACAAGCCAAGCGCACTGCGAGATGGAATAGATTTGAGGCACTGCCGATACCACGCGCAGGCCGGCAACGGCGACCGCAATCCAAGCCGCCATGACGGAGATAATCGCGACGCCCATTGCAATGAGAATCGAAGGTCGAATGCAAATGCGAAATCGCCGATCTTTCGGGTCATGAACCGCCTTGTGCGCCGAATCGAATGCATCGGGCAGCTGCCCGCGACGGTTTGGCGACGGTTTCGGTGTCCAGCTCTCCAATCGAGGGCACAACCAGTGGCTCTTGATGGGCATGACTTGGTTCGAGAATGAACGTGCCGAAGATATTCACAGCAAACGCTGTGATTCCGGCCAATTCGAAAACGGCCGAGAGCGGCACCACGTGCCACGCCCAATTGGCATAGCCTTGATAGGCGAGGAGCTCTGTAGGAACCCGAAGAGCGCATCCGATCCAGAGCAGGGTGAGCGCAGCAAACATCAGCTTCGTGCTCCACAGCAGCCGCATTCCAGAGAATGCGGGCAGAATCCGCTGCCCCACGCTGAGCACCATGATCGCGATGAATCCTACGGTCAGTGCGTGCCGGGACGCACCCCAAAATCCTCCGGAATGATCCCAGAGCGCTGCGCCGACTCCCAACAGCGAAGCCAGCAATAACCAAGCGTAGGCGGAACGAACAAAATACGGAAAGCTCGTGTGCACGCCGCGGGTCTTGGGCTCGCGTTGCGCGGGTTCGAACATGCGCAGGGCAGCAGTTGCAAGGATTGCACCAGCCACGAACAATCCGGTCGCGGGGCCTCCGAATCCGGCGAACGTCAGCGCAATGCCAACGAAACTCATCGCGAGCGCTGTGAAGAGCAACTTGGGACGAGCAGGTTTCAGACCGAGGAATACCGACATCCATTTCGCACTGAAACCCCAAACAAACGGGACTAAGAATCCCCACGCCACGAGCGTCAGATAATGCTGGTCAAGAACATGCGGAAAAGCCGGGCCGGTCCCCCCCCGCGCGAGTTTGACTGCGACCCAGAGGTTTACAGTCAGCGCCGCAAACAGCCCCATGCTGGCACTGATGACCACCCAGACCCATGACGGTAGCCCATTTCCGCAGGAATTCTCAGGGCGGTGCCGAGACACTGCCCTGAAAAAGATCAGGAAGGCAGCGAGTTCAAGCGTGGCGGAAACCGGCAGCAGCAATCGCCATTGCCAAGCCGAGACGTTCGCAATCCAACGCGACGCCACTCCAACTGTCCACATAACCCAGCACACCCAGGCTGCGCAAAAGGCAGGCTTCCTTGCGGCAGTGAATCTCGGAATCGAGTAGAAGCCAATTCCCAAAATGAAGCTGCCAACCCAACCGAACACTTGAGCATGCCCGTGCGCCTGAAGCCAAGCGGGGGCGATAAAGCCTGCACTCTGGCTTCCGCTGATCTGAAGCAGATTCCATACCCCCAGGAACGTGCCGGGTAGCAGCATGAACAGAAGTCCCGAGCAGATGTACGCCACGAGTAGCCGCGACAGAGACGACTCGCGGAAACGCACTGCTTCCATAATTTCCGCGGGCGAATGTGGCGGGCTGCAAACCGCCGTGTCTCGCGGATGCGACGCGGTTGTAGTTGACACGATCATTCAGAGGATGGCTGTTTCCGCTTCGACGGCGCGTGGAAAGAGAACATTGTTTTCGAGGTGAACGTGCTCGTGAAGATCCAGTTCGAAGCGCTTCAGGTCTTCATATAAGGCTTTGAAACTCGCACAAGCGTCCGCAGGCGGAGTGTAATCACCACTGGCCGTGCGAATTTGTCGCGCGAGATCGCCGGCCGAATCGTGTTCTCTCATCATGGCCTGAATTGGGTTCCGCACCGTTTGGAAGAACGGAGGTTCGATGGAGCCCTTGCCTTTGATCGCGCGTTCCACGGTGTCAATGTACGGAAAGAGAATCTGCTCTTCTTTCTGCATGTGCATGATCATCTCGCGCCCGATTTTCGCGAACAGTTCCTCAATGACCGCGACTTCAGGATGCACCGCGCCGTGCTTCGCCTTCACTTTGACGAGCAGCGCTTGAATGCTCGGTATGGCGGCGCGGACGTACTGATGGTGTTTCTCGCGAATGTGGAGGGTCAGCTCGCTTAGCGAGGCGGATGTCCAACTCGCCGCGTCGGCATTGACTTCTTGTCTGTTTTTCTTTAACCGCTCCAGAATTTCAGCGGCCGATACCTCGGCACTCAAGCACGCGTCGTGTAGCGATTTGCCGCCCCCGCAGCAGTAGTCGACTCCGGCGTCTTCGAGGATCTGTCGGGCCTGCGGATTCGAAAGCGCAATCTCCTTAACCTTCGTTTCTGTCGTGAAGCTCATCGGCACCTCCCGGATCGGTGCGATTCTGCACGACAGAGCAGGGCGGGGCAGTGACTAAAGTCACTCCCGACTCAGAAGGTCCCAAGTGCCCCCGGTTTACAAAGAGGAGTCCTGCTCACGTTCGAGCGTGGCAAGGTCCTTGATCACGATCGTGCGGCCATCCACCTCGATAAGGCCTTCGGCTTGGAGGCGGCTGAGGTTTCGTGAGATGAGTTCCCGCACAGTGCCCAACTCGGCGGCCAGATCCTGATGGCTTTTCGTCAATTCCACACGTACGAGGTGCTTCGCTGCGCTTCCGCTCTCTTGTGCCGCTCGGAGCAGGAGGGAAATCAGTCGCTGCCTTACCGTCGAGAACGAAAGGTCCTCGATGATTCCGACTAGACGCCGCAACCGTGCTCCGACGACTGCCAGCACCCTAAGCGTCACGTCAGGATGCTCGCGGCAATAGCTTTGGAAGTCTTGGCGCGAGATGAAAAGCGTCTCGGTGTCTTCCAGGGCAGACGCGGACGCAGGATATTTACCTCCGTCAAAAACAGGGAGTTCCGCGAAAGAGCTGCCGGGGCCTTCGACGGCTAAAACCTGCTCGCGTCCTGCAGGAGAAAGCTTGAAGATGCGCACCTTTCCGGAAGCAACAAGGAACAGCCCGGAACAGGGGTCTCCTTCGCTAAACAACAACTCGCCGCGGCGGAAATGTCTCTTCGTGACACGAGAGCATAGCGCACGCATTTCGGTTTCGCTGAGGCTCGTGAATAGCGCCGTTTTTCGGAGCATGGATTGGATTTCGTAAACCATTTGTCGATGCGACGCAGATCGTACCGCCAATGATTCCGACGTCGCTCCTTCCCGAACTGCGTAGGATACACGCACCTACTGGCAATGGAAGCTCACGATTCCGTGGCACGTGCAGCGACGCTCTTGTTTGGCCGATCCTTCTAAAGGATCGTGCAGAATCAACGGGTTGCGAGCAGCGCAGAATCGAGCCTTTCGCTCCCATGGTTGATCACGAGGATCGCAGGCCAACGCGGAATAGCTTGCGCCGCGTCGACGATTAAACGGGGGCTGTGCATCGTTCGGTTTTTGCATTGGGCGTGCGCAACCAAACGAAGCCGGCTCCCTGAATAGGGTTGGTTTTGGCGCGGATGCTGCGAACCCAACCGACGCTCGCTCGCACTGCCCTGAGTCTCGTAGTTGATGAGAATAGCGCGACTGCCGTTGTCAACGCCCTTACAGGAGACGTCCGGACTTCGCGATGTTGTCTCTTACGGCTACTCACGCCGATTCACGCGCCATTTATGCTAGCGTTGCTATTGCGATCTGCGAGACTGTCAGCGAAAGCCTGGGAGTCTGGCGGCAGACGGATGGTTGAAGCCGACCGAGGGTTCGTTTCCACGCCTGTACGGAAAATAGTGGCCTGCAATGGTCGCGAAGGGGCCAGCATGAACATTCTGGATATCGTGCAGCAATGGCGAGAGATGCGCGATGCGATACCAACGGAGAAAATCAAGGTTCTTCGATTGATTGGTGGTGTTAGTTCGCTTCATAGAAAGCCGTTGGAGGCAGACAGGCCTCTTCCGCACCTTGGCCCAGTCAAGCCACTCTCGGTCGAGCGGGCCGAACGCCGAATCAGCGTCAGCGGCACGGCAATGCTGATTGGCAGGCACGGGAGATTAGGCGTCGAACGGGCCACCATGCAGAACGCAAGTTCGCGTGGAGTGCGCGTGATTTCGACGACTGAGTGGTATGAGGACGACACGATTTTGGTTTCATTGCCGGTTGGGCACTTCACGTCCGCTGCGCGAGTAGCTTACTGTGATGTTTTAGAACAGGGCCGGTTCGCGATAGGGCTGGAATTCGTGGGCTCTAACAAGCCGTTGGATGTGAGTGCGCTAGACCCGGATTGAGACTTTCCGCAGGGATCGTAAGCTTCCGATCTATGTAGCTTCCGCTGACAGGCTCCCATCACAGCCAGGTGAGGGCCAGCGCCCGTGGGGCATGGTTCAGTTCACCGAAGGATCGATCTCCGCGGTGGCGGCCTAAGGACGGCTCGGTTGGCAGGCCTTCCCCGGTAATCCCGAGAAGGCGAAGTGAGATGCGGGTGGCGTTGCGGTGAAGCGGATTCTGAAATGGGCAGGGATCGTCGCCGCTTCGCTGGCCGGGCTGCTTGTGCTCGCGATTGTCTATGTGTTCATCGCTTCGCAGCGGATGCTCGAAGGACTATCCGAAGGGACCGAGCGCGGCTCACGCGGCCAACACCCCCGGGTCGGTAGCGCAGGGCAAGCACCTCGTTGTCGCCGGCGCAAGCGCACAAGATCAGCCCGGATGTGCCGAGGG
>JASHRC010000234.1 GCA_030037525.1 Candidatus Acidiferrales bacterium | reverse complement strand
TCGAAACTCTTCGTATGATAAATTCGCAGCGGTGTGCTACCCGTGGGGCAGAAGTGGTGTCAAGCGAATTGGGACCAGCACACCCGGTGGCCCACCACACGGCAAACTTGTTCCGTTGCAGTAGTCTCACTCTCATCCAGGCTATAATTTGGGTCACGGAATGGAAGAAGAGACTACGTTGAGGAATCCCGAAGGTTTGGAATGGGCTCACCCGCTTGTGCGGGATTGGTTTGCGAGTCGCTTCGGTACGCCGACCGAACCTCAAATCGAAGGCTGGCCCCACATTCTGGCCCGGAAGAGCACGCTGATTTCCGCGCCGACAGGTTCCGGGAAGACGCTGGCGGCATTTCTAGTTTCGATCGACCATCTGATTCGCGAAGCGCTTGCGGGAGAACTCGCCGACCGCACCGAAATTCTTTATGTCTCGCCGCTCAAGGCGCTCAGCAACGATATCCAGAAGAACTTGGAAATTCCTCTGGGCGAAATCCTGGCGCTCGCCGGCGAGCGTGGAATCCTGATGCCGGAAATCCGCACGGCCGTCCGTACCGGTGACACGCTCGCCCCGGAACGCCGTGCCATGTTGGCGCGCCCGCCACACATTTTGGTCACAACTCCTGAGTCGCTGTACATTCTGCTGACCGCCGCAAGAAGCCGGGAAGTGCTCCGGACAGTCGAATTGGTGATCGTGGACGAAATTCACGCGGTGGCGGATGACAAGCGCGGCACACACCTCGCCCTTTCTTTGGAGCGTCTGGATCGCCTTACGGGCAAGCGTCTCAAACGGATTGGCCTTTCGGCGACCCAGAAGCCGATCGAACTCATCGCCAAGTTTCTCGTCGGCACTGGTCGGCCGGAGCCGACGATCGTCGAGATTGGTCAGCGGCGCAGTTTCGACCTCGCCGTAGAAGTTCCCGCTAGCGAGTTGGGGCCGGTCGCCTCGAATGAAATGTGGGGCGAGATCTACGACCGCATTACGGAATTGACGAAGCAGCACCGCTCCACACTCATTTTCGTGAACACGCGCCGTCTGACTGAACGCATGGCCCATCACCTGGGCGAACGCCTGGGCAAGCAAGCCGTCGCCGCGCACCACGGCAGCTTGTCACGCAAGCTCCGCCTGGCTGCCGAAAAGAGGTTCAAGGCCGGCGAGATCAGTGCACTGGTGGCGACCGCCTCGCTCGAGCTGGGCATCGATATCGGCACGCTCGATCTTGTCTGCCAAATCGGCTCTCCGCGATCGATCTCAACTTGTTTGCAGCGCATCGGCCGGGCAGGACATTGGCGCGGGGCGATACCGAAGGGTCGGCTCTTTGCGACCACACGCGATGAGCTTCTGGAGTGCGCTGCGCTTGTGTGCGCCTTACGTCAGGGAGATCTCGATAGCCTCGCGATTCCCGAGGCGCCGCTGGATATCCTGGCACAGCAGATCGTGGCCATGTGCGCTGCCGAGGATTGGAAAGAGGAGGAATTGTTTGATGCGGTGCGGGGGGCTTATCCCTACCGCAGTCTCACGAGCGCCGACTTCGATGGCATTGTCGAGATGTTGTCGGAAGGCATCGCCAGCAAGCGCGGGCGATATGCGGCATACCTTCATCGCGATCGGGTGAATGGGATCATCCGGGCGCGGCGGGGCAGCCGCCTGGCGGCTATCACCAGCGGCGGCGCCATTCCGGAAAATTCGCTCTACACCGTCGTCGTTCACCCCGACGGCACAGTGGTCGGCACAGTGGACGAGGATTTTGCGGTCGAGAGTCTCGCCGGCGACATCATGCTGCTGGGAAGCACGTCCTGGCGCATTCGGCGAGTGCAATCGGGAAGTGTGTTGGTCGAAGATGCTCAGGGAGCTCCACCCAACGTGCCTTTCTGGCGTGGCGAGGCTCCTGCGCGCACCCTCGAGCTTTCTCGGCACGTCGCCGAGTTGCGCGAGAAAATCAGCGCATTCCTCCCCCGGGCCGCTTCTATCGAGGCCGGAGATAGGACCGCCCGCTCATCTGCGGCCGATTGGCTCAAGCAGGAATGCGGTCTCGATCAGGCCGGAGCCGAACAAGCGGTCGACTACGTCCTAGCCGGCCGCGCCGTGCTCGGGGCCGTGCCTACCCAAACAACCGTGATTGCCGAGCGCTTCTTTGATGAGGGCGGCGGAATGCAACTGGTGATCCACGCGCCGTTCGGTGGGCGAATCAACAAGGCTTGGGGACTCGCGCTACGAAAGCGGTTTTGCCGCTCGTTCAATTTCGAGTTGCAAGCCGCCGCTACCGACAACGGGCTGAACATTTCCCTGGGTGAACAGCACAGTTTCCCGCTGGCCGACGTATTCCATTTTCTGCACGCCAATTCCGTCCGGTCGCTCCTGGAACAGGCCGTGCTTGCCTCACCTCTGTTCACCACGCGTTGGCGGTGGGATGCCGGACGGGCGCTCGCGCTGCTTCGTTTTCGGGGAGGGAAAAGGGTGCCGCCACAGATTCAACGAATGCGCGCCGACGATCTGCTTGCCGCAGTCTTCCCGGAGGCGCTCGCCTGCCAGGAAAATCTCCCTGCAGACGTTCCCATTTCGGACCACCCATTGATTCGCGAAGTGATGAAAGATGTTCTCACCGAGGCGATGGACGTCGAAGGGCTTGAGACCGTGCTTCGCAGGATCGCGGACCAAAGCGTGCGGTGTCTGGCAGTCGATACGCCATTGCCGTCCGTGTTTTCGAGTGAAATTCTGAACGCCAATCCATACGCCTACCTGGATGATGCGCCGCTCGAGGAGCGCCGCGCCCGCGCCGTCCAGATGCGCCGTGTCCTGCCCGAGCGAGCGCTCGGAGAAATCGGGCGGCTCGACCCGGCAGCGATTGCGGAGGTTTCCGACCAGGCGTGGCCCGACGTGCGGGACGCCGAAGAATTCCACGACGCGCTGCTGACGTTGATCGCTGTTCCCACATTCGCCGCCCGAGAGGGGCAACCGTTACAGGCCAGGCTTCAAGAATCGCTCGATCGCTGGAGTGGGTTTGCCGACCAGCTGGCGAGCAGCGCGAGATTGGGCCGGGCGCAGATCGACGATCGCACCTATTGGGTCGCGGCGGAACGAGCGAACGTATTCGCTCGCATCTATCCGAATGCACGGTATGAATCACCGCTGCCCGATTTGGATCTGCCGGCCGTCTCGGCCGAAGATGCCATGCGCGCTCTGGTGACTGGATGGATTGCGCATTCCGGTCCCGTGACATCGGCCCAACTGGGCAGCCTCTTGGCCCTGTCTGCTTCGGAGATCGAGAGGGTATTTCTCAGACTCGAAGCCAGTGGTGCAGTGCTGCGCGGCGTTTTCACAAATCGACATAGCGAAGGAACCGAATGGTGCGAACGCCGGCTGCTTGCCCGCATTCACCGGCTCACTCTGGGAGAACTTCGCAAGCAGGTCCAGGCCGTCACTCCCGCGCAATTCATGAGCTGGCTTGTTCGCTGGCAGCATGTTGCGCCAGGCACCCAGCTTTTGGGCGAGCGTGGGACGCTCGAGGCCATCCAGCAGCTGCAGGGTTTCGAGGCCCCGGCAAATTCCTGGGAGCGCGATCTCCTGCGAAAACGCATCGCGGATTTTGATCCCAAGGTGCTCGACGACCTCGTGCTCACCGGAGCCATCGGATGGGGACGCCTTTCTCCGCATCCCGCTACGCTCGAAGCGGCCGCGAACGGGAAGCACCGCGTCATTCCCACGAAAGTGGCTCCTATCACCTTTTTTGTCCGTGAAGACTCCGACTGGATGATACCGAAGCACGGCTTGGGTGACCAGGAGATGGCCGGGCTGAGCGCGAATGCCGTGGGCATTCTGAAGTTTTTAACAGAGCGCGGTGCATCGTTTTTCGCCGATATTGTGCGCGGCGTGGGCAAGCTGAAATCAGAAGTGGAAATGGGCCTTTGGGAATTGGTCGCCGCTGGGCTGTTAACTGCTGACGGGTTCGACAATTTAAGAGCTCTGATCGACCCCAAACGCCGTTCCGGGCAGGGGAGTGGGCGAGGCGCGCGGCCACGGCACAGCATAGGGCGCTGGTCGCTCCTCTATTCGAACGGAAGCGGCGACCGGTCCCGTGCCCTCGAAGCCACTTGCTGGATGCTGTTGCGACGTTATGGAATCGTGTTTCGCGAACTGCTGGCGCGCGAGGCGATTCTCCCCAAGTGGCGCGAACTGCTGGTTGCCTTCCGCAGGCTCGAGGATCGCGGCGAAATCCGAGGCGGCCGATTCGTGAGCAATTTCTTGGGTGAGCAATTCGCGCTGCCCGTCGCCGTGGAATCGCTGCGCGCCATGCGCAGCCGCGAACTATCTGGAGAGACCATCAGCGTTTCGGCCGCCGATCCGCTCAATCTCGTCGGCATTATCGTCCCTGGCGAACGGGTTCCGGCCCATTCCGGTAGGGTCGTCGCGTTTCGCGATGGTGCTGCGGTCCAGCCAAACGAACGGCTAGGCATCCTCCCGATCGCTTTGGCAGGCTAGTTCACCTCTCGAGCAAGGCCCGGGCGAGCACCACGCCTGAATTCGCAGGCGTTTCCGCCTGGTCGTCCTCCTAACTACGGTTCCGTCGCTGAACCACTTGCAATTTACAAGGTTTGCCTAGGGGTGTTCACACCGGCTCTGCAGAGCAAGCTGCTATTTCCGCCTGATTAGCGCAACGAACGAATCGAAATGGCCCACCAGGGCACGCTGACTTTCGGGGCAACGGTGTTACGGCGGCACGAGAAGCGGGTACGGTCCACAACCGTGCGGCAGGGCCCGCACCGGCCAACCGTGTGAATCCGGGCACTCGAGGGCTCGGCCTTTTCCTCTAGTGGTGGTACATGCGGGCGAACTCAACCACCTGGCGTGCGACGACCGCAAGTTGCATCGAGACTTTCGGGTCGGAGCAAGTTCCAGAGTCGTCGAAGATTTTTTCGGTGGTGTTCAGAGTTGCGCCGAAAGGCGTGGGCCAGCCGCGCAGAGCATGCACGATCGAACGAAGCGCGGCAAGCGTGCTCCCGCATGTTTGCCAGCCGGCGGCCGTGACAATGCAGCCGACGGCGCGGCCGTCCAGGTAATTGCGTTGGTCATCCCGAAGGTCTTCGAGCAGATCGAGCGCATTCTTCACCAGTCCGGAGACACCGCCGTGATAACCCGGTGTGGCGACGACCACGCCATCGGCTTCCCGCACCCTTTCTACAAACTGGCGCTGTTCTCGACTGCGCTCCTGGTTTCCGGGAGAGAAATGCGGCAGGCGGGAGAGAAATGGCCCATCGAAAAGAAAAGTGCGAGCGCCCGCCTCTTCCGCCGCTTCTAGGGCGATGCGCAGGGCTCGATCGGTTGTGGAGGGTATCCGCGTCGTTCCGCCGATGCCTACGACCAGCGGCTTGTATGAACTCCGGGTTTGAGCCATCTCGGGCACGTGCTGCGTTTCTACGCTCAAGCCTGACTCGTGTCAAACCGCCGCGCCATCGGGAACGCTCACGACGCGCACAGATTCAGAGCCTCGGCGATTCGATCGTTGGATGAAATTCATTTCGTGGGGCGAGATCGCCTAGGACGTTCGATATGGCTCAGCCGACGCAGCAGAATGCCGGCTTCGAGCGAAAACTTGTAAATAGCTCGATCGCGGCCACCGTTCCGATCGAGCGAACGTTCCGACTGCAGGATGCTCGCGAATCGCTGCGAGCCGCTGGCAACGGATCCGAGAAATCGTCGGGAGGTGCTCGAATACTCGCTCCCGCTTGAAAATCTTCAGGCTGGCGGTACCGGCTCGAGCGGCAATTGGGTTCCCCGTATAGGAATGCAGAAAGCGAGCCCGCCGCACTCCCGCCGAAGAGGGACGCAATACTCTGATTGGTGGCGGATCGAGTCGAAATCCCACACCATGCGCGCGTGTGTTTCTCGCAGATTCATCTAGGCACGTACGATCGCCTTCATGCCGAAAGCTTCCAGCATGTGGTGATCGGCCCCAGCGCCTGGATTCGGGGTGGTGAGAAGTTTCTCGCCGGTGAAAATCGAATTTGCGCCCGCAAGAAAACACAGCGCCACAGCCTCTGGCGAAAGGCCGCGCCTTCCGGCTGCAAGACGCACGCGGGATCTGGGCATCAGAATCCGCGCGGTGGCAATGGCGCGCACCAAGACCAGCGGATCGAGCTCTTCGGCATTCGCCAACGGCGTGCCCGGGTTGGGCACCAGCATGTTGATAGGGACGCTTTCCGGATGCGGATCGAGGCGCGACAACTGTTTGAGCAGGCCGATGCGGTCCTCGTCGGATTCGCCCATTCCCAGAATTCCTCCGCAGCAAACGCTGATTCCCGCCTTGCGTACCTTTTCGATGGTGCCCAGGCGGTCCTGATAGACGCGCGTGGTTATGATCTGCCCGTAGAATTCAGGCGACGTATCGAGATTGTGATTGTAAGCGGTGAGGCCCGCCTCCTTGAGGCGCTCAGCCTGCGACTGGCTGAGCATGCCGAGCGTGCAGCAGACTTCCATCTCGAGCGCGGCGACGCCTCGCACCATCTCCAGCACGCGCTCGAAATCCTTTCCATCGGAAACCTGACGCCACGCAGCGCCCATGCAGAAGCGGGTCGCCCCTTCGGCTTTTGCTCGGCGGGCAGCGACGAGCACATGGCTAGGATCGAGCAGGGCTTCTCGCGCTACGCCTGTCTGGTAATGAGCGCTTTGCGAGCAGTAGGCGCAGTCCTCTGGGCAGCCCCCGGTCTTGATGGAGAGCAGACGGCAGAGCTGCACTTCATCGGGACGGTGAAACTCGCGGTGCACGAGCTGTGCCTGGAAAATCAGCTCGGGCAGAGGAAGCCGATAGATGTGACGGATTTCGTCGCGCGTCCAGTCGTAGCGAATTCTCGCAGTCAAGCGGCCTCTCGTCGGTTTTCAAAGATATCAAAATAGCGCCGCGGGCGGGCCGACAAAAAAGCGGAAAGCCACCCAACTGTTCTAACATGTCGGCTATGCAAGATCTTGCTCGCATACCCAAAACCAATCCGGCAGAGATTCTTCACCAGCGCGACGGCATCTATGCACCGGAGTTGCTGGCGGCTGCGATACTGGGACTCGATTTGTTTTCCTGGCTGGCCAAGACGCCGGCCCAGGCGGCAACAATCTGCGGATCGCTTGGGCTGGCCGAAAGGCCGGCCGACGTTATGCTCACGCTTTTTTGTGCCATGGGCTACCTTGAGAAGAAAACGGGAGCTTTCCATCTGACGGAACTGGCCCGCGATTTCCTGGTCCGCGAATCCCCGTGGTTCGTCGGCCCCTACTTTGCCCAGTTCACCGATCGCGCCGTGTATCAGGGGCTGATCCAAACGCTGCGCACCGGAAAGCCCGGCCGCTGGATGGGCGCGAACGCCGAGCAAGCCTGGGCTGAGGCAATGCGAGACAACGCCTTCGCCGAGCAGTTTACCGGCACCATGGATTCCCGAGGCGCGTACGTCGGCCCCGTGTTGGCGGCGAACCTCCCCCTTCGCACCTCGTCGCATCTGCTCGATATCGGGGGCGGATCTGGTATCTACGCCTGTTGCATCGTGGCCAGGCATCCGCACCTGAGAGCCACCGTATTCGAGAGGCTGCCCGTCGACCGCGTGGCGCGGAATTGGATCGCTCGGCGGGGATTTGCCGAGCGAGTCGAGGTGAGGGCAGGCGACATGTTTCGCGATCCGCTGCCGGCGGCGGCCGATGTTCATCTCTGGTCAAATGCCTTGCACGACTGGGACGAGCCCACGGTCAGGAGACTGATCGCTAAGTCGTTCGCTGCGCTGCCGCCGGGTGGGCTGATCGTTGTTCACGACAAGCACCTCGACGAAGACAAGACGGGGCCACTCAAAACCGCTGCGCATTCGGTCCTAATCATGGCCGGAACGGAAGGGCGATTTTATTCGACGCTGGAGATGGAGACTTTTCTGAAGGAGGCCGGGTTTGCTTCGGCGAATCATCGCGCGACGACCCTCGACTACAGCATCATCACGGCAGTCAAGCCGTAGAGTGCGCGGTTACCGTCAAGGCTTTTCCCATTGACCAGACTCTGCCGAGCGGAATAGCGCATCGATCACGGACATGTTGCAAAGGGAATCTTCGAGCGGGACGGGAGGATCGCCGCCTTCGAGCACCGCTTTGGAGAACAGGTCCCCCTGAATGGTGAATTGATCGCACGGACCAACCGTTTCGGCCGTAATGCCTGCGCCGGTCGGGTCGCTGGGACGGTCATCAACCAGAATTCGGGTCGGTCGATCGATGGGGGGATTCAGCGGGCGTTCGATCTCGATTCGCCCTTTGGTGCCCAGAAAAGTGATCCGCTGGTCGTGAGCGAGCTGCGTGCCGCAGGTGAAAGTCGCCTGGCCGGACGGGAATTCGAGCATGGCTGAGGTCAACCGGTCGGTCGTCATCTCCGGGTCGCGTTCGATCAGGCCCATCACGCGAGTCGGCTCTTCGCCAAAAATGAAACGGGAGAGCGTGACCGCATAACAGCCGATGTCAAGCAGGGCGCCCCCGCCGAATTCCCGGATATTCCGAACGTTGTTCGCATCGACATTGAAGTAGCTGAATGAGCCGGTGATGAGCCGCAACTGGCCGATGCGTCCCGTGCGGATTAGCTCGCCGGTGCGGAGCCAGCGCGGGTGCGTCCGCACCATGAAGGCCTCGCCGATCGTGACATGTGTGGTGTCGCGCGTTTCAATCAGCTGCTTCACCTCTGCTTGATTCACACCAATCGGCTTTTCGCACAGGACGTGCTTTCCAGCCTGCGCCGCCCGAATGGACCAGGGCACGTGCAGGTGATTGGGCAGAGGGTTGTAGATGGCCTCGATCTCGGGATCAGCAAGAAGCTCCTCGTATGAGCCGCAAGCCTTCAAAGCCCCCAGCGCGCGAACCGCTTCTTCAGCCTTGGACTTCTGGCGGGAGGCGATGGCCCGAATCTCGGCCCATTCGCCCTTTTGCATTGCCGGGATCACGCGCCGAGTGGCGATGGATGCGACGCCCAGCACTCCCCAGCGAAGCCTGTGCTGCGCCAAGACTATCGTGCGGCGACTTCGAGCGGCTTCCGTGCCGTTCGGGCGCTAGCGATCTGACCAAGACCTTCGAGCAGGTCTTCGACCAAGTCTTCGGCATTCTCGCATCCCGGCGAGAGGCGCAGCAGTGTGTCAGAAAGACCCAACTGGGCGCGTGCTTCCGCTGGAATCGACGCGTGCGTCATGGTGGCGGGATGGCACAGGAGTGCCTTCACCCCGCCGAGGCTCTCGCCCAGCGTGAAGTAGCGCCGCGAAGAAGCGAAGGCGATCACTTCGCCAATGCTTCCATCCAGCTCGAAGGAAACCATGCCGCCGAACCCGCTCATCTGGCGGCGTGCAACCTGGTGCCCGGGATGACTGGCCAGCCCGGGGAAGTAGACGCGCCGGACCAGCCGATGGCCGTGCAAGGCGTTGGCGATTGCGGCGGCGTTCTGCTCATGCCGCTGCATTCTCAACTCCAACGTCTTCAGACCCCGCAAGGTGAGCCAACAGTCAAACGGGGAAGGTACCGCGCCCGTGGCGTTCTGCACGAATTTGATCGGCTCAAACACCGCAGCATCTTTCGCCAGCGCAGCACCCTGAACGGTGTCGGAGTGCCCCGCGAGGTATTTCGTGGCGCTGTGAACCACGATGTCTGCGCCCAGCTCGAAGGGCTGCTGAAAAAAAGGCGTGGCGAAGGTATTGTCGACCACGACCAACGCTCGGTGCGCGTGGGCCAGCTCCGAAATTGCGGCGATGTCGCTGATCAGCAGGCGCGGATTGGTGGGCGACTCGAGCCAAACAAAGCGCGTCTTGGGCGAAAGCGCGGCTTCCACTGCGGCCAGATCGCTGGTGTCGATTTGCCTGTTCACCACACCGATCGGCTGATAGACCTTGTTCAGGATGCGGTAGGTACCGCCATAGACGTCGAGCGGGATGATAATCTCGTCGCCGGGCCGCAGGTAGGCCTGAAGCACGGCATTTTCCGCGGCGAGGCCAGAGGCAAACGCGGCAGCGTGCTCGACACCTTCAAGCGCAGCCAGCACGGTTTCAAGGCGCTGGCGAGTCGGATTATTCGTGCGGGAGTACGAGAATCCCTTGTCGTGGCCGGGAGCATCCTGCTCGTAGGTGGAAGTTTGGAAGATCGGGGCGACGAGCGCGCCCGTCTCCGGTTCAGAAGGCTGGCCCACGTGGATCGTCTTGGTGGCGAATTTCATGGCAGTTGCTCCCTTTTTTGCGCTCGCGTGATCTCGGCAGCCACAACGAGCGATTGATCGGGTTGGCGGCCCGTCGGTTGCCGTGCGAGGCAGATCCCGCGACGCACCAACCCGCTTCGTCGAGGCTATCGGTCGAGAGTCCGCGGGACCGAAAGCGGCGACGTTGTTGCTACAGTTTGAGAGTGAATCTTCAATCAGTCCCGAAACGCCAGGATCAGTTGAGGATCTTATCTCTCCCCGATCTCCCGGGCCTGACTCGCTGTCGACCCGAGAGCCCTGTTATGGGCAGGATTTAGCACCTTGGCATGAGCACCAGGTTGCTGTGGCGTCCGCGGGCCTGTCCCCTCGGCCACTCTGGATAAGCGCTGCTGGATCAGCAGCACGCGCATCGTAACAAACGCCTGCTGGCCAGTCAATAGACGCTTGGCGCCCGCCTTCCGCCAGTATTTACAGGGCTTGCTCGGGTTTATGCGGCGGCCTGCTGGCTGGCACCAGGCGTGTGACGGGCCGCGAGGCACAGCCGTCCGGGCAGAAGATGGCGGCTACAGGCGTGATTCGAATTGGGATGCGAGGAATTTGGGTGCTCGATTGCACCAGGCTGCGGCGAGGGCCACGCGCAGGCTGGCCTTCTTGGCGGCCTTCAGGCGGATGGCAGTAGCGCCCGCGCGCCCCCAGCCTCCTTTGACGGGCGCGAACACCTTGGGCTCGGCTGAAACCAATTCCTCTTGTTGCTCCGGGGTGAGTTTCACCATGGCCCACGTCCGGTCGGGATAGCCCATCGTCGCGAAGATCTTTCCCCGAACGCGAAAGTCAGGGTGGCTCATGTGGGCTCTCTCTGATGTTTCTGGGAAGCTGAGCGCGATGCGTCGGAAGTCATTCTGCGTCATGTGTGTCCCTCCCTGGCCTCTAGTTTAGGCCCTGTCCTGGGCGAACGGTGGACGATTCTCCTATGCAGAAGGGAGGAGCGGGATTCCGAGAACGCTCCGCGTCCTAGAGCGAGAAGGCCGGCAGCAGTGTCAATCCGCTTGGCGATGCCGCTACGCTTGGCACACGCTTAGTAAAAGTGGCAACGGTAGACCAGACGCCTTCGGGCGAGCCTAACGCCAGCGTCGCCAAAGCCTCGATTAACTCAACTCTCCAGTTGCAGTATGAGGCAGCAGCGTTTCTGCACGCTTTAGAGAGGTGTTCGTGCCAACCGAACGCGGATCGGAAGGAAATTTGCGCACCGGAAGGCGGCTCGTAGGCCCAGCGCACGGCGTTGTCGCACTGGCAAACAGTAATTTCCTCGCGTCTGGACTCAATCAAACCTGTGGACACGCTATCGGCCTGCCGCTCTAATTGAAGAAAGGCAGGATCTGCCGGCACTTGGGCGTTTCAAGGGGTCCAGCGGGCTGTTCAGCGGTCCAGAACCGGAACTGAGGGGGCGGTCAATGAGGTATGCAGGGCTGTTATTGTCGCTAGTTTTCGCATGCAGTGCCGCTGCACAGGTCAACCCTCCGGGCGATGCGCCGGCTTCGCCGCTCCCGACGCTTGCCATGGCCGTTCCGCCTGCCGGACCAGCGCCATTGCCAGCCGCTCGGGAACCGCTTCCTGTTCCTGACTCGAACGGGCGACAGCCAGTGTATGGTGTTTTGGAGGACCTCGATTTTCAGGTTTATGGCGGCTTCACCTACTTTCGCTTCTATGAACTGCCAGGGCTCACGGGCAACCTGGGCGGCTTCAACGTTTCGCTGGTCTACTACCCACATGCCGGGCACCTGGGAATCGACGGAGAGTTCACGGCCGGCTTCGCTCCTCAAAACAGTTTCGACACCACCCTAGACGCAGGTATGGGAGGAGGGCGATTCCGCGTGACAGGGCCACGCGGTCTCGAGGTCTGGGCGCACGCACTCGCCGGAGGAGCGCATTTTGTCCCCAAGACGCCGTATGGCAACGAGACGGCGCTCGGGTTTGAGGCCGGAGGCGGAGTCGACTTCACACCACGCGGTCAGCGAATCGGTTTTCGGGTGCAGGGAGACCTGCTGGCCACTTACTTGTTCAGCACCCACCAATACAGCCCGAAAATCTCTGTCGGCTTAGTCTACAAGTTCTAACCGAGGATACTTGGAATCTTCAAACCTGCCGTCAGGCGAAGTCCAAGGTGGGACTGCATGGTTGCGTCCGTCAGATCATCACCTCAAGCAAACGGACGGTTCGGCCACATCGGGTTGCCTAGCCCGGCCGGAGAGCTGCTCACAAGCTCACTTGAAGAAAGATTCCTCGATTGCGTCGCGCGCCTCAAAGTTTGTAGCCGATCTTGCGGACGAATTCGTGCCGACGCTCTGCGTCCTCGGGTCTTTCAACTCCCTTGGGCGAAGAGCCATCCACGACGCCCAGCACTCCGCGCCCCTGTTCGGTTTCAGCGAGGAGCACTTCGACTGGGTTGGCGGTGGCACAATGGATCGAGCACACCTCGAAACAGTCGCGAACACGGCTCAGCAGGTTGATTGGGTAGGCTTGGCGTATCAGAAGAACAAACGCGTGGCCCGCGCCGATCTTTCGGGCGTTAGCGACAGCCGCGCGGCGCAACTCTTCGTCATTTGATTCGATGCGGATGAGGCATGGGCCGGATGCCTCGTTGAAGGCCACGGCGAATTTCGCGCCCGGCACCGTGTTCACGACGACTTCATAGAGGTCCTCGGCGGTCTTGATGAAGTGTGAGTGGCCCAAAATCAAGTTTGCACCATCGGGAATCTCCATGCGCACGCTCAAAAGCTCCATTTTTTCATCCCCTTGCCGGCAAATATTTCCACATTTGGAAGTGCGACGAAGCCGCGTTCCAGCACCCTGGACGGAAGCCCATTATTAGCACCGTTTCAGCGAGGTGCAAGCGCGAGCAGCAATGGCAGTCGGCGTGCTCGCGAAAATTCCGGAAGTGTTCGAGAGGGTTGTAGAAGGAGTCAAGAGCAGTTACATGTTGATAAAGACGGTGCAACAGGCCAAGCGGTACCTTCGAATTGTTTTCGGCTTCACGCTGCTCGGCATCGGGATCGTGATGATCGCGACGCCTGGCCCGGGCTGGCTGACGATTCTGCTCGCTCTGGGCGTCCTCGCGGCGGAGTTCGTCTGGGCTCGCAGGCTGCTCGAACGCCTGAAGGTGCAAGGTGTCCGCCTCCGTGAGACGGTTTTCCCCTCGGCTGACCGCGCCGCCTAGACGCGATTCCCTCGGTCTGTTATTTTCCCGCTGTCGAACTCCGTGCTTTCTGTGGTCTCATTCCTCCTAGAGGGAGGGTGTCGGATGTCAGGAAGTGATCGAGCGCGATGGGCGGGGCAGTGGGCCTTGATCACGGGAGCGAGCGCCGGAATCGGCGAGGCCATCGCAGGCGAGCTCGCAGCGGCGGGTGCTCATCTGGTGGTGACTGCGCGGCGCGCTGACCGTCTCGGCGCCCTAGCGTCCCGTCTCAGGTCAAAACACGGGAGCAGGGTAGAGGTCTTCCAGGCGGACTTGCGGCAGCCCGGCGCCGCCAGAGCTATTTTCGCGTTCACGACCGGGAAGGGGCTTGAGGTCGAGCTGCTGGTGAACAATGCGGGTTTCGGGGCTTTCGGCTACTTCCAGGAGATTTCAAGCGAGCGCTTGCTCGAAATGGTCCAGGTAAACTGCACCGCGGTCGTCGAACTAACCAGGCTATATGTGCCCGGAATGGTCGAACGGAGGCACGGTGACATTTTGATTGTGGCATCCACGGCAGCGTTTCAGGCGGTGCCGTTCATTTCCGCCTACGCCGCCACAAAAGCCTTCGACCTGATCTTTGCCGAGGGGATTGCCGAGGAGCTGCGCCCCTTCGGTATACGCGTCTGCGCGCTGTGCCCGGGTTCGACCAATACTGAGTTTCAGAGCGTAGCCAAGCAGCCCGATCGCGCGTTCCGCTTTGCCGAGACGGCAGAAAAAGTGGCGCGAGTGGGTCTCAAGGGGCTGGCTCGCGGGGAGACCTGCGTGATCTCTGGAGCGAGGAACCGCTGGATGATCGCCAGCGAGCGTGTTGCGCCGCGGAACTTGATCGCGAAGATGGCAGCGAAGATGATGCATCCGGAGGATGCTCGCAAGGGCGGTTGACCGCTGGTACCCTCCGAAGGGCAGGTCTTCGCTTTCGCAGAAAAAGGCCGCGCCTTTGACCCTCCCTTGCCGCGGTTTGTTCGCGCCTGTTGCCCAGGCTCCCGCCACGACGAGCGCATGGGTGGCGAAGGTAGGCCCGCGCCTCACCCTGGCGTCCCTCTTACCGCAGCAGTTTTTCTTCCACAGGGCTGGCCTGGACTTGCGCTCCGCACGCGTGTATGATCCCCCCTCTCCGGTCAAAAAGCCTCCCATTCAAAGGAGCGTCTTGAAATGACTGCAAATGTGCCAAAGCAATTCTATCGCGGCGTGCTCTGTACGTCCTGTCGGCAGCCCATTCCATTGCCCGCCATAGTTAACAGCCTGGAAGGCTCGAGTGGGAACAGCGAAGCAAGTTCGAGGCCCGAGCGGGTGTTTAGCCTGCGTTGCAGAGCGTGCGGCCGGGAGATGCCGTATCGATCCGCGGAAATCGTTGAACTGGAGGGAACGCCGCGCCGTCGAATCGACCACCTGGGCGAGCTTTATCGCGCGCGACGTCACCAGGAAGGTTTATCGAGAGCTGCCAACAGCTGATGGCGTGCCCAACCGATCCGTCGGGCTGGTAGCTTCCATGGGCCCTCAGGGAAGCGTGTAAACCAGCAGGGCCTGTTTGGTACCCTGTCCGCCGGTTGCGGCCATGATCGCGACGTATTGCTTTCCACTCTTGCCCTGATAGGTGATGGGCACCGCTGTCGCTGTGTAGTCAAGCTGGGCCGTCCAGAGCTCCTTGCCGGTTTTGGAGTCAAACGCACGGAAGCGATTGTCGTTTGTCGCTCCGACGAAAACCAAGCCCCCTGCCGTAGCAATCGGCCCCGCAAACGCTCCAGGCCGCCCGGTGTGCTGCTTGGCTTCGGGGAGTTCCTCGGTAATGCCGAGCGGCACTTGCCAAACAATCTCGCCGGTGTTCACGTTAACAGCCGAAAGGCTCTCCCATGGCGGCTTTTGGCACGGCCAGTTGCCAAGCACTCTGCCATTTTCGTCTTTCGCTTGCGCGCTGAACAATCCGTATTGGCTTCCGGCGCCGCTGCCGCGGTGATACTCGACTTCCTTGCCCACCGTCGACGGGTTGTACCTCGGATTTTTCTCCAGATAACCGGTAGAGCCCTGGTTCTGCATGTTAACGAAGATGTAGCCCATCTGGGGATCGGCCGCCGCCCCTCCCCAGTTCGAGCCGCCCGTGGCTCCCGGGAAAATCAGCGTCAGCTTGGTGTCTGCGGGCGAGTTGTGGACAACCCACGGCGTGTAGGGACCCGCGTTGTAGTAATTGCTCTTATCCCAGAGCTCGCGACACGTCTTGGCGTGTTCGGGGGTCGTGTCGTCGGCGGTGACGATATCGTCGCGGCTGATCGCGACGCGCGCCACCGGAGGCGGCTTCACCGGAAAAGGCTGCGTGGGCGAGTACCACTCACCGGGAACGTCGCCCTTGGGCACCGGACGTTCTTCAATCGGGAACACAGGCTTGCCGTTCACGCGATTGAACTCGAACACATATCCGATCTTGCCGGTCTGAATCACTCCGGGGATTCTCTTTCCGTCGACGTCCAGGTCGAGCAGGATCGGCTCGGGCGGCAGATCGAAGTCCCACAGCTCGTGATGGACCGTCTGGAAATACCACTTCAGCCTGCCCG
>JASHRC010000233.1 GCA_030037525.1 Candidatus Acidiferrales bacterium | reverse complement strand
GTGAATACCTCGCCGGTGTGGAACCCCAAGACCGGAAAACAGATGGTCTTCGTGAGCGATCGCGGGGGAGAGCCGGTTCTCTACCTGGCGGATTCCGATGGCTCAAACGTCCAAAAACTGGATTTGCCCGATATGGGCTACGTGGTCGATCCGTCCTGGTCGCCCAACGGCCAGCTGCTGGCTTTTAGCTGGCGCCGTCCGAGCGGAAACTACGACCTTTACATCATGGACATCGTCAGCCGACAGTTGGTCGAGCTGACCAAGGACGAAGGCCGCAACGAGAGGCCCAGCTGGGCGCCCGACGGGCGGCACATCGCGTTTGAGTCCACGCGGACTGGTTCGCGCCAGATCTGGTCGATGCTCGCCGACGGCAGCCAGCCTCGCCAGCTCACTTTTCAGGGCCAGAACGAGTCGCCGAATTGGTCGTCGAAATGAAGCCGCGTCGCTGAGTTCTTTTTCTCGAAACAGACACGAAGGATTCCGTTGGAAGGTTCGCGTTCCACCAGTATAACTTTCATTTGTGGCGCTTTCACCCAGCCCTCCTGAAGGCGCCCGAGGAGGCACTTGATGCAGCGCACTACCCTTCGGACGTTCGCATTACTGATCGGCCTGATGATGCTGGGTGCTTTGGCAGCTGGATGCAAGAAGAAGGTCGCGGCGACGCCTCCTGCTCTGCCGCCTGCGCCGCCGGCGCAGCCCACCGTGACGCTGAACGCTTCGCCTGCGACGGTGAATCCCGGCGAGACGGTCACGCTGTCCTGGTCGTCGACAAATGCGACCGACCTGGACATCCAGCCGGGCGTGGGCAAAGTGGCGCCACAAGGCACGACTCCTGTGAATCCGACGACCTCCACCACCTATACGATCACGGCCACCGGTGCCGGCGGAAGCGCCACGGCCACCGCGCATGTGGACGTGAATGCCCCGGCGCCGGCGCCCGCTCCTGCCGCAGCGCCGAATCTGAGCGAACTGTTTGCGCAGAACGTGCAGGACGCCTTCTTCGATCTCGACAAGTCCGATCTTCGCGAGGACGCGCGCAGTGCTCTGACCAAGGACGCTGAGTTCCTGCGTTCCTATCCGCAGGTGCGCGTTTCCATCGAAGGGCACTGCGACGAGCGGGGCTCGACTGAATACAATCTGGGACTCGGACAGCGGCGCGCGGAGGCGGCCAAGAACTTCCTGATCTCGCTCGGAATTTCCGCCGACCGGATGGAAACCACGAGCTGGGGCAAAGAGCGGCCCTTCTGCACCGAGCACGACGAAACCTGCTGGCAGCAAAACCGTCGCGCTCACTTTGTGCTGGCGCAATAATATGTAGATGACGCGGACGCCGCGGCTCCCGATAGCCGCGGCTGCCCGCGCGTTGCCTTATTCACGAGCGGGTACCGATCGCGCCGGAGCGGGGCTGGCGCAGACCTGGCCGGGGATCGGCTGAGTTTCTCGGTAAGGAGGTGTGACCTTGCGTACACGATGGCTTTTGCTTCTGGTCGCGGCAATTTTTTCCGGTGCCGTCGGCGGGGCGATTCTCGCGCCGCAACCGGCCGGAGCCGTGTCCAAAGAGATGATTGAGCTCCAGCAGCAGGTCGGCCAGCTGCTCCAGGGCCAGCAGGATCTCCGCAGCGCGATGGACAGCAACAACGCGACCCTGCACACGCTGGTACAGCAGGCGCTCGATGCCGTCAACCGGCTCGGCGGAGATATGGCTTCGGTGCAAAAGACAGTGCAGGAGGTGCAGGCGAATACCGGCTCGCGCATCGATACGATTGCCCAGCAGACTCAAGGTCTGTCCGACAATTTGCAGGACGTTCAGTCACGGGTCGGAAAACTCTCGCAACAATTGACCGATGTTCAGAATCTGCTACAAAGCATTGATGGCAAGATTTCCGGGGCTGGAGCGCCAGGCGGCGCGCCGGCGCCCAGCGGCTTGCAATCAAGCGGAGTACCCGCCCCCAACCCGGGCCCATCCCCTGCGATGCCGCCTATCTCGGCCGACACGCTCTACCAAAACGCGCTCCGCGACTACAACACCGGCAATTACGACCTGGCGCGCCAGGAGTTTTCCGACTACCTCAAGAACTTCCCATCGAATGACTTGGCTTCGAATGCGCAGTTTTATCTCGGCGAGGTGGCCTACTCACAAGGCGACTACAAGGGCGCGATTGCCGCCTACGACGTGGTTTTGACGAATTACCCGGGGAGTTTCAAACTCGGCGCTTCCCTGCTCAAAAAAGGTCTTGCGGAACTCGATCTGGGCATGAAGAGCAGCGGAATCCGCGACCTTCGAGAGGTTGGTCGGCGCTTTCCCAATTCCGACGACGCGAGACGAGCGCAAGCCAAACTGCATGAGATCGGCGCCGCCACCACAACGCGCCCCTCACCAGCGCGTTAGACCGAGGACTCCATTCCTCGCTGCAACCGGGCCGGTCAGGCGCGCAGCAGGTCCGGCTGCCAATCCTGAATCATCCCCTTGATCGCCTTCCGGTCGACCAGCTTTTCTTCCAGGACCTTGCGTGCCAGCGTGGGCAGTTCCGCATCGCTCGCGAACCGCAGGGAAACCAGCTGATCGACGGTAAATTCGGGTATTCGCGCGCGCAAATCGGCGGGAAGCGCCTGCTGCATGCGCAGTCGCATCTCGAGTCGGATAATACGGTCCTGCACGGTCAGTGCAAAAATGCGCGCCGTGAAGGCCAGTAGAATGAGCGCGACCGAAAGCAACAAGTACACGATCGTCTCGAACGAAAAGTTTCGAATCACACGCACGATCGACCAAATGAAGTTCAAGGCAAAAACCGGCAACACGAAAAAATGAAAAGCAGGAACCGTTCTGACGTGGTTCTGGAAATTCTGAGCCTGGCTCACGGTGACCTCCACTGGTTGTTACGCGTGATGGAAGGAGATTCTATCAGAGAGGCAAGCCGGCGGGTTCGACCCGGCGTTTCTTCTCTATCGGTTTTCGGATATACTCCCGGTCATGTCTGTGAACAAAGTGATCTTGGTCGGCCGCCTGGGACGCGATCCCGAGACGCGCTACACGTCCGGGGGGCAAGCCGTGGCGAATTTCACGCTTGCTACCGACGAATCGTTCAGAAGCCGCACCGGCGAGCGTCAGAAACGCACCGAATGGCACCGCGTGGTGCTGTGGGGCAAGCTCGCAGAGATCGCGCAGCAGTATCTGAAGAAGGGGATGCTCGTGTACGTGGAAGGCCGCCTGCAGACGCGTCAGTGGGAAGACAAGCGCGACGGTCAGAAGCGCCAAACTACTGAAATCGTCGGCAACGTCATGCGCATGCTCACGCCACGGGGCGAAGCCGCCGCGGTGGGCGCGGGGGCCGAAGGTGGGGCCATCCCGAGCCGTACAGCCGATGCCGATTTCGATATCGCAAGTCCGGGAGCGGAGGAAGGTGCCCCCGGGCCTGAAATCTCCGACGAGGACATCCCCTTCTAGCAGTTCCAGCCTGGTTCCCGACCCCGCTGCGGACCCGAGGGGGCCCTGGATGCCGGCTGGAATTGAAGCTGGCGAACCCCCAAGCTCTCCCAGACTTCCTCAAGCGAAGGCATCACGTGGAGATTCGGACGCGTGGCCTCCCCCGCGATCTGGAACATTCGCGCCAGGCCGAAAGCGTGATCCGAGGGTGCCACGATGAAACGAGGGCGGCTCGGGTCCCGCATGGCCGGGGGCAACTTCGCCAGTTTCTGGACGGTTTGGGGACTTGCGGAAACGGTGGCGGATGACAAATCGGTAAGCGCCGCATGGGGAAGAACCGACTCGCTCAGCCGTGCCGCCGCCCAGTAGTAGTCGGCGAGTTCGTCGTCTCCGACTTCCTCTACCAAGCGGCCCCACAGAATCCGATGGGTGGGATCGAAACCAAACTGGTACGCCATCTGGCTCCTTTGTGCCTCTGCAGAAGGAGAAGACCATCGAACTCACAACGCTTCTTGACCATATCAGGGAATCCGCGAGCCGCGATCAAGCGAGGGAGCCACTCCCGTTCCCGCCTGTGGCTGGACCGGCGGGAAAATCCGGCTCATCGTCATCGGCTCTAACGGCCGGCAAAGTCGGTAGAACCTTGGAGGCGATAGAGCGGTTCTGAATTGGGGTGTCTCGTCGCAGCTTGCCGTCGCGAAATTCAAGCGCACGCTTGGCGTATTGAGCGATGTCAAACTCGTGCGTCACAATCACCACGGTCAATCCGTGCTGGTCATTGAGCCCCTGCAGAATCTCCATAATTTCCACGCTGGTGCGGCTGTCCAGATTCCCGGTGGGTTCGTCGGCCAGCAGAAGCGAGGGATTGTTCACCAAAGCGCGGGCGATCGCCACGCGCTGCTGCTGCCCGCCCGACAGTTGCGAGGGAAAATGCCCTGCCCGGTCGCTCAGTCCAACGCGTTCGAGTGCTTCCTCGGCTCGCTTGGCGCGCTCCTGGACGGGAACACCTGCGTAAATAGTAGGCAGCTCAACATTTTCGAGCGCCGAGGTGCGCGGCAGCAGGTTGAACTGCTGAAACACGAACCCGATTTTGTGGCTCCGAATCGCCGCCAGCTCGTCTTTTGTCAGCACCGATACGTCCCGACCGTCAAGAAAGTATCGGCCCTTGGTGGGACGATCAAGACAGCCGAGGATGTTCATGAGCGTCGATTTTCCCGATCCCGACGCACCCATCACAGCGATAAACTCACCCGGATCGATTTCGAGCGAGACACCACGAAGCGCCGGCACCTGGACTTCCCCCAGGCTATATATCTTGTAGATGTTTTCGAGCCGAATGGTCGCCGTTGGCTGGGAGGCGCCAAGGGTGGCACTCGGAGAAGTCGACGATGCGGATATGCGGGAACTCATGGCAGTTGAACGGAAGCTGGACGGGATCTAGGATTTGTTCTCGCGCCTCAGTGCGCCGGCTGCTTTTCCGCTTCCTTCCTTCGCTGTTCGTCGAGACGCTTTAAGAACTCATCAAATTTCACTTGCTGCGCCGGTGTCAAAGTGGCGCGGATCTTGGCGCGGCCCTCCTGGCGGATGGCCTCGCGCTGGCCATCAAGGGGTGAATACAAAGCTTGCCACTTGACGCGAGTCTCGTCGATGGCGGTGCCGATCTGTTTCTGCTGCTCGGGCGTAAGCTCGAGCCGCTCAGTCAAATCTTGCATCACCTCACTGCGAGTCGGGTTGGTATTGATCGCTGCGGATTTGGGTTCGCCGGAAACCCGCTGACTCCAGATGTGGTCGCCGAGGGCGCCAAAGGTGACGCCCAACAGAAAAACCACCAGGAACAGAGCCGCTGCCTCCAGCCGCGCCTTAGTGCCTCTCATAACCGTTGTCTGCCACCATCATAAGCACCTCGTCGCCCGTCACCGGCACTCTGGCCGGCTCGGGCGCGAAGATATCAACTGTACGACGTGCGGCGACCATATCCGGTTGCGCACGATGCCAACCGACGTTGTAGCTAATCAGGACGACCAGCGCCAGCGTCGCCGTCGCCGCGAATCTCCAGCCAAAGGACACAAACGGCTGCCAGAAGTTTGCGCGAAGCGCGATTCGTTCGTTTTCCGCCGCTCGGATTCGCGTAATCACGCTGCGGGCAAAGCTCGGACCGGGGTCCGGCGACCGTTCCCTCAAACGCAACAGGCGCACACTCATCGCCGCCTGTTCGAGAGCTGCTCGGCAAGCCGGGCACTTCTCGATGTGCTCCACGTCCCTTCCGCGATCGCCCGCGCTGAGCTCTCGGTTTAAGTAATCTTCCAGAAGAGCCTCCTGCGTGTCACAATGGAACTCACGGTCTCGTGCCATCGCTTTACTCCTTCCGTTGTTCAGCGGGAGCTGGGTGGCTCCTGCCCGGCTGCGTAAGTCGACGCCGGTAGGTATCCATAATTCGGCCGCGCGCACGGAACAGCCGCACCTTCACGGTATTGACGTTGAGGCCGAGCATCTCCGCCAGTTCCTGCACCGAGAATCCTTCGATTTCTTTCAGCACGAGCAGCTGCCGGTCCTGTTCGGGCAACGCCGCGAGCATGCGGTCGATAATCTCGCGCATTTCGGCCCGGGCGTTCGGCCCTTCCGGAGGCCGGCTGGAAGAAACGATTCCGTCGAGTCGCGAGACTTGTTCTTCCGACAGGTCCGCTTCATAGACCAGCGGCCGGACTTTGCGCTTGCGCAGGTAGTCCCAGCATTCGTTCACCGCGATTTTGTACAACCAGGTCGAAAACGCGGCGCGCTGATCGAACTTCTTGATGCCCAGGTACGCCTTCAGAAAAACCTGTTGTGCCAGATCCTCCACTTCTTCGGGGCGATGCAAAATCCCCCCCACTAGGGCGAAGACGCGCTGCTGATGGCGGCGTACCAGTTCCTCGAACGCTGCTTCGACACCATTCTGCGAGAGGCGCACAAGTTCACGGTCCTCCGCCTTCTTCTCCCCTTGCGGAAAAGCGAGGGTGAGCGCTGGCGCGCTGGCTGCCATCATTTTTGGGACGTGCGTCATCGGGCTTCGGTTACGTCGAAGGATTGCCTAGTTTCTTATTGCGAGAGGCAGTTGTCCATGTAACAATACGCGCCATGATAATCGGCGAACGCATTCGTTTATTGCGGGAACAGAAAAAACTCTCCCAAGGCGATATCGAAAAGCGAACCGGCCTGCTTCGATGTTACATCTCACGCGTCGAAAATGGCCACACGGTTCCGGCAATCGAAACCCTCGAGAAGCTGGCACGGGCGATGGAAGTGCCGCTCTACCAGTTATTCTACGACGGGGAAGAGCCGCCGGTGCTACCGAATCTTCCCAAGCGGAAGAGCGCTGACGACATTGCCTGGGGCAGCACGGGAAAGGACGCGCGGTACCTTGGGCGGTTTCGGCGCCTGCTGGGCCGGATCGAAGAAGGTGACCGCCGGCTGCTGCTCTATGTAGCTCAGAAAATGGCCAATCGGTAGCGGTTTTTTCCCAAGCTCCCTTTCTCCGCTACTACGCCTGCACACAAGAAAGCTTCCAGAGCTCGCTGTGGGTGTGTGCATTCGGCGGACCACGGGCCGCCGTCGGCAACGCTCCACCGGGCTACTCCCACTCGATGGTGCTGGGTGGCTTCGAGCTGATGTCGTACACCACTCGGTTGACGCCGGGCACTTCGTTCACGATGCGCGAGGAGATCCGCTCGAGCACCTCGGTCGGCAAGCGGGCCCAGTCTGCCGTCATTGCGTCGAGCGACTCGACCACTCGTACGGCGATGACGTTGGCGTACGTTCTGCCGTCGCCCATCACGCCCACGGTCTGAACCGGCAGCAGCACAGCGAATGCCTGCCAGGTCTTGGCCCAAAGGTCCGCTTTACGAATCTCCTCGACCACAATGGCATCGGCTGCGCGCAGTGTCGCGAGGCGCCCGGGGGTTATCTCGCCGATAATCCTCACCGCAAGTCCCGGCCCGGGGAACGGCTGCTTGATCAGTATCTCTTCTGGCAGGCCGAGTTCTCTTCCCATCCGGCGAACTTCGTCCTTGAACAGGTTGCGCAGGGGCTCGATCAATTGGAAGGGCATATCCTCGGGAAGCCCGCCGACATTGTGGTGCGACTTGATCACCGCCGATGGTCCCTTGACTGAAACCGATTCGATCACATCGGGATACAGGGTTCCCTGCACGAGAAACTTCACCGGCAGTCCGCTCCGAGCGGCCGCGATCTTTCGCTCCTGTTCGGCAAACACGGAGATAAATTCCTTGCCGATGATCTTTCTTTTTTTCTCCGGGTCGCTGATGCCGTGGAGCTTCGCGAGAAACCGCTCGGTGGCATCGATGCCCAGGACATGGAGGTGCAGCCGGTCGCGCAACATTTCCAAGGTCTCGTCGAATTCATGGCGCCGCAGTAGGCCGGTGTTCACGAATATATTGGTGAGTCGGTCACCGATGGCGCGATCGACGATCACGGCCGCCACCGTAGAATCAACGCCTCCGCTCAGGGCGCAGATCGCGCGAGCACCCTGGGCCTGCTGGCGAATGCGCTCGACAGTCTCGGCGATAAAGCCCGCGCCATTCCAGTGGGGCTCCGCTCCGCAGATTTCCAAAACGAAGGTGCGCAGGATGTCGGCTCCGCGCTCGGTGTGGTTCACTTCTGGATGAAACTCGACACCGTAGAAATTCCCCTGAGCATTTTCGATCGCAGCCACCGCGTTTTCCGTCCGGCCGGTGACGTGAAACCCAGGGGGAAGTCCAACGACATGGTCGCCGTGGCTCTCCCAAACCTTCAGACTGGCGGGCAGACCCGCAAACAATCTTGATTCGCACCCGACCCGAAGCTGCGCCGGCCCGTATTCGCGCCGCTCGGCGCGCGCCACTTGTCCGCCCAGCGTTCGGGCCAGCCATTGCATGCCGTAGCAAATACCCAGGACCGGAACGCCCAGGTCAAGCGTGCGGGGATCACAGAACGGCGCGTCGGGGTCGTAGACCGAATTCGGCCCGCCCGATAGCACGATGCCAGCCGGCTCCTGCGCGTGGACCTGTTCGACCGATGCGGTGCATGGCAGAATTGCCGAAAACACTTCAAGCTCGCGAATGCGCCGCGCGATCAGCTGCGTGTATTGGCTGCCGAAATCCAGCACCACGATGCCGCGTCTGGTGCTTGCCGTGCCTCCGAGCTCCTGCTGTGCTGCTGCTCCGCTGTCGGTCTTCATGGGGGCGAGCCTCCCCGCTATTTCAGAACAATATTGACGAGCTTCTTGGGTACCGAGATGACCTTGGTGATCTGTTTGCCGCCGACCAGCGGCGCGATGCGCGAGTCGCTGACAGCCAGGTCCTTGGTTTCGTCCTCCCCTAAGCTGGAATCGACCAAGATCTTCCCGCGGACGCGGCCATTGATCTGAATGATGATCTCGACCTGCTCCTCCTGCGTGAGATCTTCGCGATAGGGAGGCCAGACAGCCATTCCGGAGCCCGGGGTACGGCCCCCAGCAGAGATCGTGCCGGGATTGCCCAGAATCTCCCACATCTCCTCGGCAATATGCGGAGTCATCGGCGAAAGCATCAGCACCAGGGCAGAAAGCACGCGCTTCAGAACAGCCGGCGCGACCTCCCGATCGAGCGGCTCCTGTGCGGTGAGCTCGTTTACCAGCTCCATGATCAGGGCGATCGAGGTATTGAAATGCCAGCGCGCCTCGAAATCATTTGTCACGCGCTTCAGCGTTTGATGAGTCTTGCGGACCAGGATTTTCTCTTTCGCCGTGGCGCGCGCGAAGTCGGTCTGTGAACTCCAGTCCAGGGCCACAGGCCGCAGGCGCTCGGCATGCCTCTCGACCAGCCGGAAGACCCTGTTCAGAAATCGCGAGGAGCCTTCAATTCCCTGCTCGCTCCATTCCAGATCTTTTTCCGGTGGCGCCGCAAACAGTGTGTACATCCGGCCAGTGTCACAGCCGTATTTGTCGGCCATTTCGATGGCGCCCACGATGTTCCCCTTGGACTTCGACATCTTGACACCGTCTTTCAGCACCATCCCCTGGGAGAACAGCCGCTGAATCGGCTCGCGGTGATCCACCAGCCCTAGCTCATTCATCACTTTGCAAAAGAATCTCGCATAAATCAGGTGCAGAATGGCGTGCTCTACGCCGCCGATATACTGATCGATCTGGAACCAATAGGCTGCCGTGGCCTTGTCGAACGGAGCGCGATCGTTACGCGGATCGGTATAGCGATAGAAATACCAAGACGAGTCGATGAACGTATCCATGGTGTCAGTTTCGCGCTCCGCCGGCCCGCCGCAATTCGGGCAAGTCGTTTGGAGAAATTCCTTCACGTTGGCCAGCGGCGATTTGCCCTGGCCCGTCAGCGTCACGTTTTCAGGCAGTCGCACCGGAAGCTGATCATCTCCCACGCCTACCACCCCGTGGTCCCGGCAGTAGACGACTGGGATCGGCGTTCCCCAATAGCGTTGGCGCGAGATGCCCCAGTCCTTCAGCCGATAGGTTGTCTCGGCTCTGCCGAACCCCTTGGCAGCCGCATCGGCCGCCATTCGCTCAACTGCCTGGTCGGAAGCGAGTCCCGTGTAGGGCCCCGAATCGACCAAACGCCCGTATTCGACATAGGCCTCGGTCATCCGGTCCTTGCGCAGCGGCGCGCCGCTCGACGGCTGGATCACAATCTTCACTGGCAGGCCGTATTTCGTAGCGAACTCGTAATCGCGCTGATCGTGTGCTGGAACGGCCATCACCGCGCCGGTGCCGTATTCGGCCAGGACGAAGTTCGCAACCCAAATTGGCACGCGCTCGCCAGAAAACGGGTTGCGCGCAAAGCGGCCGGTGAAGAATCCAACCTTTTCGGCCGTGGCCAACTCTTCCATTTTGACACTGCGCTGCTGCATGGCCTGCAATTGTTTCTGGAGCGAGCCGCTGCCGGGCACTCCCGCCAGCAGCTGCGGTACGCTGGGGTGCGCAGGCGAAAGCAGCACGGCCGAAACTCCATAGATGGTGTCAATCCGGGTCGTGAAGACCTCGAGCGGCGGTACCGAAACATCAGCCACCGCAAACTCGACACGTGCGCCGCGCGATTTCCCGATCCAATTCTGTTGCATGATCAGAACGCGCTCGGGCCATCCGCCGGCCAGCTCTTGGATGCCTTCCAGAAGCGCGTCAGCATACTGGGTGATGCGCAGAAACCACTGCTCGATCTCTTTGGACTCAACCGGCGTCGTATCGTGCTGCCAGCAGAAGCCGTCGATTACCTGCTCGTTCGCCAGGACGGTCTGACACTGCGGGCACCAGTTCACGCGGCTGAGCTTGCGATAGGCCAAGTCGCGCTCGAGCATGCGCAGAAAAAACCATTGGTTCCAGCGATAGTATTCCGGTTCACACGTTGAAATTTCCCGCTGCCAGTCGTAGCTGAAGCCAAAGCGCTTACAGACCGTCTTCATCTGCGCGATATTCGCGTTGGTCCATTCGCGGGGCGGCACGCCGCGCTTGATTGCCGCATTCTCGGCAGGCAATCCGAACGCGTCCCAGCCGATGGGATGCAGCACGTTGTAGCCACACATGCGCTTGTACCGAGCCACGGCATCGCCGATCGTGTAGTTGCGCATGTGCCCCATATGCAGCGTGCCAGAGGGATAGGGAAGCATTTCCAGCGCATAGTACTTCTGCCTGGCCGGATCCTGGTCGACCGCGCCGAATGCGTCGCGCTCCTCCCAGATTCTCTGCCATTTTGCTTCGATTCGCTGCGGATCGTAACCGGCCAAATCACTTACCCCTTGATGTTTGAGGCAGCCAACGGATCGTTCTGGGCCTGTGCGCTAGACTCCGTCTTCGGTGTGGCGCACCCGCTGGCAGTCGAAGAGGCTTCCCCCGCACCAGTTTCCAGAGAACGGCGACATTCCTTTGATCATCGCCCGGCTTGTCGATCGGCGTCTCCAGAATGAAGGCGCACGAGCGGAGTAGCCGATGGTTCAGGATTCGCGCGAATGCGCTCAGCCCGATTTTCCCTTTGCCGATATGCTGGTGCCGATCAACGCGGGAGCCGAGCGGTGTCTTGGAGTCGTTGACATGAATGACAGGCACACGGTCGATTCCGATCGTGCGGTGCAGCGCAAACAGCGCAAGGTCTAGTCCTTCCGCCGTGCGAATGTCCCATCCCGCCGCGAACACGTGGGCGGTATCGATGCACACGCCGAGTGCAAGATCGGGGCACGCGTCCAGCATCGCTCCTAGCTCCTCAAACCGCGAGCCGAGCGCGCTGCCCTGCCCCGCGGTATTTTCAAGAAGAATACGCAGCCCTCCGAGCGGAAGCCGCAGCGCGGCTTGCTTCAGACCTCGGGCCAGCCTGGAAATGGCGGCGCGAGTGTCGCCCCCCAGCGCACAGCCGGGATGCAACACCAGATAGTCCGCACCCAGCGCCAGCGCGCGCACGATTTCCCGATGAAGTGCCTGGAGCGATCGAGCCTGCAATACGGGATCAGGCGAAGCGAGATTCAGGAGATAGTTACAGTGGATGACCAGTGGGCCCAGAGCCAATTCCTTCCGCCGCGCGCGGAAACGCTCTGCATCGGCCGGCAAGATCCTGGAAGCGGCGCGATCCCACATTCGTGGGCTGGCCGAGAAAATCTGGAGAGCGTTTGCCCCGAGGCTGGCGGCAATGTCCAAGGCTCGCGAAATGTCGCCCGCGATCGATGTATGGATGCCGATCCGAATGCGACCGTCTTTCCAGGCGGGTGTTTCAGGCGGGGCGGAAGGTTCCGGGCGGTACTCGTCGGCGGCATCGAAGGTCAGTTCAACTGGATGCTTTCTGTCCGCCATTCCCTCAGGTTGTCCGGAAAATTCATTCTAGCGGAATCGCCGCACCGGCGCAAACACCCCGGAGCGGAGCAAACTGCAAGCCCGTGCTATCGTCGGGATACCTAACGGCGCGCCGCCAAGTGGCGAGGTAAAGCCTGCAAATCCCTTGGCTCGCCGAAGGTCTTCCAATCTTTTCAATTGCATAGCCTTGGCGTGGCTCTGCCTTCTTTTCGCTCTTTTGGCGCGGACTGCCTTTCTGGGTGCCTGGCGGAATCATTGTGTTAAGCTGGGGGCCAGGGCTCGATCCCGAGCAGTTGTAGAATCCGCGAGTGATTTTCCAGCGGATGGCGCGGTCGCCAAGTGGTAAGGCAAAGGTCTGCAAAACCTTCATCGGCGGTTCGATCCCGCCCCGCGCCTCCACCCCATCTGTTTGGATTTTAGAATCTTACTGAATCGTTTGGGAAATCGGTTGCACTACTTTACTACCGATTCAGCTCTTCGAATTCCTTAGCAATCAGTTCCGCGACGGACGCCACCGACGGCTTCGAGCCGGACTTGATCCTCTGGGCAGCTTCTGAGCAGCACGCTGCGAATACGTATAGACTTGCTCTCGAAACACCTCGCGTGCGTGCTGCACCACCTGGCTGCTCCGCAGCTCGCTGGTCGCCGGCCCATGATCGAAAAGCTCGTCAGCAAGTGGCATTCGCTGCTCGTGAGCAAGCGCGCTGGATCAGTTGGCACCGTTTCGTATGACGCGCCAGCCCCGAGAACGACCATCAGCACGCGTGAAAGTATACCCGGACCCTCGTCTAGCCACCCCCAGCAGCTGTGGGAATCGGCCTACACGATCGTGGGACGGGGGTGCCAACATCCGCAGGGGGGCGGCTTTCAGCCATATGAAGTTAACGTTTTGGCAAGACGCCTTGAACTGCTTCTCGGAGGCAACCCTGCCCTCGTCATCGAACTTGCATGACCATCGGTGTAACTATCGCGCTGTCTTGCGCATCGCATAGGAGAATATCTTCTGGCCCTGCTGAGGCAAGACATGCGGCTCACGATTGCCATCCTTCTTTTCGCGACATCAACACTCTTGTCATCGAATTCAATAGCCCAGTCAGCGTCGGGCTGCGGCCCAGCGAATGTCAAATTCGACGTGAAGACGGAGAAGGCACAGAACAATATGCCCACTCCGGAACCCGGAAAGAGTTTGGTGTTTTTCCTCCAAGACGATGTGAATTTCAATTCCAAGCCTAGGCCAACCACGAGGTTCGGGATAGACGGAACTTGGGTTGGCGCCACCCATGCCAACTCATACTTTTTCACATCTGTTGACCCTGGCGAGCATCATATTTGCGCCAGTTGGGAACCGATGATTAAGCTTAGTTTCCCGCCTATGCGAACCACCGCCGCTGCCCATTTGATTGCGGAAGCCGGTAAGTCATACTATTTTCGTGCGCGTGATGTCACGAAAACCGATAATCCTTTCGGCAAAGGCGACGTTATATCAGAAGCTGAGGTTGTCTTGGAACCTCTCGACAGCGACGAAGCGCAGGTTTTGGTAAATACATTCTCCTTCAGTTCATCCCATCCAAAGAAGTGAGCTCCTCTTGATGTTCTGCCCTGTTTGCCGTTACGAATTTCGCCCCGCTTCACCAAATGCAACGAGTGCGGCGTGGACTTGCTGGACACACTCCCGCCCGAGGACAATGCGGCAGATCCAGGCAAAGTAGCAGGAAGTAAGGCGAGATGAGTGAATCCGGCCTGGTGACACGACTCCGACGCTAACAGACTGTTGTTCCCTCTGCGGCAGGCAAGCAGAACCACGTCCGGCTCCCTCCTGGAGGCCCAGGGCGTTGTTTTGCGCCCCGCATGGCCGCTGCGCTAAACTTCCTCTATCCAGCAGCCGATCGGGGGCCTTCCATGCTCGTCGTCATGCAATCCCACGCGACAGAAGAGCAGGTGCGCGCCGTTTGCGAGTGCATCGAGTCGCTGGGACTGCGTGCGCACCCGATTCCCGGGGTGGCGCGCACCGCAATCGGGATCACCGGCAATCGGGGCGAGGTGGACACCGGCGCGCTCGAATCGATGCCGGGAGTGGCCGAGTGCATTCCGGTCAGCAAGCCCTACAAACTCGTGAGCCGCGAAGCAAAACAGGAAAATACGGTAGTGCGTATACCCACGCCGTGCGGAGAGGTGACGTTGGGAGATCGAGCCGTGGCGGTCATCGCCGGGCCGTGCGCGGTCGAGACCCGCGAGCAGGCGTTCGCAATTGCCGAGCGTGTCAAAGCCGCGGGGGCGCGGCTTTTCCGCGGCGGTGCATACAAACCGCGCACCTCCCCCTACAGCTTTCAGGGTCTGCGCGAAGCTGGACTGAAAATTCTGGCCGAGGTACGAGACACCTTTGGTCTGGGGATCGTGACCGAGGCGATTGACAATGAATCGCTTGACCTTGTCGAAAACTACGCTGATGTGATCCAGATCGGCGCGCGCAATATGCAGAACTTCTCGCTACTGAAACGCGCCGGACGGGCCCTCAAGCCAGTGCTGCTGAAGCGCGGAATGTCCGCGACGCTCGATGAGTTCCTCATGGCGGCCGAATATGTCCTCTCCGAAGGCAATTACCAGGTGATTTTGTGCGAGCGCGGCGTCCGCACTTTTGCGGACCACACGCGCAACACCCTCGATTTAAGTGTCATTCCCGCCGCGCAACGGCTCAGCCATTTGCCCATTGTGGTCGATCCTTCGCATGGCACCGGGCGGCGCAACAAAGTGCTCCCTCTTTCGAGAGCTGCTGTCGCCGTTGGTGCCGACGGCATTTTGGTCGAGGTGCACAACGACCCGGCACGGGCTCTTTCCGATGGCCCGCAATCCATCCTGCCGGAAGAATTCGAACAGCTGGTCCGCGAGACTGGCGCGATCGCAGCGGTGCTCGGTCGCACACTCAATTGAAAATTCGCGTCAATTATCGCCTGCTGGTTCTCGTTGTGATTCTGAGCGCACTGGCGATCCGGGAAGCAGCGGTCGAAATTCGGCCGTTGTACCTGCGACCAGGCCTCCATCTTGTCGCCTATGTCGCCAATACGAGCGACGGCACTCTGAGCGCGATCGATCTGGTGAAGCTTGCTCCGGCTGCCACGATTCCCGTTGGTGGGGACCCGAGCGGTGTGCGCGCACACCCTTCGCGCAAAGAGATTTGGGGAGTGAGCTCGAGCGGCGGATACGCTTGGGTGCTGGACGCTCTCTCCAATCAGATCGTCGCGCGGATTCCCGTAGGCGCGTCCCCTGATGCGATCGATTTCTCGCCGGACGGCAAACGAGCGTACGTTGCTGCCTCCGGCTCCAACGCCGTCTTCGCTATCGACTGCGGCACGCGTCAGGTGGTTGGGCGAAGCAAAGTCGGCCACCGACCCGGGATTTTGCGCGTTTCCCCCAATGGCGCGCTTTTGGTCGTTTCCAATCGCGATGATGCGACGGTATCCGTTCTCGATGCCGCCACCCTGGCCACGCGAGCGGTGATTCCCGTGGCGGCGGATCCGGACGAGATCGCCATTCTGCCGGATAGCTCGAAAGCGTTCGTTTCCTCCCGCGCAAATGACGAACTTTCCGTGATTGAGCTACGGCGGGGCGTGCTGCTCACAGACCTTGCCCTGGATGGAAAACCCAACGCACTTCTGCTCAAGCCTGACGGAGGAGAACTCTATATACCGTCAGCGACGGCCCATGGTTTGCTCATCGTCAACACCCAGACCGACGAAGTAGGTGATTTCCTGCTGTTGGGGATGTCTCCCACGTCGGCGGCGCTAGACCCCGCAACCGGGACTCTCTATGTTTCCGACTCCGCCACGGGAAAGGTGATCCCTGTCGCCATTGACGCGCGCAAAACCGGTTCGCCGATTTCTGCAGGGCAGGCTCCGCATGCGGCTCAACTGACTCCCGGCGGCGATATGCTGGTGGTTGTCGATCCGGCTTCCGATCAGATCGCGCTCATTCGTGCCAAAACCTCGAGCCTGATCACCTTAATCCCGACCGGATCTCACCCTCGCGATCTGGCGATCAAAATGTTCTAAGTCGGCTCGGAGTCGTCAAAGAGCAGGCGACGGAACGATCCCTGTGCAGAACCGCCTGTCGCTGCCTCAAGAGGAAGGTTGATCGGAGGGCCAAGCGAAGTTCTCTTCGCCGAGCGCCACTTCGAGCATTCCTTCCAGCGGCAGGACATCGACCGGCAAACCTGCCTGCCAGATCGCTACATTCAGGAGTAAACCCTTGCGGCCCGTCAAATCGAAAAGCTCCCGCGAGATACCCACTTCCAGGATGTTGCCGTACGCGGCAGAGAGGAATGTTTCCGGGCGCAACAAACAAAGGCCGGCGTTTTCGACCACGCACTCGCGGAGCTTTCCGTCGTGGACCCCGAGCGTGACGCGTGTTTCTCGCGAGTCCCACATGGCGATACGAACCTGAAAGTCCCCCAGTTCGTCGACCGCTTCCGGGAGCGGATCGACACACAGCCAGAAATGCTTGGGACCAAAGCCGTAGTAGAGCTCGCCGAGCACGCTGCGCCGACCATGCATGGTGCCGCTGCGGCGATCGGTGGCAAACAGTCCTGCGCCCAGCCATTCGAAATAGGTGCTCTCCCGTCCGTCGACCATTACGTTTAGATAGGCCGAGGGCGGTTCGCGGCGCCCACGCTCCGGCGCGCGTTTGATCGGAAGCGAAAGAGCGGCGGGTGCGGGTTCGCCGAGCGCATTATAGATTTCCGTGAGATGCCGTCGATAGAGCGCATCGAACTCCGCATCGTTTGCCGAACCATGTTCGGGTCCAAACCACCAGCACCAGTCGCTGCCTTCGGCTGCCAGCACCGCGTCGTACACGCGCTGTCCCACAAAGGTGGCTTCGTCGAGCCTGGATATCCCCCCGTGCACCTGGCTTTTCTTGGCGCGCTCGAACGCGTCCCTGGCGTCGCGCAGCAATTCCCAGGCGCGCACGTCTTCGGCGTGCCCGATCCAAACGTCAAAATTGGCATTGATCCACGAAGCTGGGAAAATCGTCTCGAGCAAGGGGGCATCGGCCGCTGCCTGGATGGCCTCGCTGACAGTGAGCGGGCAAATCTCCGGATCGCGTTCGATGCGCCCGTAGAAGTTACGTAGAAACTCTCTCCCGTTTTCCGGGTAGTATTCCCACGCGTTTTCGCCGTCCAGAATCAGACTCACCGTTGCGATCTCGCCGTTGGCGCGCTCTCCAATTCCGCGAAGGCGCCTGTGCAGGTCTTCCGCAGCCGCTTCTGCGCTCATGCGGCTATAGACAAAGCCCACCAGGTCGGAGAGGTAATGATCGCGGAAAAGACCGTACATTTCTCGCGCCCCGCACTTCACCCGCCACGGCTTGTACAAATCCCGCCCGTTCTCCGGATAGCCCGAGGCGTCGCGCCAGAATCCCACGTTCCGGGTGCGTCCCAGCACCCCCTCGTCGGTTGCAAACCACCGGAAGCCCAGGTCCGCGGCAATCTGCAATGCTTCCTCTGAGACGGAGCCTTCCGAGGGCCAGAAACCTGCGGGCGGCTGTCCGAACAGTCGCTGGTGGAACTGCCTGGCGCGGACCAGTTGCTCCCGGGCATCCTCGGGGTATCGAAAGGGAGGCTGCGGGACAGGCGTGTGCGGATTGGAAACGCGCGCGATATCCGTGTCACAGAGCAGAGGCAGAATGGGGTGGTAGTAGGGGGTCGTGGAGATCTCGATTTGCCCGCGGGCCGCAGCCAGGCGGTACTCCGGCAGAACGGCGGCCAAGAGCTCCCGCTGTTTGTCTTTCAGCAAGGCTTTGTCTTCTTCGGTGAAGCCTTCTGCCCGATTGGACAAGGCTTTGAGCGACGGATCCGCGCTGAGATACTCCTCATCCATCCAAGCCAGCTGCGAGAGCACCTGCAAATCACGCCAGTCCCGGGTGCTCCATTGGGCCACCGAGGCCTCTGCACCGCCCGAACGCACCTGAGAAGCGAGCTCTCCGAAACGCGGCCAGCGCCGCAGGAAATTCTCGTTCACTTGAAAGGCACGTTCGATGGCTTCCCGCTTGGCATCGGGGCCAAGTTTTTCTGCGGGAGTAAACGCGATCTCGAACCAACTCTCTTGAAACTGTCCGCTCGCGTATTCCTGAATTTGCTCAGCCAGCGACGGCACAACATTAAAGGTCGCGTGGATCCCCGGAAACTCCTGCAGAGTTTTCACCATTCCCCAGTAGTCTTTTAGCGCATGGAGACGCGTCCAAGGCAGTAGGTAGCGGCCCGTAGTGGGATCGCGGTATTGCGGCTGATGCATGTGCCATAAAATGACGAGGTTTACGCGGCTCAATCCACGGCTCCCAGTGCTAGAATGTCGAGCGCGCTCGCATGCGCCTGCTTGATCGATACGTTGCCCGCGAAGTGGTCTCCCATGCCGCCCTTGGTCTGGTGGTCTTCACCTTCGTTTTCTTCGTGCCGCGGCTCGTTCAGCTGATGGAATTGATCGTTCGCCACGCAGGCAGCACGGGGAGCGTGGCATTGCTGTTTGTTTGTGCGCTCCCCCCCGTTCTTGGCTTCACCCTTCCGATGGCGGTGCTTGTAGGCGTTCTGATCGGCCTGGGACGTTTGTCCGCCGACAGCGAAATCGTCGCCCTACATGCCTCGGGCGTCAGCCTGCGGCGGTTGCTCGTGCCGATTGGCGTCGTAGCGGTGGCGGCTTCGGCCGGCACGCTGCTCACCACCTTCTGGCTCAGCCCGGCCTCGCTGCGCACAGTGCGTCGGCTTGAAGTTCAATTACTTTCCTCGCAGGCGCGATTCTCGGTCGAACCACGCGTCTTTGATGAGCGCTTTCCCCGGTTCGTATTATACGTGCAAGACGTGGAAGCCGCAGCCACGCGGTGGCGCGGCGTTTTTCTGGCCTCGAGCGGCCCTAACGCATCGGGCCTAATCGGGGCCGGCTCGCCCAACCGGGCCGAGGCGTCCGCGGTAACAACCGCCGAAGATGCCGCGGTGATCGCCGGGCCCGCTCGGGGGCAAATCGATATTCACCTGGGCGTTGGAGACACTCACGAATATGACCCACACTTCCCCTCGCAGTACAACGTCACGACGTTCGGCGAGACCGATATTCCCGTGGACGTTTCCGCGATGGCCGCTCCCGAGCGAGTTGACATCACGCCGCCTGCCGAGCAAAGCGTCAGCGCGCTGATTGCAATTCACAGCAATCAATGGCGAGACGCTCACGTCGAGCTGCAGCGGCGCATGGCGTTTCCAGCCGCATGCCTGGTTTTTGCGCTGCTCGGTGTGCCCATCGGGGTGCGTCCCCGCCGCGGCGGACGCGCCGCCGGTCTGGTCCTGGCCCTTGTTCTTATCGGCGGCTACTACTTCCTGTTTGTCTCTGGCGACCACTTCGCCGTGCAAGGCCGCATCCTGCCTTGGGTCGGAGTCTGGGGGGCGAATATCATCGGTGCCATGGTGGGACTGTTTTTTTTCCGCCGTGTCGAAAACATTCGCAGGCCGAATCGGATTCTGGAATGGATCGAATCGTGGTGGTCGAAACGCCGATCCGCCCCAGAGAGTGCGACCCCGCTCGAAACGAACGGAGCGCGTCTGGCGGTATTGTCCCCTACTCGGATTCGCCAAGCCCTGCAAATCGGCAGGACCATGGCCTTCCCCATGCTTCTTGACGTCTACCTTCTCAAGCAGTTCTTCTACTTTTTTCTGGTCCTGCTTACGGGCTTCGTCTTGATTTTTGATGCCTTCACACTGTTTGACTTGCTTGCCGACATCGCCCGCAATCACATTGCCGCAGCCACCGTGCTCAGCTATTTCCGGTATCTCATCCCGCTGATGGTGTACCAGTTGGCGCCGCTCGCCACGCTCGTGGCCACGCTGGTCACTCTTGCGATCCTGGCCAAGAACAACGAAGTCGTCGCGCTCAAGGCCAGCGGGATCAGCTTGTACCGTGTAGTGATGCCTCTGATGCTCGCAGGCTGCCTGGTGTCAGCGGGCATGTTCCTGCTTGACGATACCTTTCTCCCCTACGCGAATCAGCGTCAGGACGCGCTGCGGAACCAGATCAAAGGCCGACCCGCGCAGACTTATATCGAACCCGCTCGACAGTGGATCTTTGGCCAAAACAGCAAGATTTATAACTACGAGTTTTTCGATCCTGATCGACGCTTCTTTGGCGGCTTGAATGTGTTCGAACTCGATCCCGCAACTTTTCTGATTCGCCGCCGCGTATATGCCGCGCGCGCCGTCTGGGAGCCAACCGAAAATGCCTGGGTGCTGGAAGGAGGCTGGGTCCGCGACTTCGATAGCGACGGCCACATCACCCGGTACCAGCCATTCACCGCCACCTCGCTTCCCGAATTGACCGAACCGCCCGGCTACTTCCGGCGCGAGGTTCGTCAGTACTACCAGATGAACTGGCGCCAGCTCGGTGAATACATCGCCAGCCTGCGCCAAGCTGGTTTCGATACCGCGCGCCTCTCGGTGCAGTGGCACAGGAAGTTCGCCTTTCCGCTGATCGCCGCGGTGATCGTATTCCTGAGTGCGCCATTTGCGTTTTTGGTCGGCACGCGAGGTGCAATCGGAGGTTTGGCCTTGGCGGTTGGAGTCGGAATCGCCTATTGGTCTGCGGCGGCACTGTTTGAAGCGATGGGCTCGGTGGGACAGCTGCCGCCGTTGATTGCCGGTTGGGCGCCGGACGCGATTTTCGGTTTTCTGGCCATCTACTTCATTTTCCGAATGCCCACCTGATCGGAGCCTTCCCTGTTATGCCTTTGACAACCATACCCTGCCGCGCCCATTTTGGCACCCGCGGACTTCCCTTAAACTCAGTACCAGAGTCTTCCCGGGAGCCAGAATAGAACCATGCATCTGCTCGCCAGCGCGCTTGTGACTGTTCGCGGAACCGATCCGGCCAAGTTGGAATTTGCGGCTGCGATCGGGACCGTCGTTGGCGTGGTTTTGTTTATTCGTGGCTTTCAGATGCTTCGGTACAAACGGCTGATCATGAACACGCCGGCATCGAAGATTCGCAGCGCTTCGATGGGATTGGTCGAAATAAGCGGCAGAGCGAAGGGGCCCTCTACAATTCCTGCCGGAATCACCGGAGAGGCTTGCTACTACTATCGCGCGATGGCCTGGCAGCTGCGGCAGTCCGGCCGCAATCGCGAATGGAAACAGGTCGCCAGTGAAAGCCTATACGTGCCGTTTTTCGTGGAAGATCCCACGGGCCAGCTTTTAATCGATCCGCAAGGGGCCGATTTCGACATCGAACGCAATTTCAAAGATGAGTTCGACACGTCCTTCTTTTCCCACAACCGCGACGTGCTTCCCGAAAACGTCGCGGGTTTCCTGGCTCGCAACGGCGTCAGCTTCGACCACAGCACGCGCCTGGAAGAGTATGCGATCAAGCCCAATCATCCGCTCTTCGTTTTCGGCACGCTGTCAGCCGATCGGGACCCGTTGACTTGGGCTCCGGTGCCGCACGTCGGAGCTGGAACGTCCCTGCGTGGGAAATTGAGTTTGTTTGGTTCCGGCGGAGGCGCGTTCAGCGGGCTTGGCTTGACCTCTGCGGTGAACGTGAACTTTTCCAATCGCACCGTCGGCGAGATCGCCATTCCTGCCGTTGCTCAGGCTATGGCCACTCGGAAACCGAACTCTGTTTCGGTGTGGTCGGGGGTATCGATGGACGAAAATTCTGCGGCGGAAAGACCCGCAGCACCAGCGCAAGCGAGCACCTCACCAAGAACTTCTGCGGGCATCGCCGCAGCCGATCCCGAGCCTTCGTTGGACGCTCAGAGCAACTCGGGCTTTGACACCAATCCATCGGTTTGCCTCGGCAAAGGAGCCGAGGGAAACCCCTTCATGATTTCCTGGCGCAGCCAGCGTGAAGTGGTCAAGTCGCTGGCGTGGAAATCCGTGCTTTGTATCTGGGGCGGACCGGCCTTGACGCTTAGTGGTCTCTACGTGCTGGCTTTCTGCCTGGGATGGACGTAATCGAGCGATAAGGAGAACCGATGAGCTGGATTCCTCTGCTTTTAGTGCTGTTCGTCATAATCGGCGCGATCGCATATGTGATCACTCTCTACAATGGTCTGGTTTCGGTCAAGAACAATGTCGATAAAGCCTGGGCCAACATCGATGTGCTCCTCAAGCAGCGGCACGATGAGCTGCCCAATCTCATCGAGGTTTGCAGAGGCTACATGAAGTACGAACGTGAGACACTTGAGCGTGTGACGGCCGCGCGCACCGCCTACGCGCAAGCCGCGACGGTCGATCAAAAGGTCCAGGCCGGTGCGGAAATGTCAGCGGCGCTTGGGCGGCTGATCGCTGTGGCCGAAAATTATCCCGACCTGAAGGCCAACTCGAACTTCGCGCATCTCCAGGCGCGCGTCACAGAATTGGAGAGCGAAATCGCGGATCGCCGCGAGTTCTACAACGATTCGGTGAACACCTTCAACATACGTATTCAGGAGATGCCCGACGCAATTCTGGCCGGCATGATGAATCTTCATGCGCGTCCGATGTTCCAGGTCGCCGAAGCAGATAAAGCACCGGTGGCCATCTCGTTTTCCGACGTTTCGCACTAGCCTAGCCCGATCAGCCATGGCCGCAACTGGCGCCTGCCATTTGTGGGTGCGGCGGTCATTCCCAGGGCATAAGACCCAGTCGAGACCAGATCTTAGAACCTGAGCCAGTGGGCTCTCATTGATTCTTGAGTGCCTCGCGCCTTGTCAGTCCGCTGAGCCTGCCTTCGTTACCGCGCACGTATCGCTCTACCTCGGCCGGATCGGTCCAGGCGTATTGGCGCAAAGCCCAACCGATCGCCTTTTGGAGAAAAAACTCCTTCGAATCGATCGAAGGCTCAATGCACTGGTAGAGAAGATCGAGATCGGTGTCCTTCTTGAATCCCAGCTGGCATAGGATGGATGCTCGCCGTTTCCACAAATTGTTGCACTTGCTCCACGCCCGCATCATTTGCTCCATCGGCGCCGGATGCAGTTTCACAATGGGCCCCACACGTCTGGATGCGACCACGTCGACATAATCCCACCAGGCACCGGTCACGATGATTTCTTCATACATTGGCATTGCGGCAGGCACCTGGAAAGCAACAGCGCGCTTGTTGCCACTCAACACGATCGCTGCGTAACGCTCTTCGCGGTACTTTGCTCCCCGCCATAGTCCGAGCACGTGCGCGCGCCACACCTCTGCGCTCGGCAGTTCCAACCGACCGAAGAGCTGCCTGCAGGTCTTTTTCAAAACAGGCGTGGCGACGCCGTGATACGGCATGATCGATTTCATGTACGCCTGCATGACTGGCGCTTTTTGCGGGTCGGCCACGCGTCCGAGCTCGCGCCGCACGCGAAGCAGCAGCCCCGCTCGGCCCTTCTGTCGTCTTAAACGGATCGAAGAGTTCTTCTCGGGCATGCGGGAGCGGATTCAGAATTGGGGAGAGGTCAATTACCGACTTCTCGCGAATCGCCTCGCCATGGGCCCTACTTCCTGCTGGCGTGCTTGTGTTCCTCAATCACGGCCTGCGCCGCAGCCAATCGCGAAATGGGCACGCGGAAGGGCGAAGCGCTCACATAGTTCATTCCCACGCGATGGCAGAACTTTACGCTCTCCGCATCACCGCCATGCTCGCCGCAGATTCCGATCTTCAAATTGGGTCGACTCGCACGTCCATTCTCGATCGCCCATTCGATCAGCATCCCAACGCCCTCCGTATCGAGGGTCTGGAATGGGTCCTCTTTGAAAATGCCCGCTTTGCTCTGATCGACGTAGACAGGCAAGAAACGCCCTGCATCATCCCGCGAGAGCCCCATGGTCGTCTGGGTGAGATCGTTTGTGCCGAAGGAGAAGAACTCTGCCACTTGCGCTATCTCTCTGGCCATCAGCGCCGCGCGCGGCAACTCAATCATGGTGCCGACCAAATAGTTAAGTTTTACTTTAGATCTCGAAATAACCTCGCCCGCCACACGCCGGGTCGCCTGGTCGAGGATTTCGAGCTCCTTCTTATCGAGCGTAAGCGGATGCATGATCTCAGGTAAAACTTTAACCCCCCGCTTCTGGCAATCGATCGCCGCTTCAATGATTGCGCGAACTTGCATCTCGAGGATTTCCGGATAGGTGATCGAGAGCCGGCAGCCGCGATGCCCAAGCATCGGATTGGCTTCCCTCAATTGCTCTACTCGCCGCTCGACTGCCTCGGTAGGAACCCCCATCTTCGCCGCAAGCTCCGCCTGTTTTGCCGGGTCGTGTGGCACGAACTCGTGCAGCGGAGGGTCGATCAGACGGATGGTAACGGGCAAGCCGTCCATCGCTTCAAAAATCCCGATAAAGTCGCGCCGCTGGAAGGGCAGCAGCTTGTCGAGCGCCCGCTCCCGCGCCTGGGATGTGTCGGCCAGGATCATTTCCTGAATGGCTTCCTGACGCTCGACACTTTTTTCCGGATGCTCGAAGTCCTTGAAGAACATGTGTTCGGTGCGGCACAACCCGATTCCCTCGGCGCCCATCTCGCGCGCCACGCGCGCGTCCCGCGGCGTATCGGCATTGGTCCGCACTCCGAGTTTCCTTTTCTTGTCCGCCCACTTCAGCAGGGTCCGGTAGGCCTGGGGCGGCTCGGGGCGGACCAGTTCGATTTGCCCGGTATAAACCGAGCCGTCTCCGCCATCCAGCGTGATCCACTCCCCTTCCTTTACGGCGCGTCCGTTGACGCTCATCTTCTTCACGTCGGCTTCGATCGTGAGGCTTTCCACCCCGACGATGCAGCACTTGCCCCAGCCCCGGGCAACGACTGCGGCATGGCTGGTTTTTCCTCCGGTCGCCGTGAGGATTCCCTGCGCGACGAACATGCCGCCGACGTCCTCCGGGCTCGTTTCGCGCCGAACCAAAATGACCTTCTCGCCGCGCGATGCCCACTCCTCGGCATCGTGCGCCGTAAAAACGGCCTTGCCCACCGCCGCTCCGGGCACGGCGTTAATTCCTTCTGCAAGCTTGCGGCTGGCAAGCTCACTGCGCGCGAGCTTAGGATCGAGAACCGGATAGAAAAGCCGCTCAATGTCTTCGGGCTTGATGCGTTCAATTGCTTCTTCCACGGTGATTAGTCTCTCGTCGACCATGTCGACGGCGATGCGGAAAGCCGCGGCCGGCGAACGTTTTCCAGTGCGGGTCTGCAGCATGTAGAGCTTCCCGGCTTCCACAGTGAACTCCATGTCTTGCATGTCGCGATAATGGCGTTCAAGTTTCGCTCGAACTCTCTCCAGCTGCTGGTAGACCTTCGGCATTTTGGTTTCGAGCTCGCCTAGGTGCATCGGCGTGCGGATTCCCGCCACCACGTCCTCGCCTTGCGCGTTCAACAAGAAATCGCCGAAGAACGTCTTCTCACCGGTCGAGGGATCGCGCGTGAAACAAACGCCCGTACCGGAATCTTGGCCCGTATTCCCAAAGACCATCTGAACCACGTTGACGGCAGTCCCCAGCAGACCTGTGATCTTCTCCACGCGACGGTAGGTGACGGCCTTTTCGCCCATCCACGACTCAAAGACGGCGCCAATCGCGCCCCAGAGTTGCTCGACTGGGTCCTGGGGAAAATCGCGGCCGGTCTTCTGCTTGAAGTACCCCTTATATTCCCCGACGAGCTCCCGCCAGCCTTTGGCCGCCACTTCGGTGTCATCTTTCACCCCATAGCGCATCTTCATGTCGCGCAGGCGCGCTTCGAGCTCTTCTTTGGCAAGGCCAATCACGACCGTTGAATACATCTGCACAAATCTGCGGTAAGCGTCCCAGGCAAAACGATCGTTCCGCGTCGCTCTGGCCAAGCCCTCGACCGACTTTTCGTTCAGTCCCAGATTGAGAATCGTCTCCATCATTCCGGGCATGGACCTTGCTGAGCCAGACCGGACGCTGACCAGCAGCGGGTCGGTCGAATCTCCGAGCCTCTTGCGAGTTAGGTTTTCCAGACGCGCCAGATGCTTGGACACCTCGCCGCCAAGCTGTTTGGGATATTTGTGGTGGTGCTTGAAGTAGTAGTCGCACGCCTCAGTTGTGATGGTGAAGCCGGCTGGGACTGGCAGCCCAATTCGAGTCATCTCCGCCAAGCCCGCGCCTTTGCCTCCCAGTAAGTCGCGCCGCTCCGCCGTTCCGTCTGCTTTCCCTCGCCCAAAGAAATAAACGTATTTCATCACTCTCCCTCAGTCGTCCCCACAACGCTCAAATGTCGGCGGGCCGATGATTCAAGCAGTTCTTCACTTCGCCTGCCTTGCTTCTTCTGCACCCAACTCGGAAAAATCGGCGATGGTCGAGAATTCCTTTAACAATCCCGCCAGCAACGCAATCCGATTGCGCCGCACCTTTGCATCTTCATCCATCACTAGAACTTTGTCGAAGAAAAAGTCTACACTCGGCCGCAGCTCGGAAATTTTCTCGAGCGCTCTGCGATACTTCCTCTCCTTCTTGAATTGTATGGCCGCACGGCCGATCTGTTGCGCGACCGTGAACAGCTGCAGTTCGCCAGCCTCCTTGAGTAGGGCCGTGTCCACCGCTTGTTGAACCTTGTCTCCCGTGCCGACCGACTTCTCAAGAATGTTGCGAATGCGCTTGAAGCTGGCCGCCAGCGGGTCGAAGTCCTTGGTCTTGCGAATCGCTTGTAAAGCCGCGATGCGATCGACGGCATCTCCCAGTTCATCGGCGCCCGCCGCAAACGCAGCGTTGATTTCATCGTAGGCGTACCCCCGGCGCTCCTTGAGGATGTAGCGTGCCCGGTCGAGAAGAAATTCCAGGACTTGGCGCTCGACCGCCTCGGAAGTCTCGATTCGCGGAGCATGTTCCTTGAGCGATTTGGCAGCCGCCGAAACAGCAGCGGAGAGCGAAAGTGGGAGCTTCTGCTCCAGCAGGATCTTGATGACGCCGAGCGCCGAGCGCCGCAAAGCGAACGGATCACTTGAACCGGTGGGAATCACCCCGACTGCAAAGCAGGCCATCAAGGAATCCAGCTTGTCGGCGAGCGCCACCGCCGAGCCGATCAGATTGCGCGGCACGGGATCGTCAAGGCCGTGCGGCTTGTAGTGATCGTAGACAGCCCAGGCGATTTCCTCGGGCTCGCCCTGCTCGAGCGCATAGAGCCCGCCGACCACCCCCTGCAATTCGGTGAACTCGCGAACCATGTCGGTGACCAAGTCGCACTTCGCAAGTTCCGCGGCGCGATCCGCGCCGGCCACGTCCGCCTGGGCGATCCCCCCGGCCACCCACTGCTCGGAAAGCCAGCGCGCGAGTGAGCGAATCCGCTCGACTTTGTCGCGATAGCTGCCGAGCCGCCGCTCATAGGTCACCGCAGCAAGCTTGGGCAAATACTCTCCGAGCTTGATCTTCTGGTCGTTCGTCCAGAAAAACTGAGCGTCGACAAAGCGCGCGCGCAACACGCGCTCGTGCCCTTCCCTCACCAGACCCTTGGGATCGCGGGGTAAGTTGATCACCGCAAGAAAATGCGGAGCCAGCTGCTTTTTGCGATTCTCGACTGCAAAGTATTTCTGATGGTCGCGCATCACGGTGATCAGGATTTCTTCCGGCAGCCCCAGAAAGACCGGATCGAAATCCCCGAGGATGACCGTCGGATATTCATTGAGATAGGTGACCATCTCAAGTAACGCTTCATCTTCGTGGGGGCGCAGGCTCTTGCGGGCAGCAACGGACTTCAATTCGCGCTCGATTTTCTGGCGTCGCTCCTCGGGACGGCAAAGAACGAAATTCCGCTTGAGCCGCGCCTCATAATCCCTGGGCCCGCTGACAGGAATCTTTCTTTGGCCCAGAAATCGGTGCCCCTCGGTGTGGTTGCCCGATCGCACATCGGCATAGGCGCAGGCGACCGTCTCGCCGCCCAGTGTCGCCACGATCCAGCGGATCGGGCGGATAAACCGAGGGCCGTGTACGCCCGACCAAACCATCGATCGCGGCCAGGAAATCTCGCGAATCGCTTCCGGCAGAATCTCGCTCAAAATCTGCGGCGCGGGTTTCCCGGCAATCGTGAGTCTTGCCGCGACATACTCGCCCTTCGGCGTATCGACAACCCTCAGTCTGGAGAGCGGGACTCCCTGCTTCGAGGCAAAGCTTTGTGCCGCTCTGGTCGGCTCTCCGGCACTGTCATAGGCAACCGATCTGGGCGGTCCCATGACCTCCCGCGTCAGATCTTCCTGTTTTACTCGAATATTTCTGGCAATGGCCACAAGTCTTCGCGGCGCACCAAATGTCTCAATCGATGCTTCAGCTGTCGGCCCGTCGACTAGGAGGTGAGTGGCAAGCTGGTTCGCAAGGATCGCTCGAAGCTCCTGCGAGGCCTTGAGAATCATCCCAGCAGGAATCTCCTCGCAGCCGATCTCCAACAGCAGGTCCGCCCTCGCCTTGCCGTCCGGTCCTGGGGCTCGGGGCCTCATGCGCTCACCTTTCTTTCGATCCCGGCGCGCTGATCGAGCCAGTCCCGTGCCACCAGGGTGGCCAGCTTTCGCACCCGAGCAATCATCGCCGCCCGCTCGGTCACCGAAACGGCTCCACGCGCATCGAGCAGATTGAATAGGTGAGAGCACTTCAAACAGAAGTCGTAGGCCTGCAGCACGGGGAAGCGCTTCCTGGCCCCGGGCGGGAGCTTGTCGTACTCATTTAGCAAGCGTGTCGCTTCGGCCTCGCAGAGATCGAACTGCCTGCGCGTCGCTGAGATATCCGCATGATCGAAGCTGTAGGCCGAAAATTGCTCCTCTTCAGCGAGCCGCACCTGGCCATAAGTCACTCGATCGGTCCACAGCACATCGAAAACCTTGTCTACGCCCTGCAGATAGGCCGCGATGCGATCGAGTCCGTAGGTCAGTTCCACGGAAATCGGGTCGAGATCGAGGCCCCCGCATTGCTGAAAGTAGGTGAACTGCGTAATTTCAAGCCCGTCGAGCAGCACCTGCCACCCGATTCCCCAAGCGCCGAGCGTTGGCGATTCCCAGTTATCTTCCTCAAAGCGGACGTCGTGCTCTTTCAGATCGATCCCGACCGCCACCAGGCTCGCAAGATAGAGATCCTGAATCTCCCTGGGCGATGGTTTCAGTACCACTTGAAGCTGGGTGTGCTTATAGAGCCGATTGGGATTTTCGCCGTAGCGCCCGTCAGCGGGACGCCGGCTCGGCTGGACATACACGACGCGATAAGGATCGGGCCCGAGCACGCGCAGAAAAGTTTCCGGGTGCATGGTGCCTGCGCCGACTTCGATGTCGTAGGGCTGTTGTAGGATGCAATCTTTGCGTGCCCAGTACTCCTCAAGTTTTAGTAGAAGTTCCTGAAAGGAGAGGCCCCGCCGCTTTTTTTGCTGCACCTTGGCATCCAGAGGCTTGGCGGGATCTTTCACGCGATTTGCTCCAGGAGTTCTCGCGATTTGAGTTTGCGGTCGATTTGCTGTTCGATCACGTCGAGCATTCGATCGGTCAATTCTCTCGCAGAGCTGCTCGTGGTTCCCGCTCGATTCTCGACCAGTCGGTCCAGTCGCTCGGTCAGCACCTGCCGCGCTAGAGCGAGCGCGCCGGGCGAAACGGCGCGCATGGCCGGTAGTCGGCATTTTGGGCAGGCAACGCCCGAGCCGCCGCGAGAGAAGTACGCAGTCGCTCCTTCCAGCAAAACATTACCGCACCGGCCACAGCGGTCGAGCCGAACCAGCCAGCCGCCGAGTTTCACGCTCCAAAGGGCGAAGTATGCCAGCGGCAACTCGGGCCGTAGTGTCCGCTTCACACTCCGCGCCGCAAGCAGCAGCAAACGGAAACTGGCATCCGACGCCTCGTGCTCGGGCAACACGGCCTCGGTCACTTCGCTAAAAATACTCAGCGCTACGCTCGACGCATAATCGCGAAAGGCATCGATAAACGACTCGATCATTTCGCACTGATTGATGCGGACCAGCTCGCGGTTCTCGCGCTCGAAAAACCAGATGCGCACGTAGGAGAGCCTTTCCAGCGTCGATCCGAACCGGCTTTTCGGCCTGCGCGCGCCCGCCGCCACGCCCCGCATGCGCCCCATCGTTCGCGCAAGGAAACTGACGAGCCAGTCGGCTTCGCCTAGGGCATAGTGTTGGAGGACGATTGCCTCGGATTCACGGAGTGGCATTAGCGCGCCGGCAGAGCCATGCCCTGGCTCGTCGCTCGCGATCCCCGCGCCTTGACAAGCCCGGCAGGCGGCAAACATGGCAACCAAATTTTTCTACCACAGCCATTCAGGCGTGGCAATTGTTTAAACGCGCCACCTTTCGCGCTCATTTGAAAATTTGCCAGGCTCAGCTACAGTGTTGTGCCATGAATGGCGCCGCCTCCGCTCGAGTCGACGTCGTGGGTGTAGGCGTCAACGCAACCGACACCATCATTCGCCTTCCCTGCTTCCCTCGGACCGATTCCAAAATGGAAATCCTTTCGGCCGAGGTGATGCCCGGCGGTCAGGTCGCCAGTGCTATTGTGGCTTGCCGCCGCTGGGGTCTTTCGGCGCGTTACGTGGGCAAAATCGGGGATGATACCGCGGGCAATCTCCAGGCCGGTGAAATGAAGCGCGAAGGCGTCGACGCCCATTGGATCACGGTGAGCGGCTCGGCTAGCCAAACTGCGTTTATTCTGGTCGACGAATCTTCCGGCGAGCGCACCGTCCTTTGGAAGCGTGACCCCCAGATCGCTCTCCGAGCAGCGGACCTTAAACGCGACTGGATTTCCGGGGCTCGCGCCTTGCTTGTCGATGGGCATGATACGGAGGCTTCGGCTCAAGCGGCCCGCTGGGCTCGCGAAGAATCGATTCCGGTCGTCGGCGACTTCGACAATCTCTACCACCATGTTGAACCGCTACTTCAAACCGTCGCTTTTCCCATCACATCGAAAGCGTTTCCTGAAAGGCTCACCGGCGAGCCCGATCTGCTCAAGTCGCTGCCCAGAATTTTCTGTGAGTTCAACTGCCGTTTGATAGCGGCGACGCTCGGCCATCTCGGGGCGCTGGCATGGGACGGGCAGAAATTTCTGCTTTGCCCGGGTTTTCGCGTGCGGGCGATCGACACGACTGGTGCCGGCGATATCTTCCACGGCGCGTTTCTCTACGGTCTGCTGCAGAGTTGGTCAATTGAAGTATTACTTGAATTCAGTTGTGCCGCTGCCGCCTTGAACTGCACGGCGCCGGGAGCCCGTGGCAGGATCGCATCGCTTGGAGAAATTCAAAACCTCCGCCGCACGGGCGAACGATCCGAGCTTGCCTACAGCGGCCAGGCGCTGCGTCTAGCCGCGCAGGCAGCTCTCACCCCAGGAGCCCGCGCGTGATCCCGCTAAAGGATATGACGCCGCGGCGGTCCTTTCCGATCGTCACCCTGCTGCTGATCTTGATTAATGTTCTGGTCTTTATCCATCAAATATCGCTCCCTCCGGCGGCAGGCGAGGCCCTGGTCAGAACCTATGGGCTCGTCCCAGCCAAGATTTCGCTCGCGCTCGCCGGCCGCCGCTACACGATGGAACAGGCTTTGCTCCCGCTGTTCACCTGCATGTTTCTGCATGGCGGATTCCTTCACATTATCGGGAACATGTGGTTTCTGTGGATTTTCGGCGGCAATGTGGAGGACCGCCTCGGTTCAGTGCCCTACCTTTTCTTTTATCTGGTAGCGGGTATCGGGTCCGGCATCTCGCAAACACTTTTTTCCTGGGGGTCGCACATTCCTTCGATCGGCGCCAGCGGGGCGATCTCTGGGGTCCTCGGTGCGTACGTCGTCTTCTTCCCGGGCTCGCGCATCCTCACCCTGGTACCGCTTCTCATCATTTGGTTCACGTGTCAACTTCCTGCGGTGCTTTTCATCGGCCTGTGGTTTGCCGTGCAGTTCCTGAGCGGGATCAGTTCGCTTGGATCGCAGTCGATGGGAGGAGTTGCGTGGTGGGCGCACGTGG
>JASHRC010000232.1 GCA_030037525.1 Candidatus Acidiferrales bacterium | reverse complement strand
GGCCGCCTCGATCTTCAGGCGATTGCGGACGATTCCTCGATCGCCTAACAGCGCACGGACCTTGCTCTGGTCATACCGAGCGATCCGGACCGGATCGAACCCTTCGAAGGCCCGACGATAATTCGCGCGCTTGCGGAGAATGATTTCCCAGCTCAGCCCGGCTTGGGCGCCCTCCAGGACCAGAAGTTCGAACAATTTGCGATCATGATGTAGCGGAACGCCCCACTCGCGATCGTGATAGTTGACGAGAATCGGACTCGTCGCCCAAGGACATCGCCGCAGCCCCCGAGGCTTCTCCGTCATCGAGAAATCATTCCTTTCCGGCCTCGGCACACCAAGCCGCTCCCTCAGGAGCGGCTCTGGTCGCCGTTCCTCGATGCCAGTGTCATTTGGGGAAGAGTCGCGCCTAGGAGATGTGGCGCTCGAGGACCTTCAGGATCTGCTCTTTGGGAACTGCGCCGACAATCTGGTCGGCCACTTGCCCGCCCTTAAATACGAGCAAGGTCGGGATTCCGCGGATGCTGAACTTTCCCGGCACATTCATATTCTCATCGACATTCAGCTTGACAATCTTGACCTTGCCAGCATGCTCGCGGGCGATCTCCTCGACCGTCGGCGTGAGCATCTTGCATGGCCGGCACCAGTCGGCCCAGAAGTCGACAACTACCGGCTGGGTCTTGCTGGCCTCGATCACGTCCGCCTGAAAGCTCGCATCGCTTACCGACTCGATGGTGTCTGACATGGTCTCCTCTTGTGCGCCAACTCACCCGAGGGCTCGTCAGCGCGCACTCAATTAGATGATCCGACGCCCCTGGGGATTCTGGACCGCCTAGCTGCCTCGTACAAAGTAACATAAGCGGAGGCCGACGCTCTCCAGGAGTAATCCTTGTTCATGCCGTTGGCCTGAACCGCCCGCCAGGCCTGTTCGTCGCGGAATACCTTGAGCGCTGTGCGAATGCAATCGAGCAGCGCAGCCCCACTGTAGCTCTCAAACCTGAACCCAGTCCCCTGCCGCGTCCCCGTAACGAACTTCTGGACCGTGTCATCCAGGCCCCCCGTGGCCCGCACGACCGGAACTGTTCCATAGCGAAGGCTGTAGATCTGGTTCAACCCGCAAGGTTCAAAGCGCGACGGCATTAGGAAAATGTCCGCCCCGGCTTCGATCTTGTGCGCCAGGCCGTTATCGTACCCGATTTTCGCGCCAACCCGTCTAGGATATTTCGCGGCTAAACCACGAAACAACTCCTCGTACTCGGGCGCCCCAGTGCCCAACGCGGCAAGCGCCACATCTTCCTTCATCAATTCGCCGGCAATTTCTGCCAGCAGGTCGAAACCCTTTTGAGCGACGAAGCGCGACACAATACCGATGAGCGGCCGGCTTAAGTTCTCCTCGGGCAGTCGAAGGCGGGCCAGCAGGTCCTTCTTGCAAGCAGCCTTCCCTGCAAGATTGTGGACCGAATAGTTCTCGGCGATCAGCTTGTCGGCTTCCGGGCTCCAGGTCCCATAGTCCACCCCATTCAAGATTCCTACCAGCCGGTCGGCCCGATTGCGGATCACGCCCTCGAGTCCTGCGCCGTATTCCGCCGTCTGAATCTCTTTGGCATAGCGCCGGCTCACGGTCGTCAAATAGTCCGCGAAGACCACTCCGGCTTTCAGCAGGTTCACTTTGCCGTAAAACTCGAAGGCATCGATCGTGAAAAGGCTGTCCGGAAGCCCCATCCGCCGTAAGGCCGTCGGAGGAAACACGCCCTGGTAGGCCAGATTGTGAATTGTCAGAACGGTTGGCAGCGAACGCACCACCGCATCTTTTGCGTATTGGGTGCGCAGCAGCACCGGCACCAGGGCCGCCTGCCAATCGTGGCAATGCACGATGTCGGGCAGCCAGACGCGTTTCATGCATTCGACCGCTGCCCGCGAGAATTCGGCGAACCTCTCGGCGTTGTCGGGGTAATCGCCGTTCTGATCGCCGTAGAGTCCGGCCCGGTCGAAAAACTCCGGATCGTCGACAAAAAGATGGCGCACGCCTTCGATGGCTTGCCCTTCAACGATCGCCGGAAAGCGCAGTCGGTCGTCGAGCGCAATGGTAACGCTCGAAACGAGCGTGGAGCGGATCGTGTTCCCGTGATAGCGCGGCAACAACACGGCCACCTCATGCCCGAGCGCCTGGAGCGCTCGCGGCAACCCGTCGATCACATCGGCCAGACCGCCAGTCTTCGAGTAAGGGGCGCCTTCCGAGGCCACCAAGAGGATTTTCATACGCCGCGGGCCGTACGTTAGAAACGTAACGGACGGTCGGTAGGCCGTCAAGAAAATCCCGAGAACGCCGTTCCCGCCGGACACGCGCGCACGCCGGTTCCTAGCTTGCTACACTTTCGGTCGCCATGGCGCGACAACCGATGGGACAGCATTTTCTCGCAAGCCCCCAGTGGCGAAGGCGAATTCTGGAATCGCTCCCGTTACGAAACCTAGACACATGGGTCGAAATCGGCACCGGTCATGGTGAGATGACCGAGCTGCTCGCTGCCCCCGATCGGCGCGTGATCACCATTGAAGCCGACTCGCGCTTAGCTGAGGATTTACAGGCTCGCTTCGAGCGGGATCCCGCGCAATGGCGAGGTGTCGAAATTGTGTCGGGGGACGTGCTAAAGGTCGACTTCGCGGCTCTGGCCGGCGACCGGTTCCGCGTATACGGGAATCTGCCGTATTACATCACCTCCCCTATTCTGCACCATCTATTCGCTTTCGCCGATCGCATCCTATCGATTCATATCGTCGTGCAGTGGGAAGTCGCCACCAGAATCGTGGCTCGGCCCGGCCGGCGCGAGTACGGATACCTCTCGGCAGCCTGCCAGTTCTATACGCATCCCAGAATCGTGCTGCGGCTTCCCCCCGGCGCATTTCGCCCTCCTCCGCGCGTCACCTCGGCGTTGGTAGCCATGGTCCTGCCCGGTCGACGCACATCTGTCGGCATCACCGACCAGCAGCGTTTCCTCGAATTCGTCCAGGCGTGCTTCAGTCAGAAGAGGAAAACCCTGCGAAATAACCTGCGGGGCAGGTTCCCGCTCGACATGATCGAGCCCGCGTTCAGCATTGCCGGTCTTCGCCCCGACTCGCGCGCCGAGCAGCTTTCGCTCGACGAGTTCGCCGCGCTTTTCAAGACGCTCGTAAAGAGCCGAGAATCGGGCAGCTGATCTATTTCGAGGAGAGATTCGGCAGTCTGTCTTCGACGACAGCCCGCAGGCGATCGGGCAAATCGGTCATGATCCCGTCAACCCCCACATCCATTGCCTCGCGCATTTCGTCCGCATCGTTCACGGTCCAGGTCACCACTTGCAGGTCGGCGCGGTGGGCTCGCTCGACCATATCCGGCGTCACAAGATTGACCTGAGGGCACAACTGTCGGGCTCCTACGTCCAACGCGGTCTCGACCGGATCGCCCTTCGAATTCTCAACCAGCAGGCCAGTCATGATTGCCGGTTCAAGCCGCCGAAGCGAATCGAGAGTCGCAGGATCGAACGAAATTACAACCGTCCGGGCGGCATTCTCGGCTTTTCCTAGCTCGCCAACCAGCGTTTGATGCATGCCCCAGGCCGAGCTGTATTTGATCTCCAAATAGAAAACCACGTCGTTCTTTTGCGCGAATTCCAGAATCTCTGGGAGGGTGGGGATTCGTTGGTCCATGAACTGGCGGTCAAACCATTTTCCGGCATCGAGCCCGCGAAGCTCCGCGAGCGTGTGCTCGTGAACAGCCCCGCGCCCATTGGTGGTGCGATCCAGATAGGGGTCATGGATAGCGACAAACTGAGCATCGCGAGTCAACTGCAGGTCGGTCTCGATGAATCCTGCGCCCAGCTGCACAGCGCGCTCAAAAGCTGCGAGCGTGTTCTCCGGTGCGTGGCCGGAGGCGCCTCGGTGCGCGATGATCCATGGAGAACGCATTGGGAAGACCTATCGTAGCATCCGCGAGCCAGCCCCGCCTGTTCGCTTTCGCCATCAGTTGTGAGGATCACAATGACCTAGAACCAGGTACTAGCCATCCTTCAACGCTCAGGACTCAATCGCCAGATGCTGTATGCAAATCGGTTCTTAATTGCGCTGGAAGGCGCGCGCCATTTTCACGATTCTCAGCTTATTTTCGCCC
>JASHRC010000231.1 GCA_030037525.1 Candidatus Acidiferrales bacterium | reverse complement strand
CAAGACCTGCTTCTCCGATGCCGAGGTCAGATAAGGGTTTGGCCAATCGAGCGCCTGCAACTCGGCAACGTCGGCTTGCTCGATGGCCCGAGGAGGCGCTTCGTCGCTGCCGTTCATCCACACCAGCAGGCTCGGATGGTTGCGCATGCGCAGAATCTCGGAGCGAAGGGATGCTCGAGCGATGGCCAGATCGGTGGGTGTCCATTTCTTCCAGTCCATCCAGTAATCGCAGCAGGTCCAGCCGGCCAGCACCAACACGCCTTGCTCGTCGGCCAGATCATAGAAGGCGTCCGGGACCATGGGACCTTCCAGGCGGATGGCGTTCAGATTCAGATCTCGGATGTAGCGAAACTCCGACTGCAGGCGGCCAGGATCCTCCCTCAGCAGCATATCGGGCGCCCAGCCGGCGCCGCGGATGAGGATCCGGCGGCCATTCACGCGAAACAGCCGATGGCCTTCGGCATCGAGTTCAGAGGCAATCTCCCGGATGCCGTAGCGGATCCACGCGACATCGGAGAGGCCCTGGCTGCCAGAGAGTCTTAGGGTCAGCCGGCGCAGAGCGGGGTTGCCCATTTGGCGGGGCCACCACACGTCGGGCTGGCGGATGCGCAGATTCCGATACTGATCGGGAGTGAATCGCACCGTTCGCGTTTGGCGAGCCCGAAGAGTGATTGACTGCGAGAGTTTGACTCCTTCCAGATCAATCTCGAGCACTCCTGTCGCACGGTGCGCCTCTAGATTGTGCACGTCGGCCTCGACCGTGAGGTCCGCTTCATCCAGAGCTTCGCCGGAGAAATGCGTGAGCACCTGCGGAGAGTCAAGCTTCAGCGGACCTGTTGCACGAAGGGAAACGCCGCGCCAAAGGCCCATGTCCTTGTCAGGAGGCGCGGGATTCCAGTCGTTCCAATTGATGCCGAAATCGCGATCGCTTTGCGCGAAAACCTCGACCGCCAGCACGTTTCGACCCAGATGTGCCACCGGCGGACTGATTTCGAATTGGTAGGAGCGGTAGGCCCCGGCCACTTCGTTTGGTGAAGCGATCCGCCGCCCATCGAGCCAGATGTTGGCGCGGTTGTTGATTCCGTCGAAATCGAGCCAGACATGCTGCCCTCGAAAACTGTCGGGTATGAGAAATTCCCTCCGATACCACCAAGAGCAGTGAAACGGGCTGTCGGGCGGTATAGGCAACTCTGAAAAATTCTTGCCGATCCGATAGCTGGTGCCTGGGATCAAGCGAAGATTTGTGCCGAAGTACGGATCGGGATACGTCTTATCGGCGACCAGAGCGGCGAGCACCGTAGCCGGCACTTTGGTGGTGTGCCAGCCCGGAGTGTGGAAGTCGGGCAGGGAAATTTGCGCGCCGGTCGCTTTTACTTTGCACGATGACTGGAGCATCCAGCCATCCTCGAGGGTTCGCTCTTTGTCCTGAGGAAGGGTGGCGCGCGCGTTCGGCGCAAGCGGAGCAAGAGCCATGGCCAGCCAACAGAGAAAGGCACAGGTATGTTGCTGCCCGACGGTCATGGCGCACCGGGAGGCTCTCGGCACTCGAGCATCCTACCGCCAAGCATTGAGAATTTGGGAGGCGTTCCAGCCGCCGCCGAGAGCCTTAATCAGCAGGACGCTCGCCACCACGCGCCGCGTGAGGATGTCGACAGAGGTGACCTCATCGCCGAGCGCGGCCGATTGCGCGGTCGTGACCTCCAGATAGCTGGCCACCCCGCCTCTGTAGCGGGTATTGGAGAGATCCAGAGAATGCTGGGCCGCTTGGACAGCGCCTTCCTGGGTCTTGGCTTCTCGCTCGAGAATGCGGAGTGCGGCAAGATTGTCTTCGACATCCTGGAAAGCGGCGAGCGTGGCCTGGCGATAGTTATCGACCAATTGCCGATAGGCCGCGCGCGCCTGCTCGCTGACGCCTCGGCGCTGGCCGCCGTCAATGATCAGCTCGGCCGCCGAGCCTGCCAGTGACCAAAAGCCGCTTGGCCCATTCAGGAGCGCACCGATGGCCTGGCTTTCAAAGCCCCCGGAGCCAGTGAGAGAAAAGACGGGGAAGTAGGCCGACTTGGCAACGCCGATTTGCGCATTGGCTTCCTGGACCCGCCGCTCGGCCGCGGCGATATCGGGCCGGCGCTCGAGAAGTTCAGAAGGCAGGCCGGGCGGAATCTCCGGTGGCGGGCCTGCCAGAGGCGAGGCCGGCTGGCTAAACTCGGCGGGAGGCTTTCCGACGAGCACCGCGATGGCGTGCTCAAAAGCGGCGCGTTGGACTTCCACATCCTGGTCCAGCGCGCGCGTTGTTTCCAGTTGCGTTTGCGCCTGCGCCACATCGACGGCCGATGCGACTCCTCCCATGAAACGGCTTTGGGTCAGGTCCAGCGCTTTTTCATAAGACGCCACGGTGGAATCCAAAAGCTGCTTCTGCGAGTCGAGCCCGCGCAACTGGAAATAGTCGATCGCCAGCTCCGCATGTAGGCTCAGGCCCACGTTGCCCAGATCGGCGGCGCTGGCCTGGACTTCCGAACGCGAGGCTTCGACGGAGCGCCGAACCCGACCCCATGCATCGGGTTCCCAGGAAGCATCTACGGGCAGCAGATAATCCGGGTAGGTGACCACTTCTCGCGGAGTGAAAAGCGCCTTGGTCTGCGATTGGCGATAGCCGGCAGCCGAGGGGCTGACCGAAAGCGTCGGATAGTAGCCGGCGCGGGCGATGCGCAGCGCGGCACGCGCCTGGAGGAACTGTTCTTGCGCAGCCTTCAGCGATTGGTTGGAAACGTCGATCTGCTCTTCGAGCGCATTGAGCTGCGGGTCGTTATAGATTTCCCACCACTTGCCCTTGGCATTCGAGTCGGCCGGCTGTGCCGGCTTGAAGTTTCCGGCCTCCTTGTAGGCGGGCGGGACCTCCGTCGTGGGCCTTGTGTAATTTGGTCCCACGGCGCAGCCAGCCAGCAGAAAGATGGCCAGTGCTCCCGCCGCGCGGGCGCGCCAAAGGCCAAAGCACGAACTACTTCTTTGCGTAGGTAACTCGCCAGATCGAGTTCGAGCCGTCATCGGTCACCATCAGGGCTCCGTCGTTGGCGACAGCCACTCCCACCGGACGGCCCCAACAATCCCCGTTCGCTGTCACGAATCCAGTCAGGAAATCCTCATAATCCCCGGCCGCATGGCCCTTCTTCATGGGCACCAAGATCACCTCGTAGCCAGCGCGTACCGAGCGGTTCCACGACCCATGCTCGGCGGCGAAAAGCTGCCCATCGTACTGCTTGGGGAACATCTTCCCTTGGTAGAAGGCGATGTCGAGGGAAGCGTCGTGCGGCTCGAGCAGCACATCCGGCACGATAGCCTTGTCTTTGAGCTCTGGATGCTTGCCCGGAAAGCGCGGATCAGGATGGCCGCCGGTGTAATACCACGGCCAGCCGTAAAACCCCCCTTCCTGGACGTGCGTGATGTAGTCGGGAGGAAGATTATCGCCGAGTTCGTCGCGCTCATTGACCGAAGTCCAAAGCTCACCGGTCTGGGGACTGACGGCCAGGCCCGAGCCGTTACGAATCCCGGTGGCGTAGACCTGGAGATCGGAGCCATCGGCATTGGCAACCAGGATGTCGGCGCGGTGATACTCGCTCGTATCGGTATCGATGTCGGTCACGTTGGTGTGAGAGCCCACCGCGATATACATGTGCTTGCCATCGAGTGAAAAGGCCACGCCGCGGGCGAAGTGGTTTGGTCCAGCCGGCAGGTTGGGCACGATCGTCTCTGGCGCAGCGCTTGCTTTTGTGTCTCCGGCTTTGTAGGGGAATCGTAGGATGGCGTCGGTGTCACCCACATACAAGTACTGCGGATCAGGGCCGGGCGGATAAAACGCCAGGCCGAAGGGCAGTTTGAGTCCCTCGGCAAACGTGTCCATTTTTTCGAATTTTCCATCGGCACTCATGCCATGGAAAACCAAGATTCTGCCCGTATTCGTCGAGGCCACGAAAAAGTCTCCGTCAGGCGCCGTGATGATGGTACGCGGGGCAAGCGGCCTGCCCTGATCGGTCTTTAGGTTCTCGGCGTAGAGCGTCACTTTGAAACCTTCAGGTGCCTGCGGCCAGGCGTCGGCTGGTCTTGGTATCGGCCGCGAGAAAATCGCCGCGGACTTGGTCGCGTACGGATCGGGTAGATCCGCCGCCGTGATGTGGTGCACCCTGCCCGGAACTTCGCCCGTGAAGTCGGTAAAGACGCCCGGGGTGCCGGGCTTGGCGTTGGGATCGACAGGATGGCCCTGGGGCATCGGTGGAGGGCTGCCTTGCTGTTGAGCGCCGGCGACTCCCAGGCGGGATACTCCAAACCACACCAGTGCAACACCGAGAGCAATCAATGCAGTTTTGTAAAGCGCTTTCATGAAGTCCCTCCTGAAAAATCTGTGGGAACGGAAGTCAGTAATCGGCATTGGGTGCCGGAGTACTCATGGGCCCTTGGCTCGTTTCGACGATTCGCACTTCTTCTCCCGAAATGAGCGAGTCGGGAGGATTGGTAATGACCAGATCGTTCGGCGAGAGTCCTAAAACGACTTCCACGGTGCTCCCCATATCGCGGCCGAGCGTGACGCTTTTCAAAACGGCGCGATTGCTCTTGTCGACCGTTCCGACTTGCAGCCCGTGTGACCGAAATATCAGCGCGCTAACCGGGAGCACCAGCGAGGGCACATTGCTGGGCACCTTGAGATGCACCTGGGCATAGGCGCCCGGCAGCAGTTCGCCATTGCGGTTATCCACGTCCACCTCGACAAGGAGCGTCCGCGAGGCCACATCGATGGCATCGGCGGTACGAACCAGCGTTCCTTGGAAGCGGCGTCCTGGGAACTCCTGAAATTCCAAATCGGCTTTTAGTCCGACGCGCGCCGATTGGGAATAATCCTGCGGGACATTGATATACACGCGAAGAATCTGTATGGCTGCGATGTGAAACAGCTCGGTGGCCGGCGCGCCCGCGCCGGAATTGATCAGGTGGCCGATATCAGTGTTGCGGGCGGTGATGACGCCGTCAAATGGCGCGTAGACCTTCTCGAACGACTGCAGCTCCTCGAGCCGTCGTACGTTCGAATCGGCCGATGCGACCATGGCCTTTTTGGCCTCAAAATCTCCATTGGCGTTGTCCACATCCTGTTTGGAGACCGAGTCGGTCTTCAGCAGGTCGGCGTAGCGCGCCGCGGTGATTTCCGACAACTTGTAATTGGCGCGGGCCGTATTCAGGTCCGCACGGGCCTGATCGAGCTGCTGGTCCAGTTCCGGAGTCTCGATTTCCGCCAGTAATTCGCCGGCTTTGACACGCCCTCCGATGTCGACATACCACTTCTTGAGATAACCGTTCGTGCGCGCATAAATCGGCGAGTCGGAATAGGCCTGCAGATTCCCGGGCAGCACAATTTCCGTCTGCGGTGCGCCCGACGTTGGGCGAACCACCGCCACAGCGGGAATGGCCAACTCGCTTGTCTGGCTGGCCAGTTCGGCGCGCGCTCTCCGGCGCGGCGCGATGTCGGCGATGACCACCAGGGCGAGGACCAGCAAGGCGATGACCAGGCCCACCAGCCCGCGCTTATGCCCACGCCCAGCGGAGGTCTGATGAACCTCCGGTGACAACGGTCCGCCTTCCTCGCGATGATTCATGTTTCAAAGTGCTTCAATTCATCAGACGATTCTTGGCCCGCGTTCGTTTCACCGGGCGGGCCCGTCCGACCCCTCGCTCTGCCCCGCGCCATGGAGAATACTGAAGACCACGGGCACAAAGAACAGCGTGGCAACGGTCGCAAACAAGAGGCCGCCAATCACGGCCCGGCCGAGCGGCGCATTCTGTTCACCGCCTTCCCCCAGCCCGAGGGACATCGGAAGCATGCCGATGATCATCGCCAGCGCCGTCATCAGCACCGGGCGGAACCGCGTGAATCCCGCATCCAGAGCGGCATCCACAGAAGCCTTTCCCGCTTGCAGCCTCTCCTTCGAGAAGCTGATCAGAAGAATGCTGTTGGAGGTGGCCACGCCGATACACATGATCGCACCGGTAACGGCCGGCACACTGACGGTGGTACCGGTAAGGAACAGAAACCACAGAATTCCGGCAAAAGCGCCGGGCAGAGCGGTGAGGATGATGAACGGATCGAGCCACGACTGGAAATTCACGACAATCAGCAGATATACCAGCACGATCGAAAATCCGAGACCGGCGAGGAGGCCCATAAACGACTGATTCATGGTCTGAATCTGTCCCCGCACGACGATGAACGACCCGGCCGGCAAATCCCTCTTGCTTTGTTCGATGATGGGGGCGATGTCGCGCGCCACCCCGCCCAGATCGCGGCCGTCCACTCCCCCGTAGATATCGATGGCGGACTGAATATTGTAGTGAGTGACTTCGGCGATTTCCGACCCCCGTGCAAACGACGCCAGCGCCCCCAGAATCTGCGGCTCCGCCGAGCTTCCGCTCGAAGCAACCGGTATGTTGGCCAGGTCCTGCGGAGACTGGATGCGGTACTGCGGCGTCTGCGTGGTGATGCTGTAGCTCACGCCGGTCTTGGGATCGAGCCAGAACTGAGGCTGGGTCTGGAAGCTGCCGCTTAGTGCGATCAGCATGCTCTGGGTCACGTTGCTCTGCGTAAAGCCGACTTGGCTGGCCTTGGTGCGGTCCACATCCACATAGAATCGCGGGTAATCGAATGGCTGCTGAATTCGCAGATCGGTGATCCCCGGCACGAATTTGAGCCGGTTCATCAACTGGCTGGCGAACTCGTGGTTGGCGTAAATGTCGCGCCCCACGATCTGCACATCGATCGGCGCCGGAAGGCCAAAGTTCAAAATTTGGGTCACGATGTCGACAGGCAACTCGTAAAAGCTGACTCCTGGAAAATCTTGAGCCAGCCTGGCGCGGAGCTCGCGAACGTAGTCATTCGTTCTGCGGTGCCGGGGCGCAAGCTCGACCTGAATATCCGCATCGGCTGGACCAATGGGAGCCGATGTGCTGTAGGCGAGATTCAGATTGCTGTAGGGAAGGCCGATGTTGTCAATGATGGTGGTTAGCTCGGAGGGAGGGATCACCCGCCGGATGTCCTTTTCCACGTTATCGCAAATCGCCGCTGTGTCTTCAATGCGCGTGCCGGTCCGGGCGCGCATGTGCAGCTTGAACTCCCCGCTGTCAACACTGGGGAAAAAGTCCTGTCCAATCACCGGCAACAGAGCAAAAGAAAGGATGCAGAATCCCAGAAAACATGCCACGAAAACGAAGCGATGGTGCATGACCGCTTGGAGCATGCGGTGATAGCGTTCTCGAAAATGCTCGAATCCGATCTCAAACCGGGCCTGCATGCGGACCAGCGGATTTCGGGATCTCTCGGTCTGCTCGCGGCGCTCCTCTTCGGTCTGTTCGAACAGAAGATACCGCGCCATGGTGGGCACCAGCGTCCGCGACAAAAGATAGGAAGCCAGCATGGCGAAAACGACTGCTTCGGCCAGAGGCACGAACAAATACTTCGGCACGCCGGTGAGAAAGAACATCGGCACGAACACGATACAGATGGAAAGAGTCGAGACCAGCGCGGGGACGGCAATCTGCGAGGCGCCGTCCAAAATCGCCTGGAGGATCTCCTTGTCCTGATCGAGATTGCGGTTGATGTTCTCGACTTCCACCGTTGCGTCGTCCACCAGGATGCCGACGGCCAGGGCCAGCCCACCCAGCGTCATGATATTGATCGTTTCTCCCAGAGCGCTCAGCAAGGCCAAGGAAGTCAGGACCGACAACGGAATCGAAACCGCAATGATGATCGTGCTTCGCCAGCTGCCCAAGAAGACCAGGATCATGAGGCCGGTCAGGCAGGCGGCAATGGCGCCCTCGCGAACGACGCCGATAATCGAAGCCTTCACGAAGATCGACTGGTCGGATAAGGCGTGCATGTCCACATGGACAGGAAGCGAGGATTCAACCGAGGGAAGCAGTTTGCGAACCCCGGCAATCACGTCGAGCGTCGAGGCATTCCCCAGTTTCAGAATGGACATCACCGTGGAGCGCGAGCCGTTGACGCGAACGATGTTGGTCTGCGGCGTGAACCCGTCGCGTACGTTGCCAATGTCGCGAATGTAGATGGTCGAGCCGTTGACGGTCTTGATCGGCAATTCGTTCAAGTCTTTTATCGTCGGAGCGGAGGCGTTGGACTCGATGTAGTACTCGTAAGAGCCGATTTTCGCAGTGCCCGAGGGAAGAATCAGGTTCTCTGCGTCGATCGCGCTCACCACGTCGGCGGGAGAAAGGCCCTTAGCCTGCATGGCGGCCGTGTTGAGGTCCACCATGACGGTGCGCTGCTTGCCCCCGTAGGGGTAGGGAATGGCCACCCCGGAAACGGTGATCAGCTCGGTGCGGATGAAGTTGATGCCCATGTCGGCCAGCTGCTGCTCGGTGAGGCCGGGGCCGGACAGGCCGAGCTGAAGGATCGGCACCGAGGAAGCGTTGTAGGTGATGATGAACGGGGGGGTGATGCCGGGAGGAAGATTGCGCACGGTGCTCTGGCTAATGGCAGTCACTTGCGCGATTGCGCTTGCCAGATTGGCGTGCGGGTGGAAGAAGATTTTGACGATTCCCACCCCGTTGAGCGACTGCGACTCGATATGCTCGATGTCGTTGACGGTCGTGGTCAGTGACCGCTCGTAGTTAAAAATCACCCGGTCAGCCATTTCTTCCGGAGGCATGCCCGTGTACGTCCAGGCCACCACGATGACGGGGATGTTGATGTTCGGAAAGATATCGACCGGGGTGCGCACGATGGCCAGAACTCCCAAAATCAGGATCAGAACGGACATCACGACGAATGTATAAGGACGCCGTAACGCCAGCCGAACAATCCACATCTATTTCGAGCTCCGTAAAGGAAAAAACAAAGCCTCGCGAGCGCCACCCGGACGCGCCGCGCTATTATCTCACTCTCTGATCATCGGGTGGAAATCTGCCTCCCAGCGGAGTGGCGCGCCAGGCGCAGCACTTCTCGGCATCGACCAAGCCCGTTGGGCCCGTCGCGCTGGTTCCCGAGCCCGGGGCGCTCGAGAGGGTGGCGCTTGGACTTGTGGCGGTCCCCACAAAAAGATTTGGTCGCGCGCGAGGAGACCACGCACAGCCACGCGTTGTTTACTTCTGAGTGGAAGCGAGGCCTTCCTGCGCGGCTTCGAGAACCTGGATGGTGGGCGCCAGATTGTGTTTTTCAAAGCAGCGCGCCATGGCCTTGCCGATTTCGTCGTAGCGTCCGGTCGCCAAGGCGACGACGCTCGGCCCGGCCCCGCTCAGCGCGATCCCCAGAACGCCCGGTGTGCGTGGCAGTGCAAGCACTTCGCCCAGTCCTGGAATCAGTGGCTGCCGCGCAGATTGGTGAATTCGATCCTGCATGGCATCCCACAAAAGATCGTAGCGGCGATCCTCGAGCGCCGCGACGAATAGCGCCGATCGTTGCAGGTTGAAGACAGCATCGGCGCGAGGGACCGTGGCAGGGAGCACGGCGCGGGATCTTTTCGTTTCGAGCTTCACGTTGGGCGTGACGACCACGAGTCGAATCACTTTGGGCCAGTCTTTGCGCACGGCAGCGACCGAACCATCGCTGCGTGTGAAAGTGACCACCAATCCACCCAGCAGCGCCGCGGCGACATTGTCCGGATGGCCTTCCATTTCAGTTGCGTAGCGGAGCGCCGTTTCTTTGGGGATGCTGCGGTTGGTCACCGCGAAACCCAGGGCGATTCCCGCCACCGTAGCGGCGGCGCTGCTGCCCAGCCCGCCCGCCACAGGAATTTCGTTGCGCACCGCGAGGCGCACGCGCGGCAGCTCGAAACCTTCCCGTTCGGCCGCATGACGCATGGCCCGGAAGATCAGATTTTCTTCCGGTGATTTGGGAAGGTCGGATGTACCGCGCACGCCACGGCTTCGCGCGAGAGTGCGACCTTCGGGTCCGGAAAGCAAAGTCGCCCGCACGCCCAAATACATTTCCAGGGCCAGGCCCAGGCAGTCGAAGCCGGCGCCCATATTCGCGGTCGAGGCCGGAACGCGAACTTCAAAGGATACTGGGTGCCCTGTGGTCATGGGAATCGCGATCGCGCGCGCCTGCGCGGCCCGGGTCGCACCATTGCGGCCCTATCGCTGTCGCTCCAGGCTTCGGAGGATAGCAGCTTTGTCGGCGGACACACGCGCGGCAGCGTTGCGAAATCGACCCTGGAAAGCGGAGCCTTCTCCCGACGCGGACGGGAGCGAAAGCGTGCCTTCGTGGTAGCCGATCATGTAGCCGGGATCCTTGAGCGCATGGCCGGTGAGGACGGCGACAACGTCGTCCTGCCGGCTGATCGAACGCGCCGCGACCAATTTCTTGATTCCTGCGACCGTGGTTGCCGAGGCGGGCTCGCAGCCGATGCTGTCGCGGCCGATGATGGCTTTGGCATCCGCCAGTTCCTGCTCGCTCACGGAAATAATTTGTCCGCCGGAGCGCAAAACAGCGCGCAGCGATTTCTTCCACGAGACGGGGGCGCCGATTTTGATGGCGGTTGCAAGCGTCTGTGGATTCTCGACAGGTTCGAGTTTTTCGGGGATGCGATCCACAGCGCCACCGAGACTTGCGAACAGACGGGCCAGCGGCGCCGCACCGTCCGCCTGGATGACGCTCAGCTTTGGGAGCCGATCGATCAAGCCCAGGTCCAGCAGCTCGCTAAAGCCCTTGCCGAGCGCCGTGCTGTTGCCCAGGTTGCCGCCAGGAACGACCACATGATCGGGCACGCGCCAATGACACTGCTCGAGAATCTCGAAGGCGACAGTTTTTTGCCCCTCGATGCGAAACGGATTGATCGAGTTCGCCACGTAGATGGAAGGATCGTCGCCGAGCTCGGCGACCAGGCGCATGCAGGCGTCGAAGTTGCCATCGATTTCAAGTACGAGCGCACCGTAATCCAGGCTCTGAGCGAGCTTGGAAGAAGACACCTGGCCGCGGGGGAGAAGAATCGCGGCTCTCAGTCCGGCACGCGCGGCGTAGGCAGCCAGGCTGGCCGCCGTGTTTCCCGTGCTCGCGCACACCGCGGTGCGCGCACCGGTCAGGAGCGCCTGAGTCATTGCCGCGGCCATGCCGGTATCTTTGAATGAGCCGGTTGGGTTGTAGCCCTGGTGCTTGAGACGCAGGGCAGCTACGCCGCAATACTCAGCCGAACGCGGCGCATCGAAAAGAGGGGTGTTGCCTTCGAAAAGCGTGACGAACGGCGCGTCTGCTTCAAAAGGAAGCAGTTCGAGGTAGCGCCAGACCCCGCTCGCCTGGCGCGGGTCGTTTGTGCGAGTGCGCAACGCCGGGCGCGTCGCCCATTGCTCGCGCAAGGCTCGTCCATCGGTGCGGGAACCGACGTGGCAGTCGATTTCGAGCGTCTCGCCGCAGCGGGGGCAAACGTAAATGCGCTCGCGAAGAGCGTAGGTTCGACCGCAGGCGCCATTGATGCAGCGCTGCAGGCCGGGTCCGGCATCGGTTTCATCCGCGCACGCGGGCCTTCCAGCCATCATTAGCAAACCTTGACGGCGGGCTCCGCCAGGATAGGAGCGCCGAGACCGAATTCGCGGTGGGCCGCTTGCAGCGCAGTCTTCATGTCCTTTTCGGCAACTACGAAGGAGATGTTGCTTTCCGAAGATCCCTGCGCGATGGCGATGAGGTTGACGTTCTCGCGAGCCACCGAGCTGAACGTCCGGGCCGCCACGCCCGGAGTGCCGCGCATGTTTTCGCCCACCACCGCGACGATGGCGATGTTCGGATCGAGCGTGATGTGCTCGACTTTTTCATGCGCAACGTCCTGCGCGAACTCTTTGCGCAGCGCCTCGACCGTGCGCCTAGCGTCCTCGGTCGCAACCAAGAAGCAGATGTCATTTTGCGAAGACGATTGGGAAATCAGCAGGACGTTTGCCTTAAGTTCGGCGGTCGTCGAAAAGGTACGGCCCACGACGTCCGGGAGGCCGACAATTCCGGGCCCTCCGACGGTGATCAGCGCGACGTCCCGAATGGCGGTCAGCGCCTTCACGCCGCCGCCGTTCGTCCGCCCCTTCGGCGTAATTTTTGTGCCGGGGCGTTCCGGGGCAAAGCTGTTGCGGATCCAGACCGGGATGCCCGCCTGCTCCACAGCGCGAAGCGTCTTGGGATGGAGGACCTTGGCGCCGAAATAGGCGAGCTCAGTGGCTTCGCGATAGGAGATTTCGGGAATGGTACGGGCTTCCTTCACCAGGCGCGGATCGGCCGTGAGAACGCCATCCACATCGGTCCAGATGATGATTTCGTCGGCATCCAGAGCGGCGCCCAGAATGGTGGCCGAATAATCGGACCCTCCGCGGCCGAGCGTGGTCAGCACGCCATTTTCCGTGGCACCGATGAAGCCGGTCGCGACCGGAATGATGCCGCGATCGAGCAAGGGACGCAAACGAGCCCGAGAGCGTTCGCGCGTGACTTCCATGATAGGGTCGGCGCCGCCATGAAAGGAGTCGGTGACGATCAGCTCGGTGGCTTCGACGGCTTCGCTCCTAACGCCGAGTTCCTCGAGCACCGCGGCGACCATGGGCGCGGACAGACGTTCGCCAAGGCTGGAAACCGTGTCGAGCGTACGCGGCGTCAGCTCATGAAGCAGCGAGGTTCCTTTGCAGAGCTGCTCGCCTTCCGCGAAGATCGTGCCCAGGCAACCAGAGACCCAAGTGCGCCTGCTTGGATCGTGAATCAATTCCGAGACGGCAGCGTCGTGTTGCTTACGAAGCGCCTGGAAGATTCGGTGGGCGTGCTCCAAATCGCCCGCCTCGGCGCGCCGGGCGGCTTCAATCAGTCGGTTGGTGACGCCACCCATCGCTGAAACCACGGCCACGACCAGGCCTTGGCGCGAGGCCTCGGTCACAATCTGCGCAACGCGCGCGATGCAGGAGGCGTCCCCTACAGACGTACCGCCAAATTTCATCACTCGTAAGAGTTTTTTCATTTCTTAGGAGAATCCAGGCACACGGCGATTCGACATGGCCTGGAATAGGCTTTCAAGACGGCCGCGCCTCAAAAAAACTATACACCATCAGGCGGTTCTCGTGCGACGGCGAGCCGGGATGTTGCCAGGGGCGAACCGAACGAGGACTTTTCGTCCGGGCAAAGAGCACTCCCAAGCCCGGCGTCCCGAGCGAGCTCGCTTGTCTCCTAGTGCCTCCGGAATCCGGTTCGGAGCTTTCCGGTGTAAATAGCCATGCCCACGGCGGCGTCCATGCCTGCTTTTTCCAACGCGCGCACCTCGCGCATGCTGCCGATGCCGCCCGCGGCCGTGAGCGGCAGGGAGGCAGCGCGGCGCAGCGCGCGGAACCAAGCGAGGTCGGTGCCTTTCATGGTTCCCTCGTTGTCCACGAAGGTTGACAGGAACCCGGAGCAGAAAGGTTCCAGCTCGGGGATGACGTCGCTCGGGCGGATGGCCAGCCGCTCGCGCCAGCCTCGCACCACGATCTGGCCGCGGTCGGTATCCAAAGCGATGATGACGTGGTTGGGCCCCACTCGCTCGGCCAGCTTGGCCAAAAAGGCGCGGTTGACTTCTCCCTCTCGAAAAGCGGCACTGCCGATAATGACTTTCTCCGCTCCCCAAGCGAGGATTCTGGTGGCGCGAGCTACGGTCCGAATGCCGCCGCCGACGCGTACCTTCATTTTCGCGCGCCGGCAAATTCGTTTGATCCAGCGCGCGTTGTTTCCTCTTCGCATGGCGGCATCGAGATCGATGACGTGGAGGACCGGATAATCGCGGAAACGGTCGAGCAGGCCGAGCACATCATCCATGGCGAGAGCGCGCCGCCGCCCGCGCACCAGTTGCACGGCCTTGCCGCCCTGAAGGTCAATGCACGGAATGATCATGGCGCTAGCGGCTCAAGCGGACCGAAACGCCGCGCTCGGCCAGAAATTCTTTCAAGGCTCCCATCGAATGAGTCGCGGTATGGAAGATGGAGGCGGCCAGGGCGGCATCCGCCCGCCCGTCGGTGAAGACGGCCAGAAAATCGTCGAAGGTACTGGCGCCACCCGAGGCGATCACCGGTACGGGAACGGTGGATGCAATCTTCGCGGTGAGCTCGCAATCGAAGCCGCTGCATGTGCCGTCGCGATCGATCGAAGTGAGCAGAATTTCTCCGGCGCCGCGGGAAACGGCCTCGGCCGCCCACTGGGCGGCATCCCTTCCGGTCGAGTCGCGGCCGCCGCGCGTATAAGGTTCCCAGGAATTCCCCTTGCGCTTGACGTCGATCGAGAGAACCACGGCCTGCGCGCCGAACTGCCGGGCAAGTTCAGAAAGCAACTCGGGCCGCTCCACGGCGGCTGTGTTGACCGTGACCTTGTCCGCGCCGGCGCGAAGCACGGCGCGGCCCTCTTCCATGGTGCGGATGCCCCCTCCCGCGGTGAGGGGGATGTTCAACTGCTCGGCAACGCGACGGATCGTTTCCAGAAACGTCCCGCGCCCTTGGTGCGAGGCGCTGATGTCGAGCACCACGATTTCGTCGGCCCCTTCCGAGTTGTATCGCCCCGCCAGCTCGGCCGGGTCGCCCATGTCGCGCAGGCCCTCGAACTCGATGCCCTTCACGACACGGCCGGCATCGACATCCAGGCAAGGAATGATTCGGCGGGCCAGGGTCATGGGACCGACTCCAGGAAATTGCGAAGCACTTGCGCGCCCGTGTCGCCCGACTTTTCGGGATGGAATTGCACGGCAGCCAGGCCATGGCACTCGATGACGGCGGCAAACGGGAAGCCGTGATCGCAGGCGGCCACGGTGTATTTTGCCGAAGCGGGCGCGGCGTAGGAGTGCGCAAAATAAAAGTAAGCGTCCTCGGGGATCCCGCCGAGCAACTGGCTCGCGTCGAGGCGGCGCAACTGGTTCCAGCCGATGTGAGGCGATTTGACGCTGGTGGGTAGGGCGCGAACCTCCTCGGGGAAGAACTCCAAGCCGGGCTCCCCCGGGGCTTCTTCGCTTGCCGCGAACATCGCCTGCAGGCCCAAGCAGATGCCCAGGATCGGTTTGCCGGAATCGAATGCGGCGCGCAGAGAGGAGGTGAGGTTGCGTTCGCGCAGGCCCCGAACAAAGGCGCCGAAGTGACCGACGCCGGGCAAAACGATCGCCGTTGCGGAGGCGAGCTGGGCGGGCTCGACGGCGCGCTCGGTTTGCGCGCCGAGTTTTGCGAGCGCACGCTCCACCGATGGGAGGTTCCCCGCGCCGTAATCGACGACGGCGATTTTCACAGCAGTCCTTTCGTCGACGGCAAGACGCGCCGCAGCTGCTTGTCCCGGGTGATTGCGAATCGCAGCGCCTTCGCGAAGGCCTTGAAAATGGACTCCACCTGATGGTGCGAAGAGCGGCCATACAGGAGCCGCAGATGGACGTTGGCGCCTGCGGCGTGGGCGAAGGCGCGGAAAAAATCCTCCATCAATTCCGTCTGGAAGTCGCCCACGCGCGCCGCAGAAATCTTGAAGTCGCACACGCAGTAGGCGCGGCCGGAAAAGTCCAGCGCCGCCCAGGCCAGCGAGTCATCCATCGGCATCAGAAAATATCCAGCCCGCAGGATGCCCCGTTTCGATCCGAGTCCTTTCTTCACTGCCTCGCCCAGAGCAATTCCCACGTCCTCGACCGTGTGATGCTGGTCGACGTCGAGATCGCCGCGCACAGTGAGATCCAGATCGAGTGCGCCGTGGCGCGCGATCTGTTCGAGCATGTGATCAAAGAAGCGAACGCCCGTGGAAATCTGCGATTGGCCGTGGCCGTCGAGATTGAGCCGCAGACGGATGTCCGTTTCTTGGGTGGTGCGGCGCAGGGTCGCCCGTCTCATAAGATGCGTTCCAGTTCGCGCAGCAGACGCTGCGTCTGTTCAGGGGTGCCCAAGGTGATGCGCACATAGCCTTCTCCGCCAAAATCGCTCGAGCGATCGCGGACCAAGATGCCCTTCTGTCCAAGCGCCGCGACAATGCGCTTACTGCGGTCGCCGAAATACACGAGTACGAAGTTGCCCGCGGTCGGAAACGATTTGACACCGAGGCGCGCCAGGCCGCGCTCGAGTGCAAGCCGGCCGCGACGCACTTCGCGAACGGTCCGGGCGATGAAGCGGCGATCTTCGATGGCCGCTTCTGCGGCTGCCAGTGCTGCGACGTTCACCGGATAGGGCGACTGTGCCCGTCTGAGACTGGCAGCCAGTTCGGCATGAACGAAAATGCAGCCGAGGCGCAGCCCGGCAAGTCCCGCGGTTTTCGAAAACGTGCGCGTGACGATCAGATTCTGGTGCCGCCGAATCCAGGGAATCACGGTGACGCCCGAGAATTCGAAATAGGCCTCATCGATGACCACCATCGTGCGCACGGCGGCCTCCAAAATGCGGCGAATCTCGGAGGGCGATAGCAGGTTGCCGGTGGGACTATTGGGATTGGGGAGAAAGAAAACGCGCGGACCTCGTTTCAGCCCGGCCAGCACATCGGGCCATGGGAAGCGCATTTCTCTGTCGTAACGGGGCGCCCGGATTCGCGCGCCAGCCAATTCTGAATAAAAGCGGTACATTGCATAGGTCGGCTCCACCAGCAAGACGCGATCGCCCCTTTCGACAAACGTATCGACCACCAATCCGAGCGCCTCGTCTGTCCCGTTGGTCAGCAGAAGCTCCTCGGGGCGAACGCCGAAATGCCGCGCCGCTTTGCGGCGAAAGGTCTCCTGCTCGGGATAGGCCGCGATGGACGAAGCGGCCAGTCGGCCTAGCGCGCGGCGAACGGCAGGCGAGCAGCCGATCGGATTCTCATTGAAATCCAGGCGCAGCTTGTCGGTCCGGCCTTCCAGCGGCGGATGATAGGGCCGCATGCGCTGGACGGAGCGCCGGACGGGGACGGCCTTCACCGGCGCACCTCGACCGAACGCGCGTGCGCCAGCAGACCCTCGGCGCGCGCGAATTGTTCGACCACCGGTGCCAGCCGCTGGGCGCCGGCGCGCGAGACTTCCTGCACGCTGATGCATTTCGCGAAATCGGCGACACAAAGGCCGCCTCGCGTGCGGGCAGTCCCGCCCGTCGGCAGCACGTGATTTGTGCCGCTCGCGTAATCGCCGAAGGACTGCGCACTCCAGTCACCGAGAAAAATGCTGCCGGCGGAGTTGACGCGATCCAGCAAGCCATCTCGGCCGTCGGCGATGCTGAGATGCTCCGGAGCGAAGCGGTTCACGAAAGCGGCCGCCGCGGCCAGATCGCGGGCAACCAGCGCCGCGCCGTTTCTGGGAAGCGAGCGCCGGGCCAGATTCGTTTTCGGCAGGTCCTCGAGTTGCCGATCGACCTCCGCGGCTACGGCCCGGGCGAGCCGAGCCGACGTAGTTAGGAAAATGGAGATGGCGTCGGGATCATGCTCGGCCTGCGCGATCAAATCCGCCGCCATGAATCGCGCGTTGCCGCGAGTCGCGAAAACCAGAGCCTCTGTGGGGCCGGCCAGCATATCGATCGCGCAGTCGTTGCTGACGATTTTTTTCGCGGCGGTTACGAAGCGGTTGCCCGGTCCGCAGATTTTGTCCACCCGCGGAATCGAGTGAGTGCCATAGGCGAGTGCCGCAATCGCCTGCGCACCGCCGATCCGCGCAACACGGTCGAGCCCCAGCCGCTCGGCGGCAGCCAGCAAGGCCTCGCCGGGCTGGGGGCTGGCGACCATCATTCGACGCACGCCCGCTTCCTGCGCGGGAATCACGGTCATTAGCAGCGTCGAAACAAGCGAGAAGCGGCCGCCCGGAAGGTAGCAGCCGACCGAATCCAATGGCCGTATGCGCTGCCCGGCGCGGACACCTGGCTCAACCTGGATGGTCCACTCCTGCGGTTTCTGGCGGCGCGCCACGGTGCGAATGTTTCGCGCGGCGTGATCTAGGGCGGCCAGGAATTCCTTTGAGACTTGCTTGCGCGCCCGAGCGAATTCCGCGCGGGGAACCCAAACGTTCCCGGGGTCGAGCGCAATGCCGTCGAGCCTCTCGGTCCACCGAAACAGCGCTCGGTCGCCGCGCCTTCGTACGTCTTCGACGATGCGCGAAGCGACACGCTCTGCATCGCGGCTGCTGACGCGCCGGGAAGCGAGCACGCCTTGTGCAACAGCGCTTGTGAGCGGCAACACTCGCATCAATACACGACCTTGTTGAGCGGATATTCGACGATACCTTCCGCGCGTGCTGCTTTGAGTTTTGGGATCAGCGCGCGCACGGTTTTTTCTTCGATGATCGTATTGATGGCCACCCATTCCGGATCGCTGAGCTGCGCCACCGTGGGATTGCGCAGAGCCGGGAGGGCGGCCAATACTTGATCGAGATCTTCGCGCCGCACGTTCATCATCAGGCCGACCCGGTCGTAAGCCTGGATCGCGCCATGGAGCAGCAACACCAGATTTTCGATCTTTTCACGCTTCCAGGGATCCTTCCAGGCGGCGCGATTGGCGATGAAACACGTCGCGGATTCCAGCAAGGTATCCAGCACACGCAGATGGTTGGCCCGCAGCGAGGAGCCCGTTTCGGTCACCTCCACAATCGCATCGGCGAGCTGTGGCACTTTTACTTCGGTTGCGCCCCAGGAGAATTCCACGCGCGCGTTCACCCCATGCCGGGCCAGATATTTTTCGGTCATTTTCACGGCTTCAGTGGCGATCACTTTGCCTTCCAGGTCGCGCACGCTTTGAATGTCTGAGTCTTCGGCCACCGCCAGAACCCATCGCACGCGGCCCAGGCCCGTCTTCGAATAAACCAGCTCGGAAACTTCCTCGACATCCGCACCCGTTTCCTGAATCCAATCCTTGCCGGTGAGACCGGCATCGAGCGCGCCGTTTTCCACATAGCGCGCCATTTCCTGCGCACGGACCATCATGCAGTCGATATCGGGATCGTCGATCCCCGGATAGTAACTTCGCGAGTTGATCTGAAGCCGCCACCCGGCTTTTGCGAACAGCTCGATCGTGGACTCCTGCAAGCTCCCTTTGGGAATGCCCAGCTTCAGGCGGCTCATCGCTTCGATCCCTTCTGTCCGGACTTTCCATAGAGCTCGTCCGGCGCAAGGATGCGCGGCTCAACCGCGCTGAGAGAGCCATCCGGCGCCAGCCGCCGGTAAAAACAGCTCCGATAGCCTTCGTGACAAACGGCGCCGCCCTCGAGCTCGGCGCGCACCAGCAACGCATCGAGATCACAATCGACGCGCAGTTCGCGGAGCAGCAGTTTTTGGCCGCTGGTTTCACCTTTGGTCCACAGCTTCCGGCGCGAGCGGCTGAAAAATGTGACCAGCCCAGTTTGCTGGGTCTTCTCCAGAGCCTGGCGATTCATAAATCCGAGCATCAGGATTTCGCCGTTACCGGCGTCTTGCACGATCGCCGGGATCAGGCCGCCTTCTTTCTCAAAGTCGAGTTCCATGGCTGTCCCCGTAGAAACAAAAAGCCCGCTGACGCTTGCCGCGCCAGCGGGCCGATGAGTGCTGTTCGCTTTGCTCGAACTAGCCACACCGCCGCGGGCACGTTTTCGCGTGATGGTGACCGGTTGTATGCACCCGCAGCAGTTTCATACTGGCATTGAAGTTAAGCCAGGCTTGGGCCTTTGTCAAGCGCGGAGCGTCTGGTGCGCCAGCCGGTGTCGGAAACCGGGGCCTCTCAGCGCAGCCAATCTTCCAGCTGCACCTTGGCGTCGGTTTTCGCGTCGCGGTATTTCACGATGACCGGTGTGTAGAGCGAGAGGCTCCAATCCTTGCCGCGGCCGCGGGAAATGGCGCGAGAGCCTGCCACGACGACGGCATTTTCGGGGATGACGAGCGGATCCTTCTCGGTCGAGCTCAGAATCGTTCCGGTGGCGATGTCATAGACGGGCGTCGAGCGATTCAGAATCGTGCCGGTGCCGAGCACGGCGCGCCGCTTGATGACGGTTCCCTCATAGACACCGCAATTTCCGCCGATGAGCACTTCGTCTTCGACAATGACGGGCAGCGCTCCGATGGGCTCGAGGACCCCGCCGATTTGCGATGCCGCCGAAATATGGCATTTCTTCCCGATCTGCGCGCAGCTTCCCACCAGTGCGTGGGAATCGATCATGCTTCCTTCGTCCACGTATGCCCCGACATTGACGTACATGGGCGGCATGCAAGTGACACCCTTGGCGATGTAGGAGCCGTCCCGAATGCTCGAGCCGCCCGGCACGATGCGCACCCCGGAAGCGGCGTCCAATTTTTTCACCGGGAAAGTGGATTTGTCGAAAAAGGGCTGGCGCGCTGCGTCAATCGACATGTCCACGATCGCGCCCATGCGGAAGCCGAGCAAAATCCCCTTTTTCACCCAGGCATTCACGCTCCAGCCAGTCGATTGTGCGCGATCCGGCTCGGCCGCGCGAATTTCGCCAGCGTTCAGCGCGTCCTTAAATTGCTGAAACAAGCGACGGTGCTCGTCGGTGTAGCTCGGAGGGTTGTCGTCGAACAGCCGCTCGATCTGACGGCTGAGTTCAGCGGGTGGCATAGACCTGCTGGATCAAGCCGACGGCTTCGAGCGCGCCGCGGATTTTCGCGAGATTTTCGGGCTTGGGGGCAACGAGCGGCAGACGGAAAACCGGCTCGAGCAATCCCATCAGGGCCAGGGCCGCCTTGACCGGGCCGGGATTCGTCTCGATGAAATTTGCTTCCATCAGCTTGGAGTAACGGCGGTGAATTTGGCGTGCCGCGGCGAAGTTATTTTCGAGCGCGAGCTGCACGAGGCGCGTCATCTCGGCGGGGATTTCATTCGACGACACCGACACCAACCCCTGGCCGCCGAGCGCCATGAGCGGCAGGGTGATCGCATCATCGCCCGAAAGCACCAGGAATTTCGAGGGCACCAGATCCAGCAGGACTGCCATCTGCGAAATGTTCCCCGATGCTTCCTTCACTCCAACGACGTTGTCGATTTCGGCGAGCCGTGCGATGGTGGCCGGTTCGATGTTAACGCCCGTGCGTCCCGGAATGTTGTACAGGATGATCGGCAGGCGAATCGCCGAGGCGATCGCTTTGTAGTGCTGGTAGAGCCCTTCTTGTGTCGGCTTGTTGTAATAGGGCGCAACCGAAAGGATTCCGCTCGCACCGATGGCTTCGAACTGGCGGGCCATTTCGATCGTGTGCGCCGTGTTGTTGCCTCCAGCGCCGGCCAGTACAGGGACTCGGTGTGGCCGCGCTTGTTCGATCGTGATTTCCACGACGCGCCGCTGTTCGGCGCTGGTAAGCGTGGGGCTTTCCCCGGTCGTGCCGCAGGGCACCAGAAAATTGATCCCCGCATCGATCTGCCGCCGCACCAGCCGTCCGAGCGCCTCCTGATCGAGCGATGAATCCTGGCGAAACGGAGTGACCAGCGCCGTGCCGCATCCTGTAAACATGGTTGCCTCCTCCGGGCTGCCTAATCCAGTTCGTTCACAATCTCACGAAAGTCGAAGAATCCTTTTTTCCCGACGATCCAGCGCGCCGCTCGCAGAGCCCCGCGCGCAAATCCCTCGCGGCTTCGGGCCGTGTGTCGAATCGTGATCGTGTCGGCGGCCGAATCGAAGCCGATCTCGTGGGTCCCGGGATGCGCGCCAGCGCGGCTGGCGCTCCGATCGATCGGTCTTGTGTAGCCATTCTGCTTCATCCTGTCGACGAGCGCCAGCAGCGTTCCGGAGGGCGCATCCCGTTTTGTCGCGTGATGAATTTCCCAGGCCCACGCGCCGTACTCCGGCTGCCGCGCCATGCGCCGCGCCGCCTCGGCAACGAGCTCGGAGAAAATGCTCATGCCGACGGAGAAATTCGGGCTCCAAACCAAGCCCGTGCCTGCGCGCTCGACGGCCTTCCTCGCGCGATCCATTTCGCCGAACCAGCCCGTGGTGCCGACCACGGCGTTGACGCCAAGTTGAGCGAGCCGCTCGATATTCTCCGGGGCGGCCGAGGGAGTCGAAAATTCGATTGCCACATCGATGCCGCGGAAGTTCTCTTTGGTGATCCCCTCGAAATTCCGATTGTTATCAATATCGAGACGCAGCTTTACCTGGCCCGAGTATTGCGAGGCAAGCTCGTCGACGAGCCGCCCCATTTTGCCGTATCCAACGATCGCCAGATTCACTTGCGTTGCTCAGCTCCTGGCCAGAAGATTCTTTACCACATTCGCGTAGATTGTAACGGCTTCGAAAAGCTCACGTTTCGAGATCCGCTCCTCGGCCGTGTGCGCCACATCGATGCTTCCTGGTCCCAGCAGCAGCGGCTCGCCCCAGCTCCGGCCGAAAACAGGCACGTCGGTGGTAAACGATACCAGGGTGGTGGGCACGCCATCGACGGTTTGAAAATGGATCGGTGGAACCGACAGCACTTCTTTCATTTCAGCGCGCCGGCCGACCGCTTGGGCAAGCGCCTCCCGCAGCGGGCCGGCATCGCCCACCGTTCGCACCAGAATTTCGGCCTTGGCGGTATCGGCGATCACGTTGGGCGCGCGGCCGCCGGAAATCGTTCCGATATTGAGCGTCGACGCACCGAGCAGCGCATCGCTCGGGAGCGGGACTTTTCGAATTGCCTCGAGTGCGTCGAGCAGTGCCTCGATCGCCGATTCGCCCAGCTCCGGATAGGCGGAATGGGCCATTTTGCCGCGCGCAGCAAGCTCGAGCCTCAGCGCGCCTTTAGACGCGAGCGCCAGCTTGTTCTCAGTCGGTTCACCGTTGACCAGATATTTCGATCCGCGCGGCTCGCGCGCGGCGACGGCCGCTCCCGCGCTGTTGCGCTCCTCGCCCACGACAAACAGCAGCGCAAAGTTCCGCAAGTTGTCGGCCAGAAGTCGCTCCGCCGCGCTCACCATGGCTGCGATGATTCCCTTGGCGTCGCACGCGCCGCGGCCCCAGATAAACTCGGAGTCCTCACGCGAGGGGAAAAACGGCGGCACCGTATCCAAGTGCGTCGACAAGGTCACACCAGGCGCGCCCCAATAGGCGAGCACATTGAAGCGCCCAGGCTCGACGCTCATCCGCTCGACCAGACCCCCGGTGCTGGCCGCCATGGCGGACAAATAGTCGTAGAGGTACGACCCAATCCTGCCTTCGTTCTCTGTGACAGACTCGATGTCTACGAGCGACCGAGTCAGCTCGATCAGGTTCATCGCCCTCTATCCGATACGGGTATAGTTGGCCATATTTCTGTCAGCCGTTGCTAGCCCATCGTGCGGAGCCGATCACGGCGTTCCCCAAAACGCAGAGACCACTGCGCCGATTGCGAAAAGAAAGGCTAGCGTAATTCCAACGAATCCGTTCGCCCAGATACAGCCGGGCGAAGATGGCGAACACCGTGAGGGTTGATGCACTCCTGAATGATCTTGAGTTGGTATCCGGTGAACTCGCCGTAGCCAATGCGATTGGCGGGAACCTGAAACAGTATTCGCCGAATGCGATCAGCCAACCTAGCACGATTGCTTCCAACAGAGGCGCCGAGCGGTGTTTCAGGTGACCATACCAGGCAAACGTCATAAAGGTGTTGGAAATGAAGAGCAGAACGATTGTGCGCATGAACGATCATAAAACGTGCTCAAAGGGGTCGGCAACCTGGCTGCGCTTCGGCCAAGGCCGGCTTCGCAGCTGTTTCGAGTACTTCATTTTCCGCCTGGAGGCGCGCCCGTTCACTCAGCGGCGAGGCAGCCGATCACGGAGACGAATTTGGATGTCCGGCGGTTTGACAGTGCGAGTTGCCGGCGGATCTCTCGCGGCACACCAGCAGGGCGATTCGGGCAGCTCTCGCGAGGATTTATCCTCCTGCCTTTTCCGAATTCCAACGGCCTTTTTTCTTCGGCCGCCCGGCCGGTGAGGCCGGCCAAGACTGGGATGCTCAGCCGATTGGGTCGATGCCCGCAAAATCAACTCCGGGCGCCCAGGAAGCAAGAGTCGCGTGCCGCAACGCCCTTGGGAAACCGCACCGCTTGCGCCAGCACCCGGGGCAAAATCATGGCCCTCTCTGCCGGATGGCTTTTCCGCGCAGAATTTGTATGATGGTGCGCCATACATTCTTCCGCCGCGCCGCTAGGACGCGACTCCATCGCTCGATCCATGTCGCCAAAATCTCGCGCGAAACGCATAACGCGCATTGTGGAGCCGGCCCCGTTCACGCCGTGCTTTGCGTACCGGGGTTCCCCTTCGGCGAGACAGAATCTGTTCTGCGAGGGCGTGTCGCTGGATCGCATTGCGGGCTCGGTCGGCACTCCAGCATACGTGTACAGCCGCGGCAGCATCGAGGGTGCCTATCGCGCGCTCGACCGTGCCTTCGGTTCGCTTCCTCACACCCTCTGCTATGCAGTAAAGGCCAATTCGAATCTGGCGGTGCTGCGGGTGCTCGCGGACCTCGGCAGCAGCTTCGACATTGTTTCCGGCGGTGAACTGGATCGTCTGCGCCGCATCGGCGTGCCGGGCAATCGCATCGTTTTTTCTGGCGTCGGCAAAACCGTCGAGGAGATCCACGAAGCAATTCGCTACCCTGGAAGCCGTTCGCGCAGTGCCGGGATCCTGGTGTTCCATGTCGAATCCGCCGCTGAGCTGGATCTGTTGCTCGCCGAGGCTTCGCGGCACATCTCAGCCGGAGGCTCTCGACCGAACGCTTCTCTGCGGGTGAACCCCGATGTGATGGCAGGGGGACATCCTCACATTGCTACGGGGGGGCGCGGGCACAAGTTCGGCGTGAGCTGGGACGAAGCGCGCCAGCTCTACCTCGCGCACAAGGATTCGCGCTGGCTCGCCTGGCGCGGAATCAGCGCGCATCTCGGTTCGCAGATTTTCAGCCTGCGCCCCTATCGCCAGGCGCTGACACGTCTTGCATCTTACGCGAGAGATCTCGCGCGAGAAGGAATTCCACTCGATTACATAGATATCGGCGGCGGCCTGGGCATCCGTTACACCCGCGAATCGCCGCTCGTGCCCGCCACCTATGCGCGTGCACTTGCACGGATCGTGCGTCCGCTGGGCTGCCGGCTGCTCATTGAGCCGGGACGCGCGCTGGTCGGCCCGGCAGGCGTGCTGCTGACTCGGGTGCTCTACGAGAAAGCAAATCGAGCGAAGAATTTCGTCATCGTGGACGCGGCCATGAACGACCTAATTCGCCCCGTCCTGTACGGGGCCACGCACGCGATCACGCCGGCCGTTCGCCACCGCTCCGCGCGCACCAAGGCAACTCGGGTCGATGTTGTTGGCCCGGTTTGCGAGTCGGCGGATTTTCTGGCTCGCGATTGGCTCCTGCCCCAAGTGAGGCCAGGGGATGTGCTCGTTGTATGGACGGCGGGAGCCTACGGTTTCGTGCAATCCTCCAACTACAATGCTCGCCGCCGGGCCGCCGAGGTACTGGTCGAAGGGCGCAAGTTTCGAATCGTGCGCGAGCGCGAAAACTACGACGATCTGGTTCGCGGCGAGCAGCTCTAAGCAGGACGGAATCGCTCCCATGCTTCTGTTCCCCGCCTTTTTAAAACTTGCGGGTCGCCGGTGCCTGGTGGTCGGGGCCGGCCGCATCGCCGAAGAAAAGATCCAAGGGCTGCTGCGCGCCGAAGCGCAAGTGCGCGTCGTCTCACCGAATGCTACTCCGCGGGTCCGCGCCTGGGCCCGTGCCGCGAAAATTCGTTGGGATGCGCGGGCGTTCCGCCCTGCGGACCTGCGGGACATCTTCCTGGTGGTGGCGGCTACGTCTTCGCCTCAACTCCACGCCCAGATCTACGAGCAGGCGAAGCGTCGCCGGGTTCTATGCAACGTGGTGGACGATCCCGAGCACTGCGATTTCTATTACGGCTCGGTGGTGCGCCGCGGGTTGCTACAGATTGTGATTTCAACCGGCGGTCACAGCCCGGCGCTTGCGCAGCGTCTCAGAAAACGACTGGAGAAGGAGTTTGGCACCGAATACGAGGGCTGGCTCGAGGAAATCGGCAAGCGGCGTAAACAGCTGTTTGCGAAAGGCCTTTCGCCGAGCCGGCGCAAAGCGCTACTGCATCGCCTGGCGAGCCCAGAATCGTTTGAGAAATTCCTCAAGCGGCGGAAACACAGGAGAAAAAGCACCCCGCCAATGTTAATGCTGCGTAAAGACGAGAAGCAAAGCTGAAATAAATCAATCGCTTGCGGGGATTTAGAAGCCGAATCGTTTCCATCGATAAATTGACGAACGCCCGTCGCCAATCCTCTGCTAGAGTCTTCCGCATTCGCCGATGCGGCTGGGTCGCGGCATCCCCCCCACCCAAACCTTCCGAGACCCAGCCGTTCGCGAAGCTTCCCGATTGCCTCAGCCCAAGATTCCGCGGCGCTTCTGATCGAGCATGGCACCGGCACGCTTGGCCGCCTCGTTGACCAGAAAACCCATTTTCGGATGGGCGGGCTCGAAATCCACGTGAAAGCCCTGCCTGCGGAGCTCGTCGCTCGTGACCGGTCCGATCGAGCCCACCACCATCGCGGCAAAGCCGCGCCGCAGATCCTGCTCGCAATTCATTTCCCGGGCAACTCTCAGCAAGTGCACCACCTGCACCGAGGTTGTAAACAGCGCCATGTCGATTTCCGCGCGCGCGATGGCTTCCACGGCGGCGCGCAGCGGTCCGACGTCCTCCGGAAGCGCCCACTGGTAGACCGGTACGCGGGTCACGCGCGCACCCCGTTCGGCCAGGCCCGCCAGCAGCTCAGGATTGGCGGCGCCGTATTCTTGCACGGCCACGCTTCGCCCCTTTAGCGGCAGCGAATGTTCATTCTCGTCGAGTGCTCGCAGCAGATCGCGCCAGGTACTGGGCTCCGGCACCGCTAGCGTTGCCGATACGCCCAATTCATGGAGCGCCGCCAGGGGTTTAGGTCCGCGCGCCACAATGCCGACTTTGCCGAGCGCGCGGGTGAACTCCTCGACCGGGTAAAGCGCCTCCATCAATCGCGCGAGCGCGCGCGTGCCCACGCCTGTCAGGAAAATGACCATATCGAAGCGGCCTGCTGCCAGGGCGCGCCCAAACTCGAGCGCTTCGGTATTTGATTCCAGGGGGACTTCACGCATCGACGGTGCGACCATGGCTCGCCCCCCGTAGCTTTCGATCAGCTTGGTCATCTCCCGAGCACGCCGGCTTTCCAGAGAAAGCACCCGCAGACCGTCGAGCCCGGCAGGTCTGGTTGGCTCTGCCATGGAGATCCTAATGACGGAAATGCCGCACGCCGGTGAAGACCATTGCCATTCCGAGCTGGTTGGCCGCCCGGATCACATCCTGGTCGTGGACCGACCCGCCCGGCTGGATTACGGCCGTCGCACCCGCTTTGCCTGCTTCTTCTACGCCGTCGGGAAACGGAAAAAATGCATCGGATGCAACCGCGCTTCCCGCAAGCGAAAGGCCCGCCGTCGCCGCCTTGATCGCCGCGATCTTCACCGAGTCCACGCGGCTCATTTGCCCCGCGCCCACGCCGACGGTCCATCCCTCGCGCGCGAAAACGATGGCGTTCGATTTCACGTGTTTCGCCACTTTCCACCCGAAAAGCAAGGCCCGTATCTCCGCTTTCGTGGGCGCCCGCTCGGTCGCAACGTTCAGGTCTCGTTCGTCAAGTTCCAACCGGTCGGCTTCCTGGACCAGCATGCCGCCCGCGATCTGCTTGAATCGAAGGGGATCGGCATCGCTGTCGCCCGGCATCTCGAGCAGGCGCAGATTTTTCTTCACAGCGAACTTTTGAAGCGCCGCCGGCTCGTAGCCGGGCGCGACGATGCACTCGACGAATAGTTTCGCAACCTCTTCTGCCGTTGCCGGGTCGATTCTGCGATTGAAGGCGAGCACCCCTCCGTAGGCGGACACCGGATCACAAGCCAGCGCTTTTTCATAGGCCTCGCGCAACGATTCCTGTTCCGCCGCGCCGCATGGATTGTTGTGCTTGATAATCGCCACGGCCGGGCCATGAAACTCGGCGACCAGTGCGGCCGCCGCATCGAGATCCACCAGATTGTTGTAGGAAAGCTCCTTGCCCTGAAGCTGTTTGGCACCCGCCAGTCCTGTCACCGCGCGCCCCGCCGGGACGTACAGCGCCGCAGCCTGATGCGGATTCTCTCCGTAACGCATCGTCTGCCGGTGCTCGAGCGCAAGGTGAATCCGCTTCGGCAACTTGGCGGCTGCGCCGACCGAAACGGTTCCATTCGCGGAAAGTCGTTCCAGTTCTGTGGCGATCTCGCCGTCGTATCGCGCCGTTCGCGCGTACGCTTTCTGGGCTAGATGAAGCCGTGTGACCAGGCTCAGCTGCCCCGTCTCGTGCAGCTCGCGCACGATCTCCGGGTAATCGGCTGGATCGGTCACCACCCCCACACTTTGGAAATTTTTTGCAGCCGAGCGCACCATCGCTGGCCCGCCGATGTCGATGTTCTCGATCAACTCTTCGGCCGTGACGCTCGGTTTGGCAGCCGTCGCCTGGAAGGGGTAGAGATTCACCACCACCAGATCGATCGGCACGATCCCGTGCCCCGCCGCCTGTTTGCAATCCTCCGTCTTGCCGCGCTGAAACAGGATTCCGCCGTGCACTTTGGGGTGCAGCGTTTTCACGCGTCCGCCGAGCATCTCCGGCCAGCCAGTCAACTCGGAAACGTCTCGCACCGGGACTCCCGTTTGGCGCAAAAGCCCTGCCGTGCCGCCGGTGGAAACGATTTCTACGCCGAGCGACACGAGTTCGCGCGCAAAATCGACCACGCCCGTTTTGTCATAGACACTCAGGAGCGCCCGCTCGATCGCCACCGCCGACCTCCCCGGCTGGGCCTGCGAGAAGAATCGCCAGTGTAAGCGTTCGCGGAGGATTTCGGAAGAGGAACAGGGGCTAGCGGGAGACCCGGGCCCTGAGTTTCACGCGCCCGCTTTCGATGCTGACGCTGTATTCGACTTCGCGTCCGCCTTGTCCCTGCAAGTCCTTGGTTTTCTGCTCGACGAAGCGCTCGAATTCCTTCAGGCTGGGGGCACCGGCACTTTCGCCGGTTTCCGCGCGAGCTGCGATGAGCTTGTCGTAGAGCGTCTGAAGTTTGTGGCGCTCCTCGGCCGGGTTCGAAAACGACAGAGCAAAGG
>JASHRC010000230.1 GCA_030037525.1 Candidatus Acidiferrales bacterium | reverse complement strand
CGCAGACTCGGCCGCACCTGTGTTTCTACTTCGTTGACCCGTGGCGACTCCTGATGCTAGTTTCCCGCTTGCAATCTGGAGCATCGTCGGAGCGAAGAGGTGAGCGAGGCGAACGCCAGCCGGTCCGCTATGGGGAGTCTTCGACCTAGCATGCGTTGCGCGGTTGTGAGACAGGTAATAGTCGGCCTAGCTTTTCTGGCTTGCTTCATCGCATTTCGTCCGTCTCCGAGCTTCGGCCAGCAATCTCAGGGGACGCAGAACAGCCCTGGTTCTCAATCTGCAAATGCCGACCTGGAAGAGGGCAAGCGCCAGTTTGAGCAAAACTGCTCTACCTGCCATGGGGTCGATGCAGGCGGCGAAGTCGGTCCGGATCTGCACGGCGTTGCGGCGAAACTCGGCGACGCAGCCGTCCACGACATCATCCGGAGAGGGATCCCCGGTACCGCCATGCCAGGTTCTTCCACCATGTCGGATAGGCAAGTGGCGGACGTCGTTGCGTATCTAGAGAGTCTCGACACGATGGCATCGCCCGCGACCATTGCGGGCGACCCGACCAAAGGCCAAGCGCTCTACCAATCGAGCGCCTGCCCAACTTGCCATATGATCGACGGCCGAGGGGGAGACATCGGGCCCGAGCTGACTCGCATCGGTGCCATGCGCGGAGCCCCTGGCTTGAAAGCGAGGTTGCTTGATCCCGGCGCAGAATTGCCCAAGGTGGGAGAGGGCGTCTTTGGCGGTCGATGGACCCAATACCTCGTGTTCCGCGCCGTAGAAAAAGACGGACACGTGATCGAAGGCATGCGCGTCGGAGAAGACTCCTTCAGCATTGTCCTGAAGGATTCTAGCGGACGGTTCCACGGCTTGTGGAAGCCTGACCTGCGGTCGCTCGAGAAAGAGCCGGGCAAGAGTTTCATGCCGAGCCTCCGAGACACTCTCTCGGAAGCCCAGCTAGAGGACCTGGTCGCCTATCTGATGACCTTGAAGGGCACGCAATGAAAACCTCCCTGCGGGTGCTGGCCGTTCTTCCCTTGCTGTGCTCTCCGGCGCGTCTGCTCGCCCAGGCACGAGAGGTGACCTACGAGCGGCTGCTCCATGCCGACCAGACACCCCAGGATTGGCTGATGTATGGAGGCGACTATAAATCGCAGCGCTTTTCAAGACTCACGCAGATCAATCGCACCAATGTGCACAGCCTGAGGCCGGCCTGGATTTACCAGCCCAATCGTCCTCTTCAGCCGTTTGAATCGTCTCCCGTGGTGGTCGACGGAGTGATGTACCTCACCGAGCCACTGAGCACGGTCACCGCCCTGGATGCTCGGCTTGGCACCAAAATCTGGACCTGGTCGCCCAAAATGCCTGACAGGATTTACACGATTGGGGTCCATCGGTCCAATCGCGGCGTGGCCGTTTTGGGCCACACCGTTTACGCCGAGACGCTCGATGCTCATCTGGTCGCGCTCGACGCCACCACCGGTGCGGTCGAATGGAATGTCCACGTCGACGAAAATAATCAAGGCTATGCAATGACGGGCGCGCCTCGCGTGCTCGACGGGAAAGTCATTGTTGGAATTTCTGGAGGCGATGTCGGCATTCGAGGCTTCGTGGATGCCTACGATGCAAAGACGGGCAAGCACCTCTGGCGGCTATGGACGGTTCCCGCTCCGGGCGATCCTGCCGCGGAAACCTGGGGCAAAGACATGACTGGCACGGGTGGCGCTGGCACCTGGGGCACAGGCTCCTACGACCCGGAGTTGCATCTCCTGTATTGGACCACTGGAAATCCCGCTCCCGATTACAACGGCGCGAACCGAGAGGGTGACAACCTATATACAGACTGCGCGCTAGCCATCGATCCAGACACGGGACGGATGCAGTGGTATTTCCAATTTACACCTCACGATACGCACGACTGGGACGCGATTCAGGTTCCTGTGTTGTTTGATGGCACGGTTGATGGCAAACGCAGGAAGCTGTTGGCGCTGGCGAACCGCAACGGCTTCTACTACGTTCTCGACCGCGTGACAGGCAAGTTTGTGGCCGGTGTCCCGTTTGTGAAACAGACTTGGGCCAAGGGACTCGACGAGAATGGAAGACCCATCGTGTTGCCGAACATAGAGCCGACACCGCAGGGGCGGCTGGTCTCGCCTGACGGCCATGGGGGCACGAACTGGAATAGCCCTTCCTACAGCCCCGAGACAAAACTTTTTTATGTCTCGGCCCGTGAAACCGGCGCCTACACCGTTCAGGGCCAGCCGAGGGTGCACTTTCCCGACTTCGGGGGAGGCGGAAGAATCGATCTCACCGGCGATGAGGTCTACGGCGCCATTCGCGCGCTTGAAGCGACCACAGGAAAGCAAAGGTGGGAGTACCGCATCTTGGCTCCGGCGGAAACCAGCACTCTTGTGACGGCCGGAGACGTTGTCTTCGCAGTGAGCGATGAAGGCAATTTCTTCGCCCTCGATGCCGAAACTGGCAAATTGCTCTGGGAATTTGCGGTCGGCGGAACGGGCGCTGAGTCGAATCCCATCACCTACCAGGTCGGTGGCAAGCAGTATCTGATCGGCGCGGCCGGGAACTGCTTTGTGGCCTTTACCCTGCCTTGATCTCGTTTGTCCCGCAAACAGGGCGCGCCGGAATTTCGGGCCGCCGCGGCCGATGCCCGGCGGCGGAAGTCCGTGCGGTCTACGCTTCGATTTCCCACTGCACCTGAATCTCCTAGGGACACTCTGAATAAGCACTGCTTCTAACTGGGCAAATTTCTTTGTTGCTCAGGAAATCCTCCTGTGGGCCCAAGGTCGGTCAGCAACTCAGTGATCTTTTCACCGCGTCGTGGTCTGGAAGCCCGATCTCCAAGCTACTACGCCGCGCTTAGTAGCAGTTTCTTCCGGCTCACGAACAGGTTGACCAAAGCGCAGGTGACAAACAGCCGTTGTGCGTTCTTCTTCAATCCGCGATAGCGCACTTTCACGAACCCGAACTTCAGCTTCATCACCTGAAACACATGCTCCACTTTCGCCCGCACTCTCGACTTCGTTCGGTTCTTTGCCCACGCCACTTCATCTACGACCTGACCTTTATATCGGCAGCGCCGCTGGGTGAAATCGTGCGCTCGTGGCGCGCACTCGCGAATCACCTCGGTTTGTCCCTGATAGGCGCCGTCGCCCCACACCCGCGTTTCTTTTCCATGCAGCAGGTCGGGCAACATCGCCACGTCGGAGACGTTGGCCGCAGTCGCTGCCGCCGTGTGGATGATTTTCGTCTTGCTGTCGACTTCCACGTGCGCCTTCATCCCGAAGTACCACTGATTGCCTTTCTTCCCCTGGTGCATCTCCGGATCTCGGCTCTGGGAGCGGTTCTTGGTCGAGGAGGGTGCGTGAATAATCGTCGCGTCCACGAACGTGCCGGTGGTGATCCGTACCCCCTTGGCCTGCAAGTGCAGATTCACTGTGCCCAGAATCTCTTCGCCCAAGTTGTGTTGCTCCAGCAGGTGGCGGAACTTGCAGATCGTGGTTTCATCCGGCACCGGTTCCGACCCCAAGTCAATCCCCACGAACTGGCGCAACCCCGCCGAGTCGTAGAGCGCCTCTTCCGCTGCCGGGTCCGACAAGTTAAACCACTGCTGCACGAAATAAATACGCAGCATCTGCTCCAACCCTTTTGGTCGCGGCCCGTTGCCCGGCTTGGGATAGTGCGGCTCGACCAGCGCGCACAACCTGCCCCACGGCACCACCTGCTCCATCTCTTCCAAGAACATCGCCCGCCGCGTTTTCTTCGTGTACCGCTCGAAGCCAGTCATCATCGCCAATGTCCTCTGTGTAATCGAAGATTTCATTTGGCGCGACCTGATCAGTACTCGCTGTGGAAAAGAAGAACTTAACCGGCGACTCCTTATTGGTGACCAAGTTGCCTCGCAACGGCCGTAACGTCGTGCGCTTCTCGAATCGCCACGATCACGGCCTGAGATTTCTCGAAGGGGATGAAGTGTGAGCCGTCCACCATGACTTGCTTGCCTCTGGTCGAAAGGCGCGCAATACGTGGGTGAAGATCGGTCACGACTGTCTTCAAGAATTCATTCAGCCCGTTGACGGAAGAATCCTGCGACTCATAGCGGGCGCTTAGGACGATCAGCGGTAGGTCCCCCAATGATCCGGGCGCTGTACCGTACTGTCGGACCTGATCCGGGTCCAAGTTGAGACCTGCATCAAGTTCGGAAGCCATCGCCCTGATGGCTTTCGGCTGCGACGAAAGATAGGTGACTTCTTCCAAGAGATCGGGCGTTAGGTGGTAATCCTCTATTTGCGAATGGATCATCCTCCGCATGATTCCCAAACGCACGAGAACGGGAAAAAACGGGGTGAATCTCCTGATTTGGCTGATCTGATCTTGGTACACCTGCTTCAGGTCTGGCGGCATCGCCGCGTTCATGTCTTCCTGCGACGGATCGATCAGCACCATTCCTGCAACTTCGCTCGGGTACATGCCACGAAAACAGCGGATGATGTATCCTCCCAGCGAATGACCGACCAGCACATAGGGCGGCGTCACACCCGCATTATGCAGTAGAGTGTGCAGCTCGCGAGCCATCTCGTCGGAGGTGCGCGGCATCGGACCCTCGTCGCTCCACCCATATCCAGCACGGTCGTATGAGCAGACGTGGGCAAAGCGAGCCACCTCGGGTTGCACAAGAGACCAACTCACGCCGGGCACGCTCCAGCCGCTCTCCAGGATCACTGTTGGCCCGCCTTCGCCCATGCAGTTCAGGTCCAGGGAATATCCACCGACATCTACCCTCCGGCCTTGCTGAGGGAACCGCCTGGAATCCTCCCGCTGGGCAAGCAGTTCACGGATCGCCGCCACAATTGCGACTACGAGCAGAAGTACGAAGACTGTGCCCAGAATTCTTCCGATCCATCTCAGAATCTTTCGGCTTAGTCGAGGAGGTGAGCTATTTGCAGTGCTTTGCATTCCCGCTCCGAGTCCATCGGGCTGAACATCGCTATAGCATTCCCCAAGAGTTTAGCGCAGCTCGCCACAGTGCTAGTACGTACCAAGCCAATTGAAGGAATCACCTGGAGGACTTAATCAGAGTCTCCCTAGCGCATTGCTTGACCGCTTCCGGAACAGCCGTTATTCTGAGCTTTCTAGGGCGATCTGATGCGCGTCTATCTTGATTACAATGCGACCACTCCGGTCGATCCGGCGGTTCTGGAAGCGATGCTGCCGTTTCTCGGGGAGAATTTTGGCAACGCCGGATCAATCCACACCCCGGGCCAGCGCGCCCGAGCCGCCGTCGATGCGGCGCGCCAGTCCGTCGCCGCGCTGATCGGCGCCAAGCCAACCGAGATCGTCTTCACCAGTGGCGGCACCGAAGCCGACAATCTTGCGCTCTTCGGGTCGGTCGCGGTCGCTGCCAAGCCGCGCAAGCATGTCATCACCACGGCGATCGAGCATCACGCGATTTTGCATGCCTGCCAAGAGCTCGAACGGCAGGGAACCGAGGTCACCGTCGTGCCGGTTTGCCCATCGGGCGAATGGCAGGGCATCGTCGATCCGGAAGAGATTCGCCGTGCGTTGCGTCCGGAAACGGTTCTCATTAGCGTGATGCACGCCAATAATGAGCTGGGCGTCCTCGAGCCAATCGAAGAGATTGGGCAAATTGCGGCCGAAGCGGGTGTGCCTTTCCATTGTGACGCCGTCCAGTCGGCAGGCAAGGTTCCACTGGATGTCGCTCGCCTCGGCGTGGACTTGCTTTCGATTTCCGCACACAAGTTTTGCGGGCCCAAGGGTGTTGGCGCGCTATACGTTCGGACCGGCACGGCGCTTGCGCCGCGACAGTTTGGTGGACATGCCGAGCGCGATCGCCGCGCCGGCACCGAAAACGTTCCCGGCATCGTGGGGATCGGCAAGGCCGCCGAGCTCGCGAGCGATCTGCTGGCGCAAGACTCGGCTCGCATCGGCGCGCTTCGGAATCGCCTCGAAGGAGCTCTGCTAGCGCGCATTCCTGCCGTGCGGGTGAACGGCGCCGTTGCGCGCCGCGTTCCGAACACTACGAGTGTGAGTTTTCCGGGCGCCGGTGGGGAAGCACTGCTGATCTCGCTTGACCTAGAAGGCATCGCCTGTTCTACCGGCGCAGCATGCTCTTCGGGTTCCACCGAGCCGTCCCACGTTCTGCTCGCCCTGGGCCTCGGGAGGGAAGCGGCGCGCTCGACTCTCCGCTTCAGTCTCGGCCGTCCGACCACGCCGGAAGAGATCGATTACGCCATATCGGTAATCCCCTCAGTGGTTGAGCGCATTCGCTCCCTCTCTCCGCGCGAATCGCAGGTAGCCGCCGCACAGTAAAACGAGATCCATGACGCCAGCTGCACCATCGGAAGTGGAGCGCGCCGCGACCGTGCGGGCCCGAGCGCCCGTTGCCGTCGCCATGTCGGGCGGCGTCGACAGCTCAACGGTGGCCGCGATTCTGCACGAGCGCGGCGTGCCAGCCATCGGCCTCACGATGCAGCTTTGGAATCAGCGCCGCCTGCCGCAATTGCAGGCAGGCGGGCCGACGCAGCATCGCTGCTGCTCGCTCGATGATGTCTATGACGCACGCCGCGTCGCCGAACATCTCGGTATCCCATATTACGTGGTCAATTTCGAGCGCGAATTTGAGGAGGCGGTCGTGCGTCCGTTTGTGGAGGATTATCTTGCCGGCCGTACGCCCATTCCTTGCACACACTGCAACAATGACGTGAAGTTCGATCAGCTTCTCACCACGGCCCGCCAGATCGGCGCCGAACGAATTGCCACCGGCCATTACGCCCGCCTCCGGCGGAATCCCGACACGGGGCGCTACGAGTTGTTGCGCGCCGTCGACGAGTCGAAGGACCAGTCCTATTTTCTTTTCGGTCTCACGCAAGAGCAGCTCTCGGGGACCGATTTTCCGCTCGGCGAGCTCACCAAGCAGGAGGTGCGCGAGATCGCTCGCCGGCTCGCAGTTCCCGTTGCGGACAAGCCGGAAAGCCAGGAAATCTGCTTCGTCCCCACGGGGAATTACGTTCGCTTTATCGAGAGCTACCTGGACGAGCAGGGAACCGGAGCGGCCTCGGCGAACCAGCCCGGCGAGATCGTTTCCACGTCAGGCGCTGTGATCGGCCGCCACCAGGGTCTTCATAATTTCACCCTTGGTCAGCGCAAGGGCCTGGGCTTCGCCGCAGGTCGCCCGATGTACGTCGTGGCGCTCGATACGGCGAATCACCGCGTCATTATTGGGGAAGACGGAGAATTGCGCGGCTGCAGCTGCGAGGTGCGCAATGTAAACTGGATTCCCTTTGCCGCGCCAGCAGGACCTGTGCGCGCACATGTTCGCATCCGCAATCGCCACGAACCCGCCGAAGCCGATATCACTCCGCTCGACCTGACCACTGCCCGCGTCACGTTCGCCGAACCACAGCGCGCCATCACGCCCGGTCAAGCCGCCGTGTTCTACCAGGGCGATCTGGTCCTGGGCGGCGGTTGGATCGCAGGGTAAGCCATCGAGAATCGGAAGATCAATCAATGGGTAGCGGAGGCGGCGCCTCTAGCGTTTATGCCCGGTTGTGGGGCCGCTCCTCGTTGGTTACGAGATTGCCCGGCGATCCGCGTGAGCTGCCGGAGGAAATGTTAAAAGCGCGCACCGGGAAGGATCCCGACGTCGAGAGGCCCGCCAGTTCGATTGGAAGAATCCACAGTCGAAGCGAAGGGGATCTAGATGAAGAGCTCTTCGTCCTGCATGGCGGACTCCGGCCGCTGCCTCTGGCCGCGAATGAAGTCGATCCCTGCTTTGACGCCTTTCAATATAGCAGAGGCCTGATGGAAGGGCTGCCACAGTTTCGCCCGAAAGGTCGAGCCGGCCTGTTCGATGACTTCGAGCGTGCCGGTCAGAATCTGGTCGGCCTTGATGATCTGGACGCGCAGCCGCTCGACTGCGTCGGTGAAGATGCGGTCGACTTTCTGTGCCTGGCCGCGGGCGATTTCGGTAAGTTCCGCCGCATTGCTCATCACGCTGCGAATCCGATCCTCAGAATCTTCCAAAATCCGGTTCGTGCGCAGGAGGATGGGGTCGATCCGTGACTGAAGTTGGGTGGCAATTCTGGTAAATTGCTGTACGGCCGCCCGCATCTGCACAAACATCGCCGCGAGAATCAGCATCTGAATCACGATGGCGGCCGCCGCTATGACAACAAACGCATCGACCCAGCCAGACATCCGGCCTCCTGGCAACTACGAAGCTTTCGCCTCTCGCTTGTATGCTTCCTTGCCCGCTTCTACGGCGGAATTGACCGCATCTTTTTGCCGCGCCATGATCTCCTTGCTGCGCTCGATCAAATCTTCAGCGCGTTCGCGAAGCTCCCTCGCTTTGCGCTGCGCGTACTCTCTGCCTTCGTCCGCCTTGGAGGAAAGGTATTCCCGCGTCTCTTCGCCGGATTTCGGCGCAAAAAGGATTCCGATGAGTGCACCGATCCCCAGTCCCACCAAGAAGAAGCTGACTTTGGAGCCGACGTTATCTGCCATGGAGCACCTCCCAGCTGTGACAGTAGCATAGCATTCGGAGCCGAGCAAGGCGCACCCTTGTCTGGATTCCGGAACCGCTTCCACGAGAAGAAAAATCAGGTTGTCTCTGTAGGGTGGGCGGCGGCTTCTCGTAGGCCGTCGAACACGCGCTGGGCTTGGGCGCGCGGCAGCTCCGCGCTCAGATCGTCGAGCGTCAGTTGCCTGAGCCGGGCCATGCTGCCGAAGCGGCGCAGCAACCGCCCGGCAGTGCGCTCGCCCACGCCGGGAATTTCAACGAGCGCCGTTTTGATCCTGCGCTTGGAGCGGCGCTGCCGGTGGAAGGTGACGGCGAAGCGATGCGTTTCGTCCCGGATCTGCTGGATCAAATGCAGGACCGGCGAATGCCGCTCCAGAACGATCGGCGAGTCTTCGCGGCCCAGCACGTATAAGATTTCTTCTTTTTTGGCAATGCTGGCGAGCGGCTGATTGATGATTTCCAGTTTTTCCAGCGCCTCGGCCGCGGCGTGCAGCTGCCCGATACCGCCATCGACCAAAATCAGGCTGGGCAGGGGTTTCTGTTCGTCGCGCAGCCGGCGATATCGCCGTTCGACGGCTTCGCGCATGCTCGCAAAATCGTCGCGGAGCAAGCCCCGGGACTGGTCGCTGCCCGGACTCATGGCCTTGCCGCGAATGATGAATTTGCGATAGTCGGATTTTTTCATGCGCCCGGCTTCCCACACCACCATCGACGCGACCGTGTCGGATCCCTGAAGGTGCGAAATATCGAACGATTCGATGCGCTTGGGCGGTTCCGCCAGGCCCAGCGCGGATTCGACAGCCTCCGCGATCGCTTGGGAGCTCGGCTTGAGCACGCGGAAGCGCTGGATGAAGCAGTGCTTGGCATTGTTTTCGACCAGCTCCAGGAAAGCGTGTTTCTGCCCGCGCTGCGGATTCAGGATTTCCACGCGATGTCCAGCGTTTTCGCTCAAAGCATCTTCCAGGAGCTCGCGTTCCTCAAAGCCTAGAGGGACGTGGATGTAACGCGGCAGATAGGCGGCATCCAGATAGAGTTGCTTGAGCAGCGAGGGGAGGAATTCGGCGGGGTCGAAGGGCTCGAGATCCTCCCAGTAAAAATCGCGCCGATCGACCACGCGCCCGCCCCGTAGGTGAAAAAGGTTGACGGCCACCTGCGGCGGCTCAGCGTACCAGGCCAGCACATCGGTGTCGTCGCCTTGCGCGGCAGCAATTTTCTGGCGTTCTTCCATTTCCGCGAACGTCCGAAGCAGGTCGCGGTAGCCTGCCGCCTCTTCATAGCGCTCGTCACGCGAGGCGCGCTCCATCCGTTCGGAGAGACTTCGCGCCAGGTCGCTCCGACGACCCTCGAGAAAGAGCCGAACGTCCCGGGCCGCCTCCGTGTAGCGTTCCTCAGCCACCAGGCCGGCGCAGGGGCCCAGGCAGCGGTGAATGTAGTATTGCAAGCAAGGGCGGGGATGGCGCCGGCTGAGGTCCACCGTACACGACGGCACCAGAAAATGTTTGTGGATCAGGTGAACAAGCCGGTACGCCAGGCTTGCCGGAAAATACGGCCCGAAGTAGAGCGAGCCATCCTTCGCGAGCCGCCGCGTCACGTAGACGCGCGGCTGTTTTTCAAAAGCGGTGTAGCGGATATAGGGATAGGTCTTGTCGTCGCGCAGCAGGACATTGAACTTGGGCTTATGCCGTTTGATCAGGTTGTTTTCCAACGCCAGGGCCTCGCGCTCGTTATCGACGACGATGTATCGGACGTCGGCAATTTCGCGAACCAGCGATTCGGTCTTGGCGTCGATCGAGCGCGATTCGAGGAAATAGGATTTGACGCGACTGCGGAGCGAGCGCGCCTTGCCCACATACAGGATCCCCTCGCCTGCGCCCTCAAACAGATACACGCCCGGCTGGGCGGGAATCTGGTCGACCTTTTCGCGGAGATCCATGAGCAGGTGCTGAAATAGCGGAACTTCCGATCCAACTGCTATGATAGCAAAGGCATTCTAAGCAGAGCGAGACGTGGACATGCGCAGAAGTTTATTTGCTTTCCTTTTCTCGAGCGCGCTTCTGGCAGCTTCGCTCGCCGTTGGCGCGGCGCAACAAGGTCCCGAGTCGAGCTCCAGCTCCAGCTCGAGCTCCGACTCAAGTTCGAGTTCGACTCCCAACCCTAATCCCAATCCAGGACCTCCCCCGAAGTCGTCCAAGAGCAAGAGCAGCAAGAAGCAGCAGGGTATGCCGCAAACGACGGTCGTCGATACCGACACCCCCCTTCCTCCGGACTCCGCCGAGAAGGACATGGAAGTTGCCGAGTACTACATCCACAAGGGCGATCCGGATGCAGCAATCCCGCGCTTAGAGGAAGCCATTCAGAACCAGCCGAAGCTGCCCAAGCCGCGCCTGATGCTGGCCGAAGTCTACGAGAAGAAAGGCGACGCTCCCGACGCCCTAAGGTGCTACAAAGAATATCTCCAAGCCTTCCCGAGTGCACCGGATGCAAAGAAGGTCGAAAAGAAGATTGAAAAGCTCAGCGCAGAGTAGCGACAGAGTCTTCCTTCCAGCACCATAGGCTCGGCAGCGTCCTCACCCGTCAAATCCTTCTGGAAAGGGAATGCTCGGTCTGACGGCGACCGGGATCAGCGAAAACGAGCGAGAAAGCGCAGGGCTCGGCCGTAGTGCTCAAACCTCTTTTCTTCTTCTCGGAATGGTCCGGAGTGCGAGGTGCGCCGGCAGCGCTCCAGCCGCATGGGATGCTTTACGTGGAGCATCTCGTGATAGAGCACATAGGAAACGACGTAGCGGGGCACGCGGGGCTGGTCGAGCTGCCGATTGAGGACGATCTGGTCGAGGGCCGGATCGAAACACCCCAGTTGGCTTCTCCAGGCACGCCGGCTCCATGCCAATCGCGGCTGGGGAAGTGAATCCCGGAAATAACGCCGATTGAGCGCCCGGAAGAGCGGCCCCAGGTCATGATGGCGTCCTGCGGGGTGGTGTTCGGCCCTTCGAGCGCGGCGTTCACGCAACAGCAGGATTCGGCGGCGGGTCGATTGGGCATTGGAGAACTGGCGGTACAAGTCCAGCAGTTCATCCGGTGGACGCTTGCCGTACAGCCGACCCAGCAGAATTGCCGCGACCGCTTCCAGCACCTGACGCGGCGCGGGCTCGAGCGCATCGGAAAGCCGGACATCGGCGGTGTCTTCGCGCAGCCGGATGGTGTGCGTGAGATCTGCATACGGGTGATACTCGATCACGAAGTGGGGTGGCCGGCCCAGACAGCCAAGGCGTGTATAGATTCGCCGGAAGACTTGCTGGCCGCCGGGTACGTGCCTGGGGGCCTGGCGGGACGCCCTCAAGAAGACTTTCTCCGAACCGGAGCTGGCAGCATCTCCTTTTGGGCTTCTTCTACATCGGAAATCGCGTCTTTGGTGCCTTCGATGGCATCTTCGAGCGTATCGCGGTAGACGTCGAGGTCCTTTCCTTCTTTTTCGTACCGCTGGAGCTCGGTCAGGAATTCGTGGTACTTGGTTTGCATCAGTTTCAGCGCGACCCGGATGTCCATCTGTTTCTCTCGGGCCACGGCAATTTGGTCGGCGCCATCGTCCATACAGCCCGCATACCCATTGAGGAGGCTGTTCAGAACCTCTGCCCGGTTTCGTTCCGGCGTCGCCCGGTTGAGCTCGTAATCGAATTTCTTCAGCCGCTCTTCGGCGAACTCGACATAGAGCTTGATGCGTGCGGCCGGCGTATCGGCATCGCGGATCTTATCCGCCTCTTCGTCGCTCAGGTAATCTCTCGGCTGGAACTGCGGAACTGCTGCGCGCACCCCAGCCACCACCAGGAACAGCAGCGCCGCGACCATCCGGTAGGTCATTGGGACTCTATTGTACGGCTTTCGGGGCCTTGGAGGGAGACGTCTGGCCTGGAAAAAGCTCGTCCATAAGGCGGCGATTGACTTTGTCGAGATCTTTGCGGATTTCCAGGAAAGGCGCTTGCTCTTCGCCGGTCATGCCAGCAAGCAAGCCGTCGATGCGCCGAAGTGCCTCCTGCACGGAGATCTGCAGTTGCTTAAACCCCGTGGGGTGTTTTTCCGGGTTCAGGTTCATACTTTCCAAGCCCTTCACGCAGGTGCCCACCTGAGCGTCGTAATCGCGGAGCAGATCGACGGCCGCCGAGAAATGGTATTGGTCCACTTCCCTTCGAATCTGCTGGAATTCCGCTTCGCCGAGATCGGGCATCAGTTTGGCTTTTTGGATGGGATTGGTTTCGTGCTCGAAACGGGAACGCAGGTCGGCCGCGCGATCCTGGCCGGCTAAGGACAGGGAAGCCGTCGCACCTAGCAGAAAGGCTGTCACGGTTGCGATGAAAATGTGCAAGCCTACCTCTTTTTGTCTTTCAGCTCACGAGTGAGCGCGCGGACGCGGGACGTGGATACGAAATACATATCGCTGTTTTCGTCTTTGTTCAACTGGAGAAAGGTCTGATAGGCATCGAGCGCTTCGGGAAGCTTGCCGAGCTTGTCATAGCAGGTTGCCCGCAGGTACCAGCTAGCCGCTGGGAGCTCCTGGCGTTGGGACAGGGCATTCAGAGCGGCGAGAGCCTGTTCGTAGTTCTTGTTCAGGTACTCGACCTCTACCACCTGGCCCAGCAGATCGTTGGCCGCGGGGTTCAGGTTGTAGGCCGCCACGGTCCAGTGCAGGGCGTTTGCGTAGTCTCGCTTGGCGAGGTAGACGCGGCCCAGTCGATCAGCAAGATCCACATCGCTCGGAGCCAATGCAACCGCCTTTTCGAGCACCCCTACCGCGTCGTTGTAGCGCTTGGTTTCCCAGTAAATCTGCGAACGCAGTTTGAGCGCTCGTAGGTTCTCCGGGGCGCCGGCAGCGGCACGATCCAGTTCGGCCAGAGCGTCGTCGTCCTTGCCGAGATCGACGAGCGCAGAAGCTCGTTCGATCCGCACTGCCCCGTCGTTGGGGACCAGCGCCAGATAGGCGGCAAATTCCGAGGCCGCCTCCTGCGGTTTTTTTTGAGCCACCAGGCTGTTGGCCAGGCCCAAGTGAGCCTGGCGCAGAGTGGCTCCCTCGGGGCTTAATTCGAGCGTCGCGCGATAGGCCGCTTCGGCATCCGCGAAGCGTCTGGCACTTAGAAGCGCGTAGGCCAAAGAGGCGCTAATTCCCACATCCTTGCCGTCCAGCGTGTGGGCGGCCTGAAATTGGCCGATCGCCGACTCGAGCTTTCCGCTCCTCTCCAGAGCGGTGCCGAGAAGCCATTTGGCCTGGGGATCTTGCGGTTCGAGTCGGACTGCGTGCTCGAGCGGATCGACCGCCGCTGCCGGATCTTTGGCCAGCAGCAGGATCCCGAGGTTGCGGTAGGCCGGCGCCATCTTCAGGTCATCAGGGGCCAGTGCAATAGCCTTCTCATATTCTGACTTCGCGTCGTCGGGGCGCTCGAGCGCTCGGTAGACGTAGCCCAGGTTATAGTGAACCGATGCGTCGTCGGGTTTTTTCTGTAGGTAATTTTGGTAGTCCTGGGCAGCTGACTGGTAATCCTGCTTAGAAACCGCATCCTGGGCCGCAACCAACAGACGATGGAGTTCCTCGGCTGCCGTATCGGCCCGAGGGTGCCGTCCGGCGGAACTTGCGGTTTGGGCGCCGGCTGGCGCGAATGAAACGAGCAGGAGGTAGAGGGTCGCCGATTTCGCAAACAATCGCATGCTCTTCCTGCTGCGGTGATTACACGCTCGGGCCATTCGGTGCGGCGCTACGCTCCGATGGCGCTCGATTTCGCCGACGGAGAGTGGTTTGCGCGGTTGTTCAGCACACGCGCGAGAAATCTTCCAGTGTGCGACTCTGAGTTGCGCGCCACCTGCTCGGGAGTCCCCGCGGCGATCACTCGCCCGCCCGCATCTCCCCCTTCGGGCCCAAGATCGATGATCCAGTCAGCCGACTTCATCACCTCCAGGTTGTGCTCGATGATCAACACGGAAGCGCCGCCGTCGATGAGCTTGCGAAACGCGGTCAGCAACTTCTGGATATCGTCGAAATGGAGGCCCGTGGTCGGCTCATCGAAAATGTACAGAACACCACTGGTATCCTGTCGAGTGAGATGCGCCGCAAGTTTCAAGCGTTGCGCCTCGCCCCCGGAGAGCGTGGTCCCCGACTGGCCCAGCCGCAGATACCCAAGTCCCACTTCGTCGAGGACGCGCAGGCGCGAAGTGACCTTGGGATACGATGCGAAGAATGCCAGTGCCTCGCGAACGGTCATCTCCAGCACTTCGTGAATGTTTTTATCCCGGTAGCGAACCTCCAGCACGCTGCTTTTATAGCGCGTGCCGCGGCATTCTTCGCAAACAAGTTCCACATCGGCGAGAAAACGCATCTCCACGGTCACCGTGCCATCGCCCTGGCATGCCTCGCAGCGTCCGCCGGGAATATTGAAGGAGAAATGGCCGGCCGTCAGATTGCGCTTGCGTGCCTCCGGCGTGCCTGCGAAGACCTCGCGGATGGCGTCGAACGCCTTGAGATAGGTGGCGGGATTCGAACGCGGCGTGCGCCCGATCGGCGACTGATCTACCATTTCCACTCCCTGGACGGCCGCATCTGCTTCCAGCCGGTCGCAGCATTCGCGCCAATTGCCGCCGAGCCGCTTTGCCTCGAGCGCCTTGTAGATCACGTCATAGACCAGCGTGGACTTGCCAGACCCGGACACGCCGGTCACGGCGACCAGCATGCCGAGTGGAATCGTCACGTTGACTCCCCGCAGGTTGTGACTGCGCGCGCCGAAAATCTTCAGGAATTTGCCGTGCGGCCTTCGACGATACTGCGGTACCGCGATGCGCAGCTCCCCGCGCAGATAGCGGCCGGTAAGCGATTGCCGATCGCACAGCAATTCCTCTCGCGTCCCCGCAAACATCACTTCGCCGCCATGCTCACCTGCGCCGGGCCCCAGGTCGAGCACGTGATCGGCGGCCAGAATGGTGTCGGGATCGTGTTCGACCACCAGCAGCGTGTTTCCTAGATCGCGCAGGCCCCGAAGGATCTCGATCAGACGGTTGGTGTCGCGTGGGTGCAAGCCGATCGACGGCTCGTCAAGAACGTAGAGCGCGCCCACTAAATGGGATCCGAGCGAAGTGGCCAACTGAATCCGTTGCGCCTCACCGCCTGAGAGAGTCGAGGTAAGTCGGTCGAGCGTCAGATAGTCAAGGCCGGTCTCCTCGAGGAATCGGAGCCGTTGCTGAATTTCCTCCAGCACCTTGTCGGCAATCACCTTTTCCGCCGCACTCAGTTGCAAGCCATCGAAGAAGGGCCGCGCTTCCTTCACCGTCATCTGGCAGACTTCGGTAATCGACCGCCCGGCGATTCGCACTGCGCGGGCTTCGGCGCGCAGGCGCGTGCCGCGGCAATCGGGACAGGTGGCATAGCCGCGATAGCGGCTGAGAAAGACGCGGACGTGCAGCTTGTATTTCTTGCGCTCGAGCCACGCAAAAAAACCCTTCACGCCGGGATAATCTTCGCTGCGGTCGCCGTCCAGGATTCGGTCGCGTTGCGCCTCGCTCAGATCGCGAAAAGGCACGTCGAGCGGGATTCCCTTGGCGCGGGCGTATCGCCGCAGCTCCAGGGCGAGCTGCCGGTAGCGCGGCTTCGTCCACGGCTCAATCGCGCCGTCCGAGAGCGTTTTCGCCTTATCCGGCACGACGCGGTCCAAATCGAAGTCGATCGTGTTGCCGAACCCCTGGCAGCGCGGGCAAGCGCCGTAGGGATTATTGAACGAGAACAGCCGCGGCTCCGGTTCTTGGTAGGTGGCGCCGCATTTTTTGCACTCGAAGCGCTCGTTGAAAACCAGTCTCTCCGGCCCGGGATTCGCCGGATCGTCCGAAATGAGCTCAATAATCGCCTCACCGCAGCCCTCGCGGTAGCAGATTTCAATCGAGTCCACCAGCCGCGACCGAATCTCTGGCGAAAGCGTCAGACGATCGATCAGCACGTAGACTGGCTTGCTGAAATCGACATCGAGAAGCTGTTCAGGGGTGGCGAACTCGAAGACGCGCCCAGCCTGATACAGCCGATGAAAGCCGCGCTTGCGGAGACTGATCAGCGCCTGTCGAATGGCATCCGGACCCGAACGCCCAGGCTTTCGCTGCCCTGCGCTGGCCACCGCTTGGATTTGGCTCCCCGGTGCTTCCGGCTGCGCCCCGAACCTGTAGAGCACGTAAAACCGGCGCCCCTCGGGAAGCGCCAGCACTCGCGCCGCGATTTCGTCAAGCGAGTCCTTGCGGACTTCCTCACCGCATTGCGGGCAAAACGTGTGTCCGGCCCGCGCGTAGAGCAGCCGCAGATAATCGTAAATCTCCGTGGCCGTGGCGACCGTGGATCGCGGATTCCGGGTCGCGTTCTTCTGGCGAATCGAGATGGCTGGCGCGATTCCGGCGATCTCATCCACGTCCGGCTTCTCGATGCGCTCCAAGAATTGCCGCGCGTAGGCAGAAAGTGACTCGATATAGCGCCTCTGCCCCTCGGCATAGAGCGTGTCGAATGCCAGGCTCGATTTGCCGGAGCCCGAAACACCGGTCACGACGGTAATGGCGTTGTGCGGAATGGTAACGTCGATGTTCTTGAGGTTGTGCACGCGAGCGCCGCGGACCTCGATCGCCTCGGTCTCGGTTGCTCGGGAAGCCGGCGCCGCTCGGCTGGCTTTGGCAACGGTGGCACTCTCGGTAGGTTCCCTGGCCATCAGCGTAAACAAAAAATTATACGCCCCAGGCACAGCCGCAGCAAATTTGCCCCCAAGCAGGATGAAGCGGGCCCGCCAGCAAGGGTTGCGGTGAAGTTGACTGTGAATCCGTGCCGGCTCTCAGTTGCCTGGGGGCAGGGAAGCGTGTTGTTGAACGTCGGCTGAAGCCGTCGGCGCGTAATATCCGGTGCGTGTCCGCACCAGGAGTTTGCCGCGCCCGTTCGGCGGAATCACCTTGAGCTGCACCGCGCGGAAGGTACCGTCTTTTGCGGTGTTGGTCGGGTAGTAGCCGATGGTGTACTGATTACGAATCTCTTTGGCGACTTGCTCGCAGGTCGGCGTCACCTGGCTCAGGTTCTCCGGGAAATAGGCTTGGCCGCCGGTGGCCTCGGCAAGTTCCTGGAGAACCTTCTTGGAATGGCGGACCATCCGCTTTTCGTGCTCGCGATCGTCCTCGCTGAACACCCCGATCGTGTAAATGGTAGCGGTCGATTCTTCGGCGGCTTTCATGGCATCTTCCAGCGTCTTTTGGCTGGCGTCGTCATCTCCGTCGGTGATGACCAGCAGAACCCGCTTATCCTTATGTCCCTTCTTGATGTGATTGAGCGAGCCGATCAGGGCGTCATAGAGAGCCGTGCTGCCGCGCGTATCGATGCGCGAAAGAGCGTCGTTCAAGTCTCTTGAATCGCTGGTGAAGTCCCCCTCCGTATCGAGGTAGTACTCGTCATTGAAGTTGACCACGAACGCTTCATCCTGCGGATTGCTGGTCCGCACAAAGGTCATCGCCGCGGTAGCCACCTGCTCGCGCTTCTCGCGCATGCTCCCGCTGTTGTCGATGATGAGTCCCATCGTCACGGGAATGTCCTGGCGCGAGAAATAGGAGATCTTCTGTTCGATGTTCTGTTCGAACACGCGGAAGTTACCTTCCTCGAGATTGGGAACGAACTGGCCGTGATCATCGGCCACCGTCACGTGCAGCACCACCAGGTCCACGTCGCTTCGGATGCGGTGGCCGCTTTGAGGCGGGGCCAGGCCGGCAGGGGGCGGAGGCCCGGGGGTCGGAATCGTTGACGGTGCTTCCTGCGCCCGCGCGCTGATCGAGAGAAACAGCACTGCGAAAATGCTCAGAAGGAAGACCAGCGCGCCTTTAGTGCCCCGGCGCGAAATATCCGGTTTTTGCCGAAACTTGCAGAGGGGGAAGACCCTTCGGCGGGCGCAGCTTGACCTTGATCTTGCGCCATTTTCCATCGTGCTGGCGGTGGCTTGGTCTGTATCCGAGAACATACTGGTTGCGCAACTCCATGCTGATTTTTGAGGCGACGTCCGGCAGCTGATTCAAATTCTGCACTGCGAACGCCCGGCCGCCTGTCATCGCCGTCAGATCAGCCAGTAGCCCAGGTCCCTGGCGCTCTTCCGGCGTGGGGCCGCCGTCGGGCTCAAAAAGCCCGATGGCGTAGATCTGGACATCCGCTTCACGCACAAACTTGCGGATTTCCGTCTCGCTGTACCTGCTGTGATTATCGCCCCCATCGGATATGATGAGCAAAGCTTTCTTGGTGTTGTGTGCTCCACGCATCTGGCTGAGCCCCAGGTAGACACCGTCGTACAGAGCGGTGAGGCCGTGGGCGCCGGTATACATCAGCCGGTTTTGCAATTCGTCCACGCTGTCGGTAAATGCGCTTACCAACTGCGCCCGATCGTTGAAGTTCACCAAAAAGAATTCGTCCTGAGGATTTGCCGTACGGAAGAATTGAACGGCTGCCTGGCGGGACTTGTCGATTTTGTCTGCCATGCTTCCGCTCATATCGAAGATCACGCCAATCGATACCGGCACGTCTTGGCTCGAAAAGCGCAGGATTTCTTGTTCGACGCCATCCTCAAACACGCGAAAGTTCTCTTGCTCAAGGCCGGTCACCAGGCGGCCCATCGGGTCGGTAACCGTCGCGCCCACCAGCGTCAGGTCGGTCTCGGCGCGGATCGGTTGGTTTTTGTGGTAGGGGACGTGGTCTTGCTCGGCAGGCGGGGGAGCTTCCGGACCTGCCGGAACTTCCTGGGCCGCAGCCGGGAGTCGCAACAGCAAGGGGAGGGCCACCAAGACACAGGCAACCACCGATCCCCGGTAAAGGCGAATCCTGTGGGTGCCGTGCACGACTGCTGTCTCCCGGACGACCTAGGCGCATACTACCACTGCGCCCGCCCAAATCAAGAGGGTGTGTGCCCTAGGATAAAATGGTGCGAACTTACACTGTTTGGTGTACCGACACGGGCGCTTGGCTGTGTGTGCTCGGCCCGGCCACGCACGCGAGCCCTTTGCGGCTTCGTGCTAACATCACCTGGGCAGAAGAGGAAACCTGTGGCGAAGACTGGATCAGGGTCGATGACTGTTCTGGCAGTGATTCCGGCGCGGCACGCATCCTCCCGTTTCCCAGGCAAGCCATTCGCTTCCATTGCCGGCAAGCCCATGATCCAACATGTAGTCGAGCGGGTGCGCCGCGCGAGGTACGTTTCTCGTGTGTTGGTGGCAACCGATGATGCGGCTATCCGCGACGCCGTCGAGGGCTTTGGCGGGGAAGCAGTTCTGACGCGCCGGGACCATCCAACCGGCACAGATCGCGTGGCCGAGGTCGCCGCTCATATCGCCGCAGAGATCTACCTCAATGTGCAAGGGGATGAGCCGCTGGTGGATCCGGAAACGATCGACGAACTGATTTCCGCTCTCGGGGAAGATCACTCCGTTCAGATCGCGGGGGCTTGTGTGGCCATTGCTCAGCCAAACGACATCATGGATCCCAACATCACGAAGGTTGTGCGCGATTTCGATGGCAACGCGCTCTACTTCTCCCGTGCGCCGGTCCCTTGGGTTCGCGATCGCGGCGAATCGGTCGTCGCCCGGCACTGGAAGCACATTGGCCTCTATGCCTTTCGCCGCGAAGCCCTTCTTGATTTTCCCACGCTTCCCCCGGGCGAGCTCGAACGGCTCGAGCAGCTCGAGCAGCTTCGCTGGCTCGAGAACGGCTACCGCATCCGCATCGTGGAAACCGAGTACGATGCGATCAGCGTGGATGTTCCAGAAGATATCGGTCGCGTCGAGAAACTGCTGGCAAACCGCAGCGGTTCCTGACCCGGGCAGGGGACCTATTTGAGATGGAAGTAGACCTGAACCTGCATCCGGATGGACACGGGCGACCCATCCAAGTAGGTAGGTTCGTATTTCCACTGAGCCACAGCCCTCACGGCGGCGGCCATCAGCAGGCCCGGGCCTGAAACTGCGCGGGCCTGGATCACGTCGCCTTGCTCGTCGATGATGGCATCCACCTCCACAACGCCTTCGGTGCGTGCCGCACGTGCAATCGGGGGATAGTCGGGTTCGATGATCGTGATCGGCTGGGGCGGTTTGACGACGCCTCCCACGCGATAGATCTTCTGTTTCGGAGCTGCCGGAGGTGGCGGGGGGCCATGATCGGTTCCTCCGATGATACTTCCTAATACCCCACTCGTTTCGCCCCCCGGAATGCCACCAATCACGCCTTCCGCATTAATCTCCGGCGCCGGCGTATCTTTGACCATCTCGATTCGTTTCGGGATGACGGTGGGGGCGAGCAGGGCCAAGCGCACCGCGCGCAGCATTCGCCGGGCTGGCTGTATTTCCGCGGCAGCCGGTGGCGGCGCAGCGGCAGGCGGCCTCGGCACAGCGAGATAGGTCAGCTGAAAATTCCGCAGATCGATGGCTTGCGTGAAGGCAAGAGGTGCAATGACGACCGCGCCGATGATGAGAATATGCAATGCGAGAGAGATGATCCAGTCGGTTGGGTTTTTCTGTCGGTGGTCGGTGGGAGTGTCGAGAAGCCCTCGCAGGAAGATGGCCTGTGCTTCTTCGGCACCGACCTGCCGGACGTCGCCCCAATAGCCCGAGGCCGGACTGTGCTTCTTGTATTCACCAGGCTGGTCACTTGGCAGCTCGGGAGCACCCTCGGGCGCTTGGAGCTCCGGAACGAGTGTGGCGGTTGTTCCCTGGGGCTTTTCTGCTTCACTTACCAGAGCGTTCATGGCAGCCGCCCCTTCGCGCACTTCGCTTTTCTTTTAACAGGGAAGCGCTTGGTGGACTGCGACGTCCGTCACCGAGTGCTGTGATGCAGGTCACCTTGGGGCGGAAGCATTCTCCGGAACGCCAGAACGCGATCACAATGTCTGCAAAACTCACTCCTTGGATCCAAGCTGGTGGCGTACGGTCGAGACCCGAATGCATTTTGCTCGGCCTTGACTCCATTCGAATGCGACCAAATTCGCCGTTGACGCCTCCGCACTTTCCGCACATAATGTTTTTAGATTCCCAGGAGGAAGTCGAGCACCTTGCGGACCCGCCCGCAGTACATCTTTGTGACGGGCGGCGTTGTCTCCTCACTCGGCAAAGGCGTTGCCGCCTCCTCCATCGGCTGCTTGCTCGAAAGTCGCGGCCTCCGAATTACACTCCAGAAGTGCGACCCATATTTGAACATCGATCCGGGGACGATGTCTCCCTATCAACATGGGGAAGTGTTTGTCACCGACGATGGCGCGGAAACCGACCTGGACCTCGGCCACTACGAGCG
>JASHRC010000229.1 GCA_030037525.1 Candidatus Acidiferrales bacterium | reverse complement strand
GCGTCAATGAACCGGCCTAGTCGTTCCTGAATTACCTTCAGCCGAACAGGCAGCGAAGATAGACGTTCCCTGCCGCCCTTCCTATGGGCAGATGAGGAAAAGGAATCGCTAACTAGATGGGCCAGCTCACTTTGCTGCCACTGGCACTTCTCTTATCCTCTGTATATTCGAGGTCCTTCTGGTCCATGTGAGCGCCGGGCAGTGCGCTTGAGGATATCTCGCTCTCGATCTTGCTCGCCGCCTGTGGCGGCCTTTGGATTAGCGCGGACCGCACCCTGGCGGTGCGTACCGACGTCAGAAACAGTTAAGTTGACGGGATGCGCGTGGACGAGGCGAACATTAATCATCATGGCAGGCGGCGTGGATTGCTCGATCGCCCGCGCTCTCTCAGTGAAATGGGACTGTTTCTGCTCGAGACAATGCAAGCGCTCGTGCCCACGGTAAACAGACAACGAACGTCTAAGGAAAGCTCGAGGGTACGAAACTCTCTTCGCGATCGGTCGGAAAATGAAGGGCGAGAGCACTGTGCCTTCCCGGCGAAAGAAAGGTCTCCAGCAAGATCTGGTGGTACAAATTGTCTTCAGCGGGCAGGTTATCCGCGAGTCTTCAAAGAGCGATAGCAAGACCGTTGCGAGGGATGCCGAGAAAACCCGCCGCCGCGAGCTAGAGCAAGCCTACAATCGCATTCCGAAGCGCGAGAAAACTCCCCTATTCGCCGCTGCCGCTCATCTCTGGCTCGCGGGAAAATGCGGCCTCGCAGAATCGAGCAGGAAACGCTACAAGGAATGTGTTGCGATTCTCAAAGGGGAATTTGGCAAGCACCTTGTGTGCGACTTCGACGGAAACGACATTGCGGAGTACCAACGCAAGCGCCTGGCCGAAGGATTTGTCCGGCACAACGGTGAATTACGAAGTGGGCAGCTTGCGGGGGATTCTCCGGCAATTTGGCTTGTGGGGACCGATAGCAGACCGCGTGCAAACGCTTCCGGAGCACCACGGCGTCGGAGGCGATTCCCGCGCAGTAACGGTTCTTGAGCCGCCCGATGGGTTCCCGGCGCAAGGCTTGGCTTGAGACTTGCAAAAGGGCTGGCGTTCGCTACCGCTGGCATGATCTGAGGCATTCCTTCGCGACCCACCTCGCCGAGCGCCCGGAGGTCTCCGAGCAAACCATTCGCGCCCTTGCCGGGCACGTCAGCGACCTGATGCTCCAGCGCTACTCCCACATCCGCTCGCAAGCGAAGCAGGCCGCCATCCGTGCCTCAACAGCAGGCAATTCAGCCGAATTTGCCAGAGCCAGGGCAAAGAATAGGGCAAAGTAGCGAAGAGGCAAACAAGGGAGTAGATGCTAACTTGCTGGAAACAGAAGGTGGGCCCGCCAGGACTTGAACCTGGGACCTTGGAATTATGAGTTCCCTGCTCTAACCAACTGAGCTACGGGCCCGCTTTGTTCCCTTTATACCGTATTTCTTGCGAGCCACTTCACCCAGTTTTCATCGAGCCGGCCTCACAGCAATCGCGGAACAGAAAATCCAGATGTCCGCGCGACGCAGGATGCCCTTTTGGAACTCCCCTGTGAAACGAAGGCAGGCGATGAAACGTCGTAGGAGGCATGCGACCGCTCAATCATCTTCTTCGGTCTACCGCGCCTGATACCCTGGTGCCTCCAAGCAGGAGGCCCATAGCCCCTAAGTCCGGGAACGGCGAAGCCAATACAGGGAACCAGCAGCGCTGGTCAGGGAAAACTTCTATTGTTGTGAGAGCCCCTCGTGGAGAGAAAATCGTAGCTAAATCCTTCAAGCCGAGCGGCGGATGGAGCCTAGGGCCTGCAGATGAGGATTGAAAATGCCTGAATGGACAGTAAAGCCAGGTCTCGAGGACACCTCTACATTGCCCGCGCCCCCGCAGCCTCCGGCGGTTCGAGGCCCGGAGCACTCTGCTCGCCGGCGCATCCGCGTGTGGGTGATCGCAATTCTCATCGTGCTGGGCGTCGGCGGCTTCCTGTACCACCAGCATCAAGCCGCCCTGCAGGAGCGAAAGGCAAAAGAGAACGAAGCGTCCAGGCCGATACCCGTGACCACCGCAACGGCCACGAACGGGGAAATGCCAATCTATGTCGAAGCCCTGGGCACGGTAACGCCCGTCTACACGGTGACGATATACAGCCGCGTGCAGGGTCAAATCATGGAAGTCCACTACCGCGAAGGACAGATGGTGCACAAGGGTGACCCTCTTCTGGACATCGATCCGAGGCCCTATGAAGCTGCGCTCACGCAGGCCGAAGGACAGCTCGCCCATGACAACGCGATGTTGAACGAGGCGCGCATCGACCTGGATCGTTATCGCTCGGCATTAAGCAGGAACGCGATCGCACAGCAACAGGTCTACGACCAAGAACAAACGGTTCATCAGGACGAGGGTACCGTCCAGAATGACCAGGGCGCCGTCGCAAACGCCAAGGTCAATTTGGTGTACTGCCATATCACCTCGCCGATTGATGGCCGCGTGGGGCTCCGCTTGGTCGATCCGGGCAACATCGTACAGGCCAATAGCACCACGGCACTGGTAGTGGTCACACAGCTGCAGCCGATCACGGTGATCTTCAACGTCGCCGAGGACTATCTTTCCGAAATCGAGCCACAGCTAAGAAATGGAAAAAAAATGAAGGTGGAGGCGCTGGATCGCGCGCAGGAGAAGACCATCGCCACCGGCTCGCTCCTGGCGCTTGACAATCAGGTGGATACAACCACCGGCACAGTAAAGCTCCGAGCGATTTTCGACAACAGGGACAACGCGCTGTTTCCCAACCAGTTCGTAAACGCGAGACTGCTGGTCACTACCGAGCAGAATGCGGTTCTGGTCCCCTCACCTGCCATTCAGCACAATTCCCAGCAAGCCTTCGTCTACGTCATCAACCAGGATCAGACCGCATCGGTCAGAAACGTGACGGTGGGCTCGAGCAACGGGAATCTCACAGCGGTCCAAAGCATCCAGGCAGGAGACGTGGTGGCGGTGAACGGCTTCGACAAGCTGCAGGACGGCGCCAAAGTACAAGTCCGCAACGGAGAGAGAAAGCCAAAGGGACCGTCGTCTGAACAGAACACCGGCAGCCCAGGGGGAGATCAGGCCCCGTGAGTCCGTCCCGGCAGTTTATTCTCCGCCCGGTTGCGACCTCCCTACTGATGGCGGCGATTCTGCTGGTGGGATTTGTGGCCTACACGCAACTGCCGATTTCGGCCCTCCCGGAGGTTGACTACCCGACGATCCAAGTCATCACCTTCTATCCCGGCGCGAGCCCCGATGTGATGGCGTCTGCCGTAACAGCACCGCTCGAGCGGCAGTTCGGCGAAGTTCCCGGACTGAGCCAGATGACCTCAACCAGCTCCGATGGGAGCTCGGTCATCGTGCTGCAGTTTGAACTGAGTCTGAATATCGACGTCGCCGAACAAGAGGTGCAGGAGGCGATTAACGCAGCGCAGACCTACTTGCCTCCGGACCTGCCGACGCCGCCGATTTACGCCAAGACCAATCCGGCCGATACGCCGGTGCTGACCCTCGCCCTCACCTCGAAAACCATGCAGCTTTCGCAGGTTGAGGATCTGGCCGACACGAGGCTGGCCCAGAAGATCTCGCAGCTTCAGGGCGTAGGGCTGGTAACCATCAGCGGAGGGCAGAAGCCGGCCGTCCGCGTGCAAGTCAATCCCACCCTGCTTTCCGCCTACGGCATCAATCTCGAAGACGTGCGCGCTGCGCTGCAGCAAACCAGTCTCGATCTGGCCAAGGGGAACTTCGACGGCGCGCGGCAGGATTACACCATCGACGCGAACGACCAACTGACCACGAGCGCCGACTTCCGGTCCGTGGTCGTGGCATACCGTAACGGCGCGCCGGTTGTTTTGTCCGATGTGGCCAGAGTGGTGGACGGCGCCGAAAACGTGAAGCAGGCCGCCTGGATGAACACCACCCCCGCGGTGATCGTGAACGTTCAGCGACAACCGGGAGCCAACATCATTCAGGTGGTCGATCGCATTCAGAAACTCCTGCCCTATCTCCGAACTACTCTTCCAGCTTCGGTGCAGGTTTCCATCCTCAGCGACCGCACCGTCACCATTCGAGCGTCGGTGAAGGATGTGGAGTTTGAGCTGATGCTCACTGTGGCCTTGGTGGTGATGGTGATTTTTCTTTTTCTCCGCAGCGTATCGGCAACCACTATCCCCAGCGTCGCGGTCCCGCTCTCCCTGATCGGTACGTTCGGCGTCATGTATCTGGCCGGCTACAGTCTGAATAACTTGACCCTGATGGCGCTGACGATTTCGACCGGCTTTGTGGTCGATGACGCGATCGTGATGATCGAAAATATCGCGCGCTTCATCGAGGAGGGCGATAAACCCCTGGAAGCGGCGCTCAAAGGATCCGAGCAAATCGGATTCACCATTATTTCGCTGACGATCTCTTTGATCGCTGTTTTGATCCCCTTGCTGTTCATGGGGGACATCGTGGGGCGGCTCTTCCGGGAATTTGCGGTCACCCTGGCCGTGACGATCTTGGTCTCGGCGGTCGTTTCGCTGACTTTGACTCCGATGATGAGCGCGCGACTACTGAAGCACACCCCGCGAGATCAGCAGGGAAGGTTCTTCCGGTGGTCGGAGGATATGTTCGACAGAGTCATCGAGGCGTACGGACGAAGCCTTCAATGGGTGTTGCGGTATCAGACGGCAACCTTGCTGGTGGCGGTCGGGACCCTGGTCTTGACGGTGTTCCTGTACATCATCGTGCCGAAAGGCTTTTTCCCGGTGCAGGATACCGGAATCATTCAGGGTCTTTCTCAAGCGCCCGAGAGCATCTCGTTTGCTGCCATGTCCGAGCGACAACAAGCCCTGACCAGGGTCATTCTGAAAGACCCAGCCGTCGAGAACCTCTCTTCGTTTATTGGCGCCGATGGCACCAACACCACACTGAACAGCGGGCGCATTCTGATCACGCTCAAGCCGCTCGGCGAACGCAAAATCAGCGCGTCTGACATTATCCGCCGCCTCGAACCTAAGCTCGAGCAGGTGGAAGGCATTACCCTCTACATGCAGCCGGTGCAGGACATCACCGTGGACGATCGTGTGAGCCGAACGCAGTATCAGTACACTCTGGAAGACCCCGATCAAAGCGAGCTGAATACCTGGACAGCCCGGTTTGTCCGCAAGCTCAAGGCGCTTCCTGAGCTCACCGACGTGGCCACCGATCAGCAGACCTCCGGGCTGGCTGCCTCATTGGTGATTGACCGCGTAACCGCTTCTCGGGTGGGCATCACGCCCGAGGTCATCGACGAGACGTTGTACGACGCGTTCGGGCAACGCGAGATCTCGACACTCTATACGCAACTGAATCAGTACCACGTCGTGCTCGAGACCATGCCTGAGTTCCAGCAGGACCCGGACAAGTTGAACGATATTTACGTTCGCTCGGCAACGGCAGCGACCGCACCCGGCAGCTCCTCAAGCGGTCCCACGCCGACCGCCGGCACTTCCGGAGCGGCGGCCAATACCACCGTAAGCACGTCAACCTTGCCGGTGGTGACGAACGTGAATGGCGCAGCCGTGCCGCTGAGCGCGTTTGCCCACTTCGAAAACAAGACCGCTCCGCTCGCCATCAATCATCAAGGCCAATTCCCGGTTGTGACCATCTCGTTTAATCTGGCCCCCAATGCCTCCCTCGGCGAGGCCACTCGGGACATCAACAACATCAAGAAACAGATCGGAATGCCGCTGAGCGTTCAGGGTGCGTTTCAGGGAGCCGCGGCATCGTTCCAGGCGTCACTTTCCAGCGAACCACTCCTGATTCTGGCCGCTTTGGTAACCGTGTATATCGTGCTGGGAGTGCTCTATGAGAGCTACATCCATCCCATCACGATTCTATCGACTCTGCCGTCGGCCGGCGTCGGTGCCATCCTGGCCCTTCTACTTTGCCGTACCGAATTAAGCATCGTCGCGTTGATCGGCATCATCCTGCTGATCGGCATTGTCAAGAAGAACGGCATCATGATGATCGACTTCGCGCTCGAAGCGGAGCGGAAGGAAGGCAAGAACTCGACCGACGCCATCTACCAGGCCTGCCTGCTGCGGTTCCGGCCAATCATGATGACCACCATGGCCGCGTTGCTTGCCGGGCTGCCCCTGGCGTTGGGCACGGGAATCGGCTCGGAATTGCGTCGCCCGCTGGGAATCGCCATGGTAGGGGGGCTGCTGGTCAGCCAGGTCCTGACGCTCTACACGACCCCGGTGATCTACATCTTTTTCGATCGCCTGGCCGCACGGTTCTCACACGCTCGAAGGGGACTGATCCGCAGTGAAACCGATGCCCTCTCACCTGATTCGCCATGAACATATCTGCCCCATTTATTCGGCGGCCCGTAGCGACAACTCTACTCACCATTGGCATCGCTCTGGCCGGGGCCGTGGCGTTTAGGGCTTTGCCCGTCTCGCCTCTTCCGCAAATTGACTTCCCCACCATTTCCGTGCAGGCGGGCCTGCCGGGCGCGAGTTCGCAAATCATGGCGTCCTCGGTGGCCACGCCGCTTGAGCGGCAGTTCGGGCGCATCGCGGGCATTACCGAAATGACCTCCGCCAGTTCGATCGGGAGCACCAACGTCACTATCCAGTTCGATCTCAACCGGAACATCGACGGTGCGGCGCGAGACGTGCAGGCCGCCATCAACGCGGCGCGAAGCTACTTGCCGATCAACCTCCCCTCCAACCCGACCTACCGGAAGGTAAATCCGGCCGATTCCCCCATCATGGTGATCGGACTGACCTCGCACATCTACGATCGCGCGAAACTCTACGACGAAGCCTCGTCGATCATGATGCAGAGAATCTCGCAGGTTCCCGGCGTGGGCCAGGTGACCGTGGGGGGCAGTTCCCTTCCCGCCGTGCGGGTCGAACTGAATCCTACACAACTCAATAGCTACGGGCTCGGCCTGCAGCAAGTAGCGAACATGCTGGGAGCGCAGAACGCCAACATTGCCAAGGGCCAAATCTCAGATGCCTCGACCAGCCGTGACATCCTCGCCAACGACCAGCTGCTTCAAGCCGCATTCTACAAGTCTCTGATCGTGGGTTATCACGATGGAGCTGCCGTCAAGCTCTCCGACGTAGCCGATGTGGAAGACAGCAATCAAAACATCCGCAACTCGGGATATGTGAACGGCAAGCCTTGCGTCAACCTGATCATTTCCCGTCAGCCCGGCGCGAACATTATCGACACCGTGGACCGGATCTATGCCGCGATGCCTTCTCTCAAGGCCTCGATTCCCGCAGGGATCGACATGACCATCGTGATCGACCGCACCACCACGATCCGCGCGTCGGTACACGACGTCGAAGCCACGCTGATGATTTCGATCTCCCTGGTCATTCTGGTGGTGTTTCTGTTCCTGAGAAGTCCTCGCGCCACCTTGATCCCCAGTGTGGCCGTTCCGGTGTCTCTCATCGGGACCTTCGGGGTGATGTATCTCTGCGGTTTCAGCATCGACAATCTTTCGCTCATGGCACTCACCATTTCGACCGGCTTCGTTGTGGACGATGCGATTGTGGTGATCGAAAACGTGACGCGTTATCTCGAACAGGGCCTCAGCCCGATGAAAGCGGCTTTCAAAGGGGCCCAGGAAATCGGTTTCACCGTGCTCTCGATCAGTCTGTCTCTGATCGCTGTGTTCATTCCGATTCTTCTGATGGGAGGCATCGTTGGCCGGCTGTTTCGCGAATTTGCGGTGACGCTTTCGGTAGCCATTCTGGTTTCCCTTGTGGTGTCTCTCACCACCACCCCCATGATGTGCTCGCGCCTGCTCGCTGAGCAGCACACCGAGGCTCACAACCGCCTCTACCGCGCAAGCGAGAAAGCATTCGAGTGGGTCTTGAATCTTTACGAAGGAACCCTTTCCTGGGTGCTCGAACACACGGCTCTGACGCTGACCGTGCTGCTCCTCACCATCGCCGTGAACGTCTACCTGCTGATCATCGTGCCCAAGGGATTTTTCCCATTGCAAGATAACGGCACTGTGGCTGGCGGAATTCGTGCCGAGCAGGATATTTCCTATCAGGCGATGGATCAGCTCACCAGACAGGTGGTCGACACGGTCAAAACCGACCCAGCCGTGGCCAACGTGATGGCTTTCACCGGCGGCGGTTCGACCAACACGGGCAATGTGTACATCGGACTGAAGCCTTTGAATCAGCGAAAGCTTTCCTCCAGCCAGGTGATCGATCGCCTGCGGCCGCGGTTCAACAACCTCGTGGGGGCCAGAGTGGTTCTGCAGGCGGGCCAGGATTTGCGCATCGGCGGCCGGCAAAGCAATGCGCAGTATCAATACACGATCCAGAGCGACAATGTGAACGATCTGGTGAAATGGGGTCCCGTCCTGTTCGCTCAAATGAAGAACCTGCCGCTGCTTCGGGACGTGGACACGGACCAACAAAACAGCGGCCTGGACGCCTACCTCTCCTATGACCGGAACACCGCAGCGCGCATGGGCATTACCCCGCAACTGATCGATGAGACGCTCTATCTGGCGTTCGGGCAAGCGCTGGTGTCAACCATGTACACGCCGCTCAATCAGTATTACGTGGTGATGGAGGTCGCGCCGAAATATTGGCAGGACCCGAAAAGCCTGAAGGACATCTACGTCAGTCCCAGCGTGGGAAGCGAAGTCCCGCTCAGCGCGATTACCCACTATCAGCCGACGACAACGGCGCTGGCTGTCAATCACCAAGGCCAGTTCCCTTCCGTCACCGTGTCGTTCAATCTGGCGCCGGGCGTGGCGCTGAGCGACGCCATCGCAGCGATTACCCAGATGGAAGAAAAAATTGGAATGCCCAGCAGCATCCGGCCCATGTTTGCCGGGACACTGCTGGCCTATCAGGCGTCGCTGGCCACCGAGCCTCTGCTCATTGCCACCGCGATTTTCGCCGTCTACATTGTGCTGGGCATCCTATATGAGAGCTGTATCCATCCGATCACGATTCTCTCAACTTTGCCCTCGGCCGGGGTGGGCGCCGTCCTAGCCTTAATGGCTTTTCGCACCGACCTGAGCGTGATCGCGCTGATTGGAATCGTGCTGCTGATTGGAATCGTCAAAAAGAATGCCATCCTGATGATCGATTTCGCTCTGGCGGCAGAGCGCAATGAGGGCAAGAGTTCCAAAGATGCGATCTATCAGGCCTGCCTCCTGAGGTTTCGTCCAATTTTGATGACCACCATGGCGGCCCTGCTGGGCGCCACGCCGCTCGCTTTGGGAGGGGGCGTGGGCTCTGAGCTGCGCCGCCCGCTGGGAATCACGATCGTCGGAGGACTCATTTTTAGTCAGATGCTCACCCTATATACAACCCCGGTCGTATACCTGTATATGGACCGTATGAGCTTGTGGTGGCGGAGGTCACACCGGAAACCGATGACGGTGGCACCTCAGGGGACCGACTAATCGTGAAACCACACCTAGCGAGCCGTGCTCTACTGATTGGCGTGACCTGGGCTGCCTGGAGTTTGGCGGGTTGCAATGTGGGGCCCACCTATCACACTCCCACCGTCCAGACGCCCGCCGCCTACAAGGAAGTGACTGCGGAAAATGCCAAATATATCGACAACTGGAAGGTGGCGCAGCCCAGCGACCAGGTGATTCGCGGCAACTGGTGGGAAATCTTTAGCGATCCCGAGCTCAGCCAGCTGGAAGAGCAGGCCAATCAATCCAACCAGTCGATCGCGTCGGCGGCGGCAAGTTTTCTGGCCGCACGCGCTTTGGTAAAGCAAGCGCGATCGCAGTTGTTTCCGACCGCCACCACTACTGTTTCGATCACCCGCTCGCGGCAGCCCAATCTAGAAAACTTCGCGACCGGCGGAGGCACCCCCAGTGGGGCAAGCGCGGTCACTTTCACCGATTATGAGCTGCCCTTCGATGCCAGCTGGGTGCCCGATCTTTGGGGCAAAATCCGAAACACCATCCGATCGAATGCCTACGGCGCCCAGTCAAGCGCTGCCGATCTGGCCAACACGCGCCTGACCATACAGGCCGAAGTGGCCGTCGATTACTTCGAACTTCGTTCCGAGGACGCGCTCAAGCAGCTGCTGGATTCAACCGTGGAAGCCTACAAGCAATCCCTCGATTTGACCAAGGCACTGTTTGAGACTGGGATCGACAGTGATGAGTCTGTGGCCCAGGCCGAAACGCAGCTGGAGACAACGCGGGCTCAAGACACGGGAGTCGGAGTTCTCCGGGCGCAGTACGAGCACGCCGTCGCCATGCTGGTTGGCGAGCCCGCGTCGACCTTTTCCATCCCCGTGAAGGCCTTGAACGCGGCCCCCCCACCCATTCCGTTCGGCGTACCGTCGGAACTACTGGAGCGCCGCCCGGACATCGCGGCATCCGAACGCCTGGTGGCGCAGGCCAATGCGCAAATCGGCATCGCCCGGGCAGCCTACTTCCCGACTCTGACCTTAACCGCCTCGGGAGGGTTTGAGTCCTCCTCCATTACGAGCTGGCTCAGTTGGCCGAGCCGGTTCTGGTCGGTGGGTCCCAGTCTTGCGGAAACGATTTTTGACGCGGGATTGCGCAAAGCGACCGTCGAGCAATATCGCGCTCAGTATGACGAGACGGTGGCCAACTACCGGCAGACCGTGCTCGCCGCGTTTCAGCAGGTGGAGGACAACCTGGCGGCGCTGCGCGTCTTATCGGATGAAATCAAGCAGCAGCTGATCGCCATCAACTCCTCTCAAAGGTACCTGAGCCTGGCCACGGACCGCTACCGATTAGGAATCGATCCCTACCTCAATGTGATCAGCGCTCAAACGACGCTGCTTGGCAACCAACAAACCCTGGTCAATCTCCAGTTGCAACAAATCACGGCCAGCGTGCAACTGGTCGAAGCGCTTGGTGGCGGCTGGACGCGGGCGCAGATCCCACCGATCGGGCAATAGCCCTCGCCTTCGGCGGCGTTACCGATACGTACGCGCCCAAGCGCGTCCGCGGCAGCCGTCGGACCCGGGTGCTAGGCTTGGTTTATCCTTCCCGGAGGAACCTGTGGGCGGGTCCATGCCATCAGAAGACGCGGGAGCGCAAAAACGTCGAAGCACGCGAATCGTGCAAGCTGTGCCGATTATGGTCGCCGGCGTCGATGCGCTTGGCCAGCCATTCAAAGAACGCACCACCACGGTCATGGTCAACTGCCATGGCTGCAAATACCAATCCAAACATTACGTTCCGAAAAACAATATCGTGTCGCTTGAAATTCCGCGCCCGGAGCCTTCCTTGCCCCCCCGCACGGTTCAGGCAAGGGTGATCTGGATTCAGCGGCCGCGCGCGCTTCGCGAACTCTTTCAAATCGGCCTCGAATTTGACACCCCAGGTAACGTCTGGGGCATCGCCTTCCCCCCGCCAGACTGGTTCCCGTATCCCGGTGATGAACCGACCGAGGCTTCTGGCCAGGCTCCGACAGCCGAACCGGTGCCTGCCGAGGTCCCGGCAACACCGGCGCCAGCATCTGCAGAAGGCAAGATCCATGTGGTGTCCCCTGCTAGCGAGGACGCTCAACTGGCAGCCGCGCGGCAGACGGCCAAGATGGTTGCCGAGGCCAAAGAGTCGCTTGAAAAAACGTTGCGTCGCGGCGCGCAATCAGCGGTCAACGAGGAAATGATCGTCGTTCGCCAACAGCTGGACGCTCAGCTGCACGATGCGGTGGAGCGGGCCATCAAGCTATCGATGGAGCGCGTGTCCGAGTCCGCTGCGAAGAGGCTGGTTCAACAGACCAGCGAACGCACCACCGCCATCATTGACGAAGCGCGGAAGACGGCCGCGGTAAACGCCGCTCAACTGGATGCCAAGGTTCGCGAAGCAGTCGATCGAGCCGTAAGCCAAGCCGCAGAACAGGCGGCCCAGCAGGCCGCCCAGCAGGCGGTAGCGCGCGATCTGAAGCAGGCCGTCGACCAGGCGGTCGAGCGGGTGATCTCCGAGCGCGAGTCGGCCTCGCCCTCGCTCGCCATTCTTTCTTCCCCCGAGGCGGCCCGGCAGCACCTGGAGGCCTGGAAAGCCAGTCTGGAAGAAGCGGCGCAAGGGATCCGAGCGCGGAGCCTCGAGCAGGACGAAGCCGATCGAGCCGCTTCGCGCGCTCGCTGGCAGCAGGAGCTGGAAGCTCGGGCGGGCGGCGCATCACAAAGTCTCAGCGAAGAAGTTGCTGCGTCTTCCCAGGCGGCACTCGCACAGGCAGAACGGGAGATTGCCGCGCGCCAATCCCAGCTGCGTGAGTCGGTCGACTCTGCCCTTGCGGATGCGCAAAAGAAGATTGAGTCGCTCGGTCGAGGGCTCGATGAGCAGCGTGCCGCGACCGAGAACAGCATCGCACGGATCGACGAGGCGGGCCGCGCTACCCTCGATGAGATGCGCGAAAAGCTGGATCAAATGCTTTCCGCCCAGCAGGCGGAGGCTTGGCTCCGCACCGAGCAGGCCATTGCGGAAAGGATCGAGCCGGCCATCCGCGATTCCAGAGAGAAAGCACTCGCAAGGCTTTCGACCGACCTAGAGCAGGCGCTTGCACCGAAGTTGGAAGCGGCCTGGAATGCCGCGACGGACTTGGCCCGCGTCCGGGATCAGGCCAGCGGATTTGAGGGTCGAATTCGCGAGCAGGTCGAGCAAGCGCTCCATCAGGCATCGGAGATCGAAGCCAACCTCCGCGATCGGGCGCAAAACCTCACCGAGCAGGCGGTGCAGGCGGAATCGCTGGTCCGCGAAAAAGTTCGGCAGGCCTCTGAACACGCTCTCAAGCAAGCACTGGAGCGGGTGAGAGAAGAGTCCGGACGGCTCCCGGCCGAGTTTGAGAAGTCTTGCCGCGCGGTGCTGGAAAAACTGGAAGGCGAGTTCGATCAAAAGAACACAGAAGCCAAGCACGACACCTACGAAGCGCTGTCGAAGGCCGCCGACTGGTATCAAAAAAAGGCGCAGACGACCATGCAGTCCGCGCTCGAAAAGGCGGTCGAGCAGTCGACCGCGGCGTTGCGCGGCAAAGCCGCGGAGATCTCGAGTTTGGTCGCCTCGGAGCTGGACCATTATCGCCGGACCTACGTCGAACACAGCCAGGCGGAGATCGAGGAAGCGGCCAAGGAAATCGTCGATCGCGAGCGTGGCAGGATGGGCGAGTCTGCCGAAATCGCGCACGCCACCTTCACGGACCGCGTCGAGCAAACGACCTCTAGCTCGATCGGCCGCTTCGAAGCGCTGTCGCGCGAAACCCTAGAAAAAGCACGCTCGGATATTGAGTACGCGCGCGAGCAGGCGCTCGCCGATTTCGACAAGAAGATGGAAGCACGCGTAGCTCGGGGCATCGAGCGGTGGCAAACCCTTCTGCAGTCACAACTCGAGCCAATCCTGAGGACCTGGGAAATGAAACGCCACGAGCAGCAGCAAGAGTGGCTCGAACAGGTGAAGAAATCGGCCGATGAATCGATCGAGCAGTACAAGGCGCGGCTCGAAAAC